>JAHEEV010000187.1 GCA_024640505.1 Halieaceae bacterium
CCGACGAATACCTGCATCTCATGGCTCGCAACAATGAGTTGATGAACGTATTCGAGTCACTCTCGCTCAATGTGGCCAACGTGGAAGTGCTCTCGGTGCCCCTGCGCGACGTCCGCCCGGACGTTCTGCGCCCCATCATGCAGGCCGCGCGACAGCAGAAACGGCTGGAGGTGGATTACGTATCCATCAATAACCCCGACCGGGAGGGCCGTATCATCGTACCGCACACCCTGGTCTACACCGGGGTACGCTGGCACGTGCGCGCCTGGTGCGAAAAGAACCAGGAATACCGGGACTTCGTGCTCAGCCGGTTCCGCGATATTCCTGAGATCATGGATGAATCCGGCCACGGGGTTGCAGGCGATGATGAATGGAACACCCGGGTAACCATCCGCATCACCCCGGACCCACGACTGAGCCGGGAGCAACAGGAAGTGGTCCAGGTCGACTATGGCATGGAAGACGGCGCACTCGAGGTGACGACGAGGGCAAAACTGGTGCCCTACGCCCTCAAGCTGCTGCACATCGACCCCGACGAGAGCCTCGATGACCCGGCGGCCCAGCAGATCATCGTGGCCAACCGCTCCGAACTGCGTCCCTGGCTTTTCAGTTCGCCACAGACTGCCAACCGGAGAACCTGACCATGGCAAACCAGGAAGAGATAGAGGCGTTTCTCGCGACCGATTTTCCCCAGTTCAACGCCAGCGTGGAATCGGTGGGTCACCAGGGCGCCACCATCAGACACCGGATAGGTCACGACGAGCTCCGGCCGGGAGGGACCGTATCCGGCCCGGTGATGATGGCGGTAGCGGATACGGCGCTGTACGTGGCCATACTCGGCGAGATCGGTATCGTGCCACTGGCGGTGACCACCGGCCTCAACATCAATTTCCTGCGCAGGCCCTCTGCCGAGCGGGATATCATAGGGATCTGCAAACTGATGAAGGTGGGCCGGGTCCTGGTGGTCGGCGAAATCAACCTGTATTCCGATGGTGACCCCGAGCCCGTGGCGCACGCGGTGGGCACCTATTCCATCCCCCCCGACAGCAGGGCATGAGGTCTGAGATGAGTGAAATCCAGAATTACGAAGAGGCTTATTCCGAACGTGGCTTTCGCGAAAAGCTGAAATATTACGCGATAACCGCCGGCCGGGAGGTCGTGGAAAAATCGCTGCTGCTCTATTACGCCTCGCAGGAGGAAAAGGCGCCTGCCTGGGCCAAGGCCACCATCGCCGGTGCACTGGGTTATTTCATCGTTCCCCTGGATGCGATCGCCGATTTTACTCCGGCGGTAGGCTATGCCGACGACCTCGGGGTGCTGGTACTGGCGGTGGCGGCAGTGGCCGCCTACATCAACGACAATGTGCGCCACAGGACCGATGAAAAAATGCAGCGCTGGTTCGGGGAGCCGCCCGCTTGAGCCGGAATTTCTGGCGCGGGTTCTGGCGGCTGGCCGACCCGAAAATTTCCCTCGCTTCCTTCGCCGGACTGTTCCTGGGCACCTGCGTTGCCGCTGCGCACGGCTTGATCGACTGGGGTTGGCTCGTACTCACGGTAGCAGGCGTGTTCTGCGTGGAGGTGGCCAAGAACGCCGCCGGTGAAGTAGTGGATTACGACAGCGGCACCGACCTTGCGGTGCAAGAGCAGGACCGCAGCCCATTCTCAGGCGGCAAGCGGGTGATGGTGGACGACCTGCTCAGTCGCCGGCAGACCTCCGCCATCGCCACCACCTTCTTCCTGGCCGCTATCATCGTGGGACTGATCATCGTGCTCTTCCTGGACGCCAGGGTCCTGAGCATAGGCCTGGTCGGTATGGCACTCGCGTGGTACTACCACGGCGGCAGCATCCGGCTCTCCTACCGCGGCCTGGGTGAACTGGCCGTAGCACTGGCCTACGGCCCGGTCATCGTCTGTGGCACCTACCTGGTGCAACGGGGTCACCTCTACGCGCCACTGCTCCAGGCTTCCATGGCGCTGGGCCTGCTGGTAGCCGCTTTTCTGTGGATCAACGAATTCCCCGACTACCGCGCCGACAAACAGGCCGGCAAGAAAAACCTGGTGGTGCGACTGGGGCTGGAACGCGCCGCCCAATGGTATGTGGTCATTCTCGCTGCGGGCTACCTGTGGCTGTTACTGACGGTTGTCTTCTATCCCCAAGCGCGCGGCATGGCATGGGGGCTGGCGGGAGCCCTGCCCGCGACTTTCTCCGCGTGGCGAACCCTGGAGAGCGGGGGGCAGACAGGCCGCCTGATTCCCGCACAGGTCGCCTGCCTGGCCAGCTTTGTCCTGATGGCCCTGGGCAGCGGTCTGGGCTACCTGCTGGTCGCCCCCTAGAGGCGCCGGAACCAGACCAGCGGAATCCTGCGCCGGGTGGCGGCCAGGTACTCCCCCTGGTGCTTGTTGCTGGCAACGATCTCCTGCCACAGTGCTTCCCGCTCATCGTCAGGCACCTCTTCGGCCATCGCCTCAAACGTCTGGCGACCCAGCTGCACACTGACCCGGGGATTGGCCTGCATGTTGAGGTACCACGCGGGATGCTTGTCGGAGCCACTGTTCGAGGCGGACACCACCACCGAATCCCGATAGGGATAGCAGGCAATCGGCACGATGCGGGTCTTGCCCGACCGGCGCCCTACTGTCTCCACCAGCGCCACATCGATCCACCCCATCCGGGCTCCCAGGCGCCCGCCGCTGATACGATAAACCCACTGGTGGGCTTTTCCGAAATACTTCCAGTTCATGACCCGAGATTACAGCAATCGAAGGACGCACAGAACCCGTACAGCGGATTTTCCGCGCTACAATGCGCGGATGGTTATCGACGGTGCACTCATACCCACCTGGCTGTCGGCCAGCCTCTGGCTGTTACTGTTCGCCACGTGCCTGCTGGCGCTGCGCTACGCGGATTGGCGGGCCGTCATCCAGGTGCCTGCCAGGCTGCATCTCCTGCTGGGCGGCGCGTTGTTCTGCATCATTTTGTGGCTGCTATCCGTGCGCGTGATTCCGGGACTGTGGATCCATTTCCTGGGCATAACCACCCTGACCCTGATTCTCGGCTGGCGTTTCGCCCTACTGGCCGGCACGCTGGCGGTCCTGGTGCACACGGCGCTCATTGGTCAGGGCGCAGCGAGCATCCCCCCGGCATGGCTGTTATCCGTTGCCGTGCCGGCAACGGTATCCCGTTACCTGGTGTTCCGCCTGCGCCAGCTGAAATACCGGAACCTGTTCATCTACATGCTCGGCGCAGGCTTTGGTGGAGGCCTCTTATCCGTGCTGGCTTTAGCGGCAACCGCCCTGCCCCTGTTGTGGGTTATCGGCCAGCGGGCATGGGTGATCGATGCCCTGGCCAGCTGGCCGCTGATCAGCCTCCTTCTGTTCCCCGAGGGATTCATCAACGGCATGGTCGTCACCACGCTCACCGTCTTCTATCCTCAGCTGGTCAAGACGTTCGACGAACGTCATTACCTGGACGACGGCTAGGCCGGAATTTCGCTGCCTCCCTCGAGAATTGCTCCCGGGCGCGCGCATCCTCGCCGTCACCGTAGGCCAGCTCGTTGTACAGCCGGGTCAGCTGCGTCACCGACGTGGCCAGTTCCGGCTTCGCCGCGGCCACCCGTTGCGCATACTGATCCGGCGTCTCTCCGGCGGCGCGGGGCATGCCACTGCGTGCGAGCCGATCACAGACCTGCAAATACAACCGGTCGAGCGGGCGCAGCTCGCGGGTATCGCGCCGGCGCAGGAGGCTGAAAGCAACGGGCAATAGCAGCAGTGTCCAGGCGACCAGGAAAACCAGCGCGAAGCGCCGGGCGCTGACTTCCCCCAGTACATTGCGCAACAGGTCGAACTGCTGTTCACTGTTGAACCCCACCACCCAGCTCTGCCAGCGGTAGGTCAGTGCGTCGTAACGCAGGCGCAGCTGGTTGATCCAGTTGATACGGCGATAGCGCAGCGGCGAAAGCGGTGAGTCTGCAAGAAAACTGCCCTCGGCGGCCAGCGCCTCCTCCAGGCCAAGCTCAATTCGATCCGGTGACACCGCCGCGGTCGGGTCCACGCGCACCCAGCCACGACCCTCCAGCCAGATTTCCGCCCAGGCGTGCGCGTCGAACTGGTGCACGATTACGGTCTGGTTGACCGGGTTGATCTCACCGCCCTGATAGCCCGCCACCACCCTGGCGGGTACACCGGCAGCCCGCATCATCACCACAAAGGCGTAAGCGTAATGCTCGCAGAAGCCCTGCCGGGTCTGGAAAAGAAACTGGTCCATGCTGTCCTGCGCCGCCAGACGTGATGGCTGCAGGGTGTAGACGAAGGGTTCGCGGTTGAATTTGTCCAGTACCGCCTCCGCGAAGGCCTCGTCACTGCCGGCATCGTCGCGCAATTGCAGCGCCAGAGCACGCGTCCGGGGATTGTCCTCCTCGGGCAGTTTCAGTTCCGTCTCCCGTCTCCACTCCCCCAGGCTCTCATCGAGGGACGCCTCTGGCCAGGAGGTCACGCTATAGCGGTATTTGTGCTCGATGATCACGGGCGTAAATAGCCGATAGTCCGAAGCCTGCATGACGCCCGACGTATCGGAACGTGCATAGCGCAGGCTGAACAGCCAGTTCTGCTGGGTCGGCTCCATGATAATGCTGTAAGTGACCGGGCTTTCCCCGGTAGCGACCGGCACAGGACGGCGTTCCGCTGGCGGGATTTCATAGTAGCTGAGACTCGTCCAGGCTCCTTCCTGTAATTTGCTGAACACCAGCCCGCGCCAGTAGAGCTGGGACTTGGGCGGGATCTCGCCCTCGAACTGCGCCCGGAAGGCCACCTCGTCGGAGAGGCTCAGCTGGGAGATGTCGCCCGGGCGCAAAAAATCACTGACGCCGGTTTTGGCCGCATGGGATTTGACCGGAACCGTCCACAGGGGGCCGATGCGGGGAAAGAGGAAGAACAGCACGATCATCAACGGGACTGCCTGCAGCAGCATCACCCCGCCCAGACGCAGGCTCCTTGCGGAGAAGTGGTCCTGCCCCGGCTGGTGCAGCGCAACCAGCGCCGTGGTCACCAGGGTGATATTCACGCCGAAGACGTAGATGACGATCAACAGGTCCTGGGTAAACAGGAACTCGGTGATGCAGATGAAATAGCCCAGGAACAACAGTACGTAGGCATCCTTGCGGCTGGCCAGCTCGATGAGCTTGAGCGCAAAGGCGGTCAGCAGCAGCGCCACCATGGGTTCCAGGCCCAGCAGGGAGCCGTAGCTCAGGAGGATACCGGCGAAGGCACT
>JAHEEV010000188.1:0-2758 GCA_024640505.1 Halieaceae bacterium
TTGATCTGCTTCTGGATGTCCGCCTTCACGGTTGGCAGGGGGTCCATCACGCTGCGCAACAGGGGCGTGTCGATGAATCCGGGGCAGATCGCGTTGCAGCGGATGCCCAGTCGGCCGTAATCGATCGCAATATTCTTGCTCAGTAGCACCACGCCACCCTTGGAGGCGTTGTAGGCGCTGCCCCCCTCGGTGCCGTTGATACCCTCGACGCTGGCGATCGTGATGATGCTGCCGGAGCGCTGCGCCATCATGGTGTCCAGCACCGCCTTGATGGAGAGGAAGGTACCTTTGAGGTTGATATCGACCACCCTGTCCCAGGCCTGCTCCTCCAGCATGTTGACCGGACCGCCGTCCCCCACCCCGGCGGCGGTCAGCAGGATGTCGATGCGGCCCAGTTGCTCCGCTGTTTCCCCCGCCACCGCCTGCAGCGCCGCGCCGTCAGTGACATCGACACGGTGAAAGCGGCTGGCCGGCGCCGCGTCCACCACTGTCTGCCATTCTTTTGACTCCTGCAGGTCAATCCCCACCACCGTAGCGCCCTCGGCCGCATAGCGCCGGGCACAGGCCAGGCCGATGCCGGAGGCGGCGCCGGTGACCATCGCCACCCTGTTCTCGAGATTGCTCATGGTGCTGACTCCTGGGGGATCAATTCGTAATCGCTTGCCTGCGCACTCCGGGTCCAGGACCACATGTCATGGATTTTCCAGGGCCACAGCAGCGTTACCTTGCCGTCGGCGTTCTGGTAAAAGCTGGACTTGATGGACGGGTGCTCCCAGATCAGTCGGGCATGCTGCTCGCGGAAGCGGCGATAGTAATCGTCGTGCACGGCCTCCCTGCACTGCAGGGCCGCGTCACCCGACTGCAGCAGCAGTTTCAGACACTCCATGATGTAGCGGATCTGGCACTCGCCGTTGAAGATCAGGCTGCCGCCGAAGGCCAGGTTGGTGCCGGGGCCGTACATGCAGTAGAAGTTGGGAAAACCGGGGACCGTAACGCCCAGATAGGCCGAGGGTTCGTTGCCCCACCGGTCCGACAGGAGTTCGCCGTCGCCCCCGCGGATCTCCATGGGCCAGAGGAAGCGGTCGGTCTGGAACCCGGTGGCGTAGATGATGACGTCGGCGGGATAAAATGTACCATCGCTCGAGGTGACGCCCCCTTCACTGACGCTGGCGACACTCTGTGTCACCAGCGCTACGTTGTCGCGCTTGAGGGCTGACAGCCAGCTGCCGTTGTCCTGCAGGGTGCGCTTGCCCATGGGAACGTAGTCCGGAATGACCTTTTTGAGCAGTTCCTCATCGTCCCCGACCTGGCCCCGGATGTAGTCGGAAAACATCTGGTAGACGAATTCGTTCATCTCGTTGGCGGAGCGCTCCTGGTGGGGCCAGTCGGGATCGACGATCACCGTATCGTAGGCCCCGTCACAGGCGGGCCAGAACAGCAGAAAGCGGAACCAGCGGGCATAGAAGGGCAGGTGCTGCAGGCACCATTTTTTACCCTCCGGCACGTCCTCGTGGTAGATGGGATTTTCGAACATCCAGGGGGCGGAGCGCTGGAATACGGTCAGGCTGCCTACCTCCGCCGCGATAGTCGGTACCAGCTGGAACGCGCTGGCCCCGGACCCGACCACCACCACGTTTTTGCCGTGGTAGTCCACGGAGTCGTCCCAGGCCGCCGAGTGGCACCACTGCCCGGCGAAGTTCTCCACGCCCGGGATGTCGGGAAGCTTCGGGCGATTGAGCTGGCCCACGGCGCTGATGACACTGTTGGCTTCGTGGGATTCGGTATTGCCGGCGCTGTCCACGGTGGTGACCGTCCACAGTTTGCGCGACTCGTCCCAGGTCGCGCCGGTCACCTCCGTGTTGAAGCGGAAATGTGACTGCAGGCCGTGGTTCTCCACCACGCCCTCGAAATAGCGCTGCAATTCCGGCTGCTGGGAAAAATACTGGGTCCAGTGGTGGGCGGGCTCGAAGGAGTAGCAGTAGAGATGGTTGCCCACGTCTACCCGCACACCGGGATAGCGGTTCTCGTACCAGGTGCCGCCCACGGACGGGTTTTTCTCGATCACGACGAAGGGGATGCCCGCCTCCTGCAGGCGGACCGCGGCCAGCACGCCGGACATGCCGCCGCCGATCACCAGTACCGTGTGGTCCGCCCGCCGCTGCGCGGGTACTTCCGGCCCCCAGGCATCGCTGCGCTGGTCCCTGCCGTCGAGTTCCATCTCCTCCAGCATCATCGGCACGTAGTCCTGCGGAACTTCCTGGGCGACGAGAAAGTTCATCATGCGATGGATGGTCTCTTCCGAGGGTGGCGGCGGCAGTGCACAGCCGCCATCGCGGAACGCCCTGATCACCTCCAGGGCCTGTGCCCGCACGGCGGCCTTGTCCTCTTCGGACATGTAGCCCTGGTACTCGTTGATATAGACGCCGGCCGGGCGCAGCGGGCCGTCCAGCAGCGCCGTATCGCCGCTCATGTGGATCATGCTCATCATGAGCGTGGGGATGCTGGCGTCCTCCAGTGCCCCGGCGATCAGGGCATCATCGGCGGGTAGTTCGAATGGCGTTTGTGAAGGGTTGCTGCTCATCCCTGGGTCTCCGTGGTTATCGCTGTTATCGCACTAGCCGCTCACGGGCGGCGCGAAGGTGGGGTTGCGACCGGCGCGCAGGTCGTCCAGCCGCGTGTTGGCGGCATCGCGCCAGGCGTCGTCCGACAGGATGTAGAAACGATCCTCCCGGATCGCCTCCAGCACCCGCTGTGCCAT
>JAHEEV010000188.1:2858-5250 GCA_024640505.1 Halieaceae bacterium
CAGCTTTGAGACGGCCGCATCCAGCGGCGCCTGCTCGATATCCGCCAGCACGATATTCATACCCTGGGCGGCGAACAGCTCACCCATGGCGCGCCCGATGCCGCTGGCGCCGCCGGTGATGACGGCGGTCCTGTCCTTGAAGTCCTTCATCGGCCGTTCCTCAGAGCGCGGGGCTGTCCTCGATCAGGCCCAGCATCAGCTTGCCGGCCTCGGTGTAGGTGTTCTCGCTGATAAAGGCGTGCTGGGTGCCGGTGTACATATCCCGAAAGGCCCGCTCCAGGCGGCTGCCCTCGCGAATGGCGGTGGTGCCGGCGGCCAGGTGGGCCCACTGTACGACCTCCCGGCTGGCCTCGGTGGCGTAGGTGGCGGCGATGCGCATCTCCGCGCGCATGTCCGGCGTCAACGCATCGCCCTCCGCAATGCGTTGCTCCATAGCCGTGTAGGTATCTACCACCAGTCGATGCGCCGCCCGCCACATGCCCTCGTGGTGGGCCAGGTTGCGCTGGAAGGTGAGTTTGTGGGCGATGGAGTTGCCCTCGCCCATGCGGGTCTTCTCTATGGCCAGTTCCACCACGTCGTCGATGGCGCTGCGGGCCACGCCCAGGGCCCAGGCGGCATGGCCGCAGCCGGTGAGCGGCATGACACCGAAACGGTAGATATCCCCGCCGCGTTTCGGTTCCCGGGTGAACAGGGGGTAGGTGCGGTACTCCGGCACGAACACCTCCTGCAGTTCGTAGTCGTAGCTGCCGGTACCCTTGAGTCCCTGCACGTGCCAGCCGTCGGTAAACTTCACCTGTTCCCGGGGCACTACGGCCACCTGCATCACCGGCATACCGTCATCGCCCATGACCATCTCCTCCCCGTCCATGGGCAGGAAGCCGGCGCAGACATACTCCGAGTGGCCGGTGCCGCTGCCGAACTGCCAGGCACCGCTGACTTCATAGCCGCCGGGCACCTTGTTGCCGGTGCCGTTGGGAAAGAACTGCCCGCCCATGGTGATGCGGTTGTCGTGGGCGCCGAACACCTCCGCGAAACCCTCGTCCGGCAGGTAGGCGGCGGCGAAGCAGGCAGAGGGCAGGTTGGCGATGCCAATCCAGCCCAGGGAGCCGTCCTGCCGGGCCATCTCCATCCAGGTCTCGATCAACTCGGCGAAGCCCGGTTCCCGCCCGCCTGCCGCTGCCGGATTCATGAACTGCATCAGGCCCGAATCCCACAGGGCCTGTACCAGGGGTGCGGTGAGTGTGCGTTGTGCTTCCGACGGGCCCGCTTCGCGCAGGGCCGTCGTCTCGATACCGCGCGCCATGCGCAGTCCTTCGCTGGGGGAGATCATTGCTGTCATATCAAAAAAGTATACAAATGTGCATTTATTTGAAGGATAGACCATTGCACGGGGGCACGGGAAGGGCCTGAGGAGAAAATTCCTTGAAAAAAACGGAGCGGCCGCGGAAATCGGTTCAGCGGGGACAGGGTCGATGACCTGTGATAAAACGGCAGCTGATTCAACCGGACCACAGACCATGCACCTGCACATCATCACCACCGGCGGCACCATCGACAAGATCTACTTCGATGCGAAGAGCGATTACCACGTGGGCGATCCCGTCATCGGTGAATTGCTGCAGCGCATGGCGGTGGACTTCGCATTCACGGTGGAATCCCTGATGCGCAAGGACAGCCTGGATATGAACGATGCGGACCGTGCCCTGATCCGCGAGCGGGTAGCGGCCTGCGAGGCAGGCCACGTGCTGATCACTCACGGTACCGACGGCATGGTGGCCACGGCCAGGGCGCTGTCCGGACTGTCCGGCAAGCGCATCGTGCTCACCGGCGCCCTGCAGCCCGCCGCCTTCGCCCAGTCCGATGCGATCTTCAATATTGGCTGCGCGATCGGCGCGATACAGTGCTGCCCGCCGGGCGTCTACATCGCCATGAACGGCCGGGTGTTCGACGGCAACAAAGTGGTGAAGAACCGGGCGAAAAATCGATTCGAGGCCCTGGAATAATCCCCTCAGGGCAGCAGCCGGATATCCGCCAGGCGCCCCAGGGAGGTGGGCGGCCAGACCCGGGGCAGGGCCAGTTTCTGCAGGCTCTGCCAGTACCGCGCGGACAGGTCCCGCGCCGGGGTGAAACCCAGTGGGGGATCCAGCATCGCCATATTGGCCTGGAACAGCAGCTCCTTGGCCGGTGCCAGGAGCGGGCCAGCGGCCAGTACCCGCTGCCCGAGCACGAGGTAGGTGTCCAGGTCTCCCAGGGAGATCAGGCTGATCTCCGGGCCGGGTCGGAACCGCTTCAGCCGCCGCCCGCGCAGGAACCGCTCCGCATTGTCCGCCGCGCAGCTGCCCATGGCCAGGGCGTGGTAGGCCTGCTTGTTGGGCGGTTGCGGGAGGTCCGC
>JAHEEV010000062.1 GCA_024640505.1 Halieaceae bacterium
TACAGATTCTTGAAAACTGCGTGGCCCTGGGTGAAGGGGAAGGGCGCAGCATGAGCGCCACAAAGTCCCTGTTGGAGCGTTGGCGCGAGAACCGCAGTTCAACGGCCTCGGCGAACTGATGGCAGACGTGAGATATGCGATAACGGCAGACCATTGGCTGATAACAAGTCTCCCTGGAGAGATTGGTAAGGAGTTATGGGATGAATAAGGAACGTGCCCGAGGCGGCTCCGCCTGGATCGGGTTTGCACTACTAACCATGCTGGCTATTACAGCCTGCGATGACAATAGCGATAGCAATAGCGGGAACCGGAAGCCTCAGGCGGACAACCCGGTCGTCGAGGGCCCCATCACGGGGGGCGGCGGCGATGATTGCTGCAAGCTGGTAGTGGTACCCGGTGTGCTCGAGATCGACTTCCGGGACCGCGGCTATACACCAGGCACACCATTTTACGCCGGTCTCACTTTCGACGAGGCCGAGCTGGGTTATCGCGAAACCGAGTACTTTATTTCCGGCACCGCGAAATCCTACCTGCCTACGGACGAGTTGACTGAAGACGGGATATGGACCGTGCAGGCAGCTGACGCGGCGGACTATGTTTCGCGCATCGTCGTGCTGCGGCCGGAGAATGACGCGGATTTCAACGGCAGCGTAGTGGTTGAATGGTTCAATGTCACCGGTGGTGTGGATGCGTCGCCGGATCTGCTCTATACCCACACCGAACTGATGCGGGAGGGCTACGCCTGGATCGGCGTCTCCGCCCAGTTCGTGGGAGTGGAGGGCGGCGGCAGCTTCGAAATGCCCCTCAAGGTGGCTGATCCCGAGCGCTACTCCCGGCTCAGCCATCCCGGCGACAGCTTTGCCTACGATATCTTCTCCCAGGCGGCGCAGGCCGTGCGCAACCCGATGGGCATCGATCCCCTGGAGGGACTGAAAGTCGAGCGCATGATTGGCATTGGCCAGTCCCAGTCTGCGGGCCGCCTGACCACCTACATCAACGCTATTCATCCCACCATCGAACTGTTTGACGGCTTCGTGATCCACAGCCGGGGCGACAATGCCGCAGCCCTGTCGCAAGCGCCCCAGGTAGAGGTGCCGGTACCGGGTCCGACACTGACCCGCGACGACTTGACTGAACCGGTGATCGGCCTGCAGGCCGAGGGGGATCTCTTTCTGCTTGGCTCCGTAGCGGCGCGCCAGCCCGATTCCGCGTTTTACCGTCTGTGGGAAACCGCCGGTACTGCCCACTCCGACGCCTATACGACGATCAAGGGAAGGTTCGATCGCGGCGATGACCCTACCGTGGCAGATGTCATCGCCACATTGGATGCCAGCCCGCCGCTGCTCCAGTGCGACTCGCCGATCAACGACGGGCCCACACACTGGGTTGCCAGGGCTGCGATCGCTGCCATCGACCGATGGATTCGCACGGGGGAAGCTGCACCTGAGGCGCAGCGGCTGTCACTGAACGCGGATCAAACCGACTTTGTACGGGATGAATTCGGTAACGCCACCGGTGGCATACGCACACCCTATGTGGACGCGCCGGTGGCGACTTTGACAGGAGAGAAGCAGGCTGGCACCAGTTACTGCTTCCTGTTCGGCACTACGGAGCTGTTTGAAGATGCCCGCCTCGCAATGCTGTATCCCACACAGCAGGCTTACATCGATGCTATCGACGAAGCCACGGATGCGGCGGTAGCAGCCGGTTTCATTGTTCCGGTTGATGCCGAACTCATCAAAACACGCGCCCGAACCTCCGGCCTTGGGGGACCTTGACCGGTGAACGCAGTTGTAAACGGGCATCGATGTCCGTAGTAATTTTAATGAGACACCCAGGCCCTACGGTCCAGCCCGTTATCGGGCCGTTCAGGGATCGTTGAGCACTTCGATGTCGACCGGCACTCCTGAGTAGAGCGCCATACCACTGAGGGTATCGATGTCTGATTTATTCGTGAGGCGGTTTACATTGCCACTCAGGTGTCCGTGGCTGATGGAAATCACTCCGCGGCGCATGGTCGGGCGCAATCGCGCAATGAGTTCAATCTCCCCGCTTCTATTGCTTACCCTTACCGTCTGACCCTCGCCAATGCCATGGAGTTCGGCATCGGCGGGGTGAATGATCGCGTTGGCCTCCTCACCCAGAAAATCGAGTTGGCCATTCAGTTTATTCCGTTGGCGACGGGAGGAGAAACACAGCGGCTTTGGTTTGCCCCGTGTGGACTCGTCAGCAGCACGCATCTCCTGCCATTGGGCGAGAAGACGTTGTGGCACCAGTCGCCAACCACCTATGCGTTCGATATGGTTATCCAGCCACCCGGCGGGAATTTCCAGGGGCCGCTCTACATAACGGTTTGCTTTCAGTTCTTCAAAACTGCATCGGGCCATCTGCATCAGCTGGGCAAGCATGGCCAGGTCAGCATCCGGATCGCTGTCATCTTCGGGCACATACTCTGGCACCGGCAGATCGGCGCGGCGCATGATCTGGGATATCACCCACCAGGCTGAGCGCCGCTCCCCCATCGGCTCTACAAGCGGTGCGGAATACTGTACAGAGAGGTTCCAGTTGAGCGTGTCCCACCGCGTGAACTCGTGACGCTCGATACCATCCTTGGTGGGCAGCACGTGAGTTGAGACGTCAGTGGTCTCATTGCTGGCTATCTCGGTCATGACATTCAATTCAAGCTTATCGAGAGTCCGTTCGAGTGCATTGGTATCGGGGAAGGTCCGCAACAATCTGCCACCAAAGTTAAACAAGCCGCGAATGTTGCCCGCCTCGATTTCGTCCGGCAGCACTGCACAGGGCCAGTCGCCTATCACACCGGGTACTTCGGGGCGGACATTGGAGCCGGGTGTCCACGGGTCCATTTCCGGCAGCTCAAAACTGTCAAACGGGGTAAGGAAGCCGGGATGAAACCAGGCGCCTCCTTTGTTGTTCATGGCCCCGGTAAGGATCATCAGCAACCAGGCAAACCACTGGGTCATGTTACAGCCCGCGGACATGGTGATGCCTGTGCCGGTTTCCACCACCACATTGCCGCCCTGACGGCGAATGGCGGCCAGCAGATCCAGCATATCCTGTTGCGCAACGCCAGCGATTTCAGCAGCTGTTTCCAGGTCGTAGCCATCCAATGCGGTGCGCAGCTCTTCCAGCCCAGCAAGTGTCTGTCGCGGTTTGAGGGGGCCGCCATCAATAATTTCTCTCGTGAGCCAGGCCAGTATGGCGTAGTCCTTCCCTGGATAGGCGGCGATGTGGCGGGTGGAAAACCTGGCGGTTTCGGTGAAGACGGGGTCGATAGTCCAGACTTCACCGCGCTCCGCAGCTGCCTTGATCCAGATGGCGGGGTTGAACATACCGGTATTGTGGGCGTGACTGACCATCGGGTTCGTGCCCACATAGATAAGCATGCGCACGTCATCATAGTCGGTTTTAGGGTTGAGGCCGGGAAAAGCACCCACGGCGCCCGCCACCATAACCTTGGCGACACCATCGATGGTCAAGGGCGAAAACTTCGGCCCGTAACCCAATTCCTTATAGAGTGCTTCCTCCATGGCATAGCCCGAAGAATCCAGCCCCAGCCCGCTGCCAAAATTAATCGCCACCGCATGAGGGCCATGAGTATCGATGATGTGACGAAGTTTTGCGGCTATATCGTCCAGGGCTTCATCCCAGCTGACCGGCTCCAGCTTGCCGTTCTTGCGCATCAGTGGCTGGGTGATAGCGTTGGGGCTGTGATGAATTCTGCCTACCGCCCGCCCTTTGGGGCAGGTGTAACCAGCGGAGAGCGGGTGGTCGCGATCACCGTAGACCTTCAGAACCTCGTTGCCGGATACCTGTACCAGAAGGCCGCAGTGGACCATGCAGACTTTGCAGTAGGTAGGTTTGACTTCGACAGGCTGGGTTGTCATAAACCGGCTCCTCCTGGACGTCTATCGGCGACAGGCGTGTTCAGGTGAACATATTCAGGAAACCCCGACAGCGACTGCCTTGAGGTCCAGGAATTCCTCGATGCCCTCGCGGCCCCACTCCCGGCCCATGCCACTGCCCTTGAAACCGCCGAAGGGCAGGTCACCGGTAATGCTCATGCCGTCGTTGACACTGATCGCGCCCGCGCGAACGTTGCGGGCAACGTGCATGGCACGGTCCCTGTCACCGGAAATGACCCCGCCACCCAGCCCGTAACTGCTGTCGTTGGCGATACGGATCGCGTCCTCATCGTCTTCAAAGGGAATCACCACCAGTACGGGCCCAAAGATCTCTTCCTGGGCGATACGCATGTCATTGGTGACATCGACGAAGCAGGTGGGTTCGATAAAATAGCCGGTGCCTTTATCGGGGGCAGTCTTGCCGCCGGCGATGAGGCGCGCGCCTTCCTGCTGGCCCAGCTCGATATAGCCCATCACCCGCTCCAGCTGTCGCTGTGAAATCACCGGCCCCATGATGTTCTCCGGGTCATCGTAATCACCCCATCGGCTGGCAAAACCACCGTAGGACATCTGCAGCGCCTCCACCGCTTCCGGGTAACGACTGCGCGGAACCAGTAATCGGGTGGGCAGGGCGCATCCCTGTCCGGCATGGAAGATCGCCATGGACATCATGCACTTGATGGAAAAGTCCGGTGCGTCGTCCAGGATGATTTTCGCTGACTTGCCCCCCAACTCGAGGAAGATTCGCTTGAGGGTGGCAGCACCGCGTTCCATGATGCGCTTGCCCACCGCTGTGGAGCCGGTAAACGAGATCACGTCGACCCGCGGGTCATCCACCAGCATTTCACCGGCCATGGAAGGGTGAGCGGAGGTCACGACATTGAAGACCCCGGGTGGAAAACCGGCTTCGACGGCCAGTTCGCCCATCACCGAACCCATCAGGGGCGTATCCGGCGCGGGTTTCAGCACCACCGTACAGCCCGCGAGGAAGGCGGCAATGACCTTGCCGATATTCACGTAGAGGGGGACATTCCAGGGGGTGATCGCCGCCACCACACCGAGGGGTTCATGGATGACGATGCGATCACTGAGCACGCCGTTGTCCTCGCGGCGGCCGCGATCCTCCTCCCACTGGATGGCACTGAAGCACTCCACCAGGTCGTCGCCGCCGTTGAGGGCGAAGTCCACATGGGCGCGGCAGGCAGCGCCGACGGCCGCGCCCGCCTCGATGCGGGCAATTTCCATCAGCCTGTCGCGGTTGGCCCGCAGCAGCGCCATGTAGTTTGTTACCAGCTCGTGGCGCTGTGCATGCTGTCGGGACCAGTCCGTCTCATCGAAGGCGCGCCGCGCGGCAGCGATGGCCGCTTCCACGTCCGCCGCCGAGGCATCCGCGGCCTGGCCTGCAACTTCCGCCGTCCAGGGACAGATGTTGTCATAGGTTTTACCGCCCTCGGCAGAGCGCAAAGCGCCATCGATATAAAGTCTGGCTTCGGGTAACTGTTTCATGACACTTTTCCTCTCAAGAACCGCGTTTTCGGTTGTTCAGCTAAATTATCAGTAAGGTCAGGCCGCGCCGTCCGGATTGCTTGCATGCAAGGCGGCCGCGTAACCCCAGGTAAAAGACGGGCCGATACTGGCGCCGGCGCCCGGGCATCCCCGTCCCATGACCGACGCGGTGGATGTGCCCGTGGCATAGAGCCCCTCGATGACCGATCCGTCAGCGCGCAGGACGCGGGCATGCTCGTCGGTGACCAGGCCACCGTAGGTGCTCACGTCGCCCGGGTAAACCTGTATGGCGTAGAATGGCCCGTCCTCGATGGTACCGAGGGTAGGGGAGGGGCTGTGCAGGGCGTCGCCCAACCACTGGTCGTAGGCGTGATCGCCGCGGTGAAAATCCCCGTCCCGTCCGTTGCGGGCAAACCCGTTGAAACGTTCTACCGTGGCGCCCAGTCGGGCGGGATCCAGGTCACAGGCTGCGGCCAGTGCCTCCAGTGTCTCACCGCGACGGAGAAACTGCTGATCGAACCAGGCCTGTGGTTTCTTTTTGCCGCGCATATCACCGGCGAGCGGATAGGTTGCAAGGAAGCGACTGTCGACCACCAGCCAGCTCGGGATTGCCGGGACTTCCCGGTTTCGTGCCAGCATGGCCTTGCAGATCTCCACGTAGGAGTTTGCCTCGCGCATGTAGCGCTGGCCGCTCTGGTCCACGACAATGCCGTGGGGCTTTGCCAGATCGCCGTGGACGACCACAGGCTCTGCATCCGGCTCACCCGGAGGGATGGCCATGGGATTGCCAACGCGCGTATCCATCTGGGCGATAGCCGCACCCTGGCGCTGTGCCTCTTCGATCATCTCGCCGGTATCGCCCGGCGCGGTCTTGGTCCACGCTGCGGAGGTGCCGGGTATATACTGGTCCAGCATGCGCTGGTTGCGGGCGAAGCCGCCGGCGTTGACCAGCACACCGCAGCGGGCACCTATCTGCAGGTCTTTGCCATCTTTTTCAATCACTACCCCGATAACGCGTCCGTTCTCCACCAGCAGCTGTTTCACACCCGCCCCGGTCCTGATTTCCGCACCGGACTGGAGTGCCCTGTGGAGCATCTGCCCCTGCAGTGCCTGGCCGGCCGTGGTCAGGTGCCTGCCCCTGAGTCGACTGGACAGGGTCCGCCCGATGACCCTGGCCAGCACCTTTTTGCTGGCCCAGCTCCTTTTCATATCGGGCAGTTGCATCGCTTCCTCCAGATAGGCCGGGAGGGGAAGAAAACCGGGGCGGAGCTGTGATTTCCAATCCCCCAACTGGTTGATGTCGAACAGCTCCGACACCACAGTGCGGCCGGGTACCGATTCCCCAGGTGCTTCGCAGTAATCGGGCCAGGAGGGTATTCGTCGCAGTTGGACGCCCTGGGCCACCAGGAAGTCGATCATTTTCGGCGCCTGCTCCACATAGGCCAGTCGCCGTTCACGGCTGGCTCCCGGAGTATCTTCATGATCCCCGACGACCGCATCGAGATAGGCGATAGCCTGCTCCCGACTGTCGGCGATGCCCTCGGCGGCCATGAAGCGGTTGTTGGGAATCCACATCACGCCACCCGAAATGGCTGTCGTGCCACCCACCAGTGCCGTCTTTTCCAGGATCAGCACACTCCTGCCCGCGGCGCGCATGACCAGGGCGGCACACATCGAGCCGCCACCGCTGCCAACTACCACGAAGTCGAAAGTCTCATTCACGGGTTGGGCCTCCTCCCACTACTCCCCGGTACGGGCATGCAGGTTGATGTGCGCCACCTGCACGTCCGCGGGCAGGTCGATAAGCATACGAAAGATGCCGGTGACTGAACTGAATTGGGAGATCGGTCGCTCGGCCGGGTTTATCCCCGCAGCCACTGCCGCCTGATGGAAATCTATCTTCGCCTGCATCTCCACGTCCCAGGTCTTCCCTTCCTCATACATCGCTCCGGCGCGAACGCAGGAGACGCGGATACCGTCAGGTTCGACCTCACGCGACAGGCAGGTGGAAAACTGCTCCAGGCCTGCCTTGGAGCTCTGATAGACCGACAGGTGGGGGAGCGGCACGACCACGGACTCGCTACTCACATTGATAATGTGCCCACCCCGTCCCATCACAGGTAGTGCCGCCCGGGCGCACAGCATCGCCCCGCCGAGATTCGTGGTGATGGTATTCAGGATCTGCTCATCGCTGGCATTTGCGATCTTGAACGGTTCAAAAATCGCGGCGTTGTTGATCAGCACATCGATGCCGCTGTGCCGCTCGGCAATCGCCGCAAACGCCGTGCGAACTGCCTCGGGGGAAGACACGTCACAGCCGATCGCCATTGCGCGTTCGCCGAGTTCCTCTGCCACCGCCTCCACTTTGGCGGCAGTGCGGCCCAACAGGACAACCCTGTCACCATCCGCGACAAACTCACGGGCAAGGGCGCGACCCAGTCCGACGCCGGCACCGGTAATAACGATAACTTTGGACATGGCCATCTCCTTGCTCGACGGGTCCGCTTTGCCGGGCCTGCCGATTTTTAACGATTGAAAGTGTGCCTCAACTTTTGTCCGGGTACACCGAAAGATCTCCGGCGTAGGCAATGCCGCCGGTCCAGAACCTGGTTCCGCTCACCTTGTCGAAATAGTGCACAGTACGCGCAAAGGATCCAGCCGTTGATCGTGGCTCCATGGCGATGCCGCTGGGGCTCACGCCCCGTGCCCGTGCGCTGAAATCGCGGATGGTGAACAGCAGGTCGTCAGTCTGGTTGGCGCAGAGTATCAGTTGGTCCCCGGGGCAGTAGTGGCGGGGCTCGATCTGGATCGGTGACAGTTCACCCCGCTTCATGGCCACGTGCCCGGGTACATTGGTGACCTCGACACTGTGCACTTCGTCGTACCACTTGTGGTATTCGGTGCCGCGGCCGGCCACATAGTTCCCCAGGATGATGCTCACCCCGGAAAACGGCTCTTCCTGCTGCCAGTTCGGGCTGGCTTTCCAGTCGGAATAAAGCCGGTAGGTGTAAAGGCGCTCGGTTTCATTGTCCGTGATCATGCCGGCATCCCGCACGGCGGCGATGAGCGGGCCCAGTGCGGGAACGTCGATTTCAGGGGTGGGAAGATCGAAGTCGTACACGCTCATGAAACGCCAGGGCTGGTCTATATCCGGCATGATCTGAGCGTCGGACACTTCGTAGCGATCGGCAGCCAGGAACCCTCGCAGGTTGGCCAGGGCTGTTTGATGTTCCCCGTCGAACCATTCGGCGTATTCCGGCTCGCGACCCGGCGGCACATTATGCAGGTGAATCGTCGTGTAGAGAGCCATTCCGTTCTTCCTGTATTCTTGTCATTAATCACCAATGGTGTATACTAACTCAAGTGCTTCACACTTGGCCAGCGGCGTCGCGCAACCGGTTTCCGCCGGCGCGTCAGAGGCTTTATCCGAAGTGTAGCTGGCCCCGTTCCAGGGGTGTGAAATGAAGCGTGGGAGCGTCGTTTGGCTGACCTCCCACTGGTCGGAGATAAGAATGAAAGTCCGTATTGATAAGTCAGCCTGTGTGGGAAATGCGCGGTGCTGGGCCGTCTCTGAAGAGCTATTTCCACTGGATGACGATGGTTATATCCAGGTGGAAGAGTTCGACGTCCCCCCGGGAATGGAAGAGCTGGCAAGGCGTGGTGCCCGGGCCTGTCCGGAGCGTGTTATCGAGATTGTCGAAGACGACGCTTGATCAGGGTGCCTGCGGGACCGCGGATCCGTCGGAAACCGATTAAAATAGAACTGAAAAGGATGGCTTGATGGATTTCCTGGGTTATGCGAACAAACGAGTAATTGTCAGCGGGTGTTTTTCCGGCATGGGTGAAGCCACTGCGCGTAAACTGGTGGAACTCGGCGCTGAGGTGCACGGTCTGGATTTCAAGGAAAGCGCCCTTGATCTCGCCTCATTCAGCCTGGTGGATCTCCGCGATCCGGCCACCATCGAGGCCGCAGTCACGGGTATCGGCGGCAGGGTTGATGCGCTGTTCAACTGCGCGGGGCTGCCCCAGACCGCGCCGGCCATGGATGTGATGAAGGTCAATTACGCCGGCGCCCGGCACCTGACCGAGCAGGTGATTCCCCTCATGGGCGAAGGCGGGGCTATCGCCAGTATCTCTTCTACCGGCGGCATGGGCTGGAGCCGGAAACTCCCGATGCTGTCGGAGTTCGTGAAGATCAGCGGTTTCGACGCAATCGTGAAATGGTGTGAGGAAAACGCTGAAACGGTCGCCGAGGGCTACTCCCTGTCCAAGGAGGCGATCATCGTGTGGACCATGTGGTCCTCCTCACAGCTGATCAAGCGCGGTATTCGCATCAATTGCACACTGCCAGCCCCGACCCAGACGCCCATGATGGATGAATTCGAGTCGGCAACGGCAGCAGAGGTGCTCGATACCTTCATTCAGCCGATCAACCGCCGTGCCACGCCGGAAGAACAGGCGGGGCCACTCATTTGCCTGAACAGTGACGCTGCCGGTTATGTCAACGGGGTGGTTCTTCCCGTCGATGGCGGCTTCATGGGCGCGGTGACAACCGGTCAGGCTGATCTTTCGGCCTTGATGCCGTCCTCCTGACCATTCGCAACGGGAAACAACCCCTGCCATCAGACCCCAAGGATGCACCATGACTGAAGCAGCCACTATCAGTGAAGCAGTAAGCCGGCCGGCCCATGTCACCGATGCGGTGTTTTACGACTTTGACCTGTTTCATGATCCCGGCCTGGTGGCCGATCCGCACCAGCGGATTATCGACCTGGTAGAGAATGCGCCGCCGGTCTTCTGGACGCCGCGCAATGGCGGGCACTGGATGCTGATTGGTCACAAGGCCAATTTCGAAGCAGCGCGCGACTTCGAAGCCTTCTCGAACGAAATGGTTCCTCACGAACAACTGCAGGCTATTCTGGCGCAGATGCCGCCGGATGCGCCTCGGATACCCATGGCCTATCCCATCAACCTGGATCCGCCGCTGCATGGAAAATACAGGGTGCCGCTGCAGGGTGTTTTTTCGCCCAGGACGATCAACGCCATCAAGGACAGCATCCGGGAATTAGCCGGGGAGATCATTGACCAGGTCGTGCCACGCGGCCAGTGTGAGTTCATGGCCGAAATCGCCGAGCCGCTGCCCGTCAAGGTGTTTCTCAACATGCTCGGCATGCCTTTGGACAAGTTGCCCGAGTACCGTGCCCTGGTCAAAGCGCATCTCAGCGAAATTCAGCCCGACCCATCCAAGGCTATGCAGAGGTTGCAGCAGGTCGCGGCGATCATGCGCGACACCCTGATCGAGCGGCGCGACAATCCGCAGGACGATATCATCAGTATGCTGTGGCAGGTCGAGATCGATGGCCGGCCCACCACGCTCGAGGATCTGGAAAACTACGGCGTGTTACTGTTTATTGCCGGACTCGATACCGTCATGCAGGGTATGGGTCATGGCGTTCGTCGCCTGGCGGAGGATGCCGCGCTGCAGGAAGAGTTGCGAGCCAATCCCGATCTCATCTCGGATGCCACCGAGGAGATCCTGCGGCGCTACACCTTCACGGTTCCCCCGCGTCGGGTGGCAAGGGACATGGAGTTCCAGGGAGTCGAAATGAAAGAGGGCGAGCGGGCCATGCTGTTTCTCCCCGCTGCAGACCTGGACCCGGTGGAATACCCCGAACCGGATCGGCTCGACATCCGGCGGGAGGGAAAGGCCCACATCGCCTTCAACGCCGGCCCTCACCGTTGCCTGGGTTCGCACCTGGCTCGTGTGGAACTCAACGTGCTCTATGAAGAATTGCTGGCAAGAGTGCCCTCGTTTCGCCTCGATGCCGCCAGGCCACCCAGGTTTCATGGTGGCCATGTCATCGGCGTCGAGGAACTGAACCTGGTCTGGGAGAGCTGATCGCCATGTCCGTCACCCGTGCCCTGCCGCGGCTCGATGCCGATAACCGCGCCTTCTGGACCGGCGGCGCAGAGGGAGAGCTGCGCATCATGCGCTGCCGGGATTGTGAGACTTTTATTCATCCCCCGCGCCCGCTCTGCCGCAGCTGCCTGTCGGAAAACGTGTCACCTGAAGTGGTGGCCGGGACAGGTGTGGTCGCAACATATACGGTCAACTACCAGAAATGGCATCCCGCCATGGAGGTCCCCTTTGTTGTCGCCCGCGTCGCCCTGGATGGCGTGCCGGGCGTACTGCTTACGACCAATATCGTAGGCTGCCCGGCCGAGGAGGTCGACGTGGGCGACCGTGTCCGGGTCATTTTCGAGCAGCAGGATGATGTCTATCTGCCGCTGTTTGAAAGGATCGACTGACATGCACGCGAACGACGCTTTTATCACCGGTATTGGACAGTCCGAAATCGGCCGGAAGCTGGAGCGCCACCCGCTGCTGTTGACACTGGATGCCGTCAAGGAGGCACTCGGTGAATCCGGGTTGACGATAGACCAGATCGATGGCGTGTCCACCTATCCCGGGCGCACCCCGGGCTTGCTGGGCTTTTCACCGATCGGCGCTGACGAACTGATCGACGCCCTTGGAATGAAGGTGACCTGGTACGCCGGCGGCGGCGAGATAAGCTCCCAGCTGGGGGCGGTGGTGGCGGCTGCAGCCGCGGTGCGAACCGGTCTGGCGCGACATGTTATCTGCTACCGCACGGTCTATGAGGCGGCGGCCATGGCCCGGCCGGAGGAATACCCGGTGCCGCGACGCGATCGCGTAGACAGTTACTCCCAGTGGTTTGCGCCCTTCAACGCGATTTCGGCGGTAAACTGGACCGCACAGTACGCCATGGCGCACGTCAAGAACTATGGCCTGACCCGCGAGCAGCTGGCACAGATAGCCCTGACCGGCCGGGCCAATGCAATGCTCAATCCTCGCGCATTGGTGCAAGAGCCATTGACCATGGAGGAATACCTGTCGGCCCGCATGATCTCCTCCCCGCTCTGCCTGTACGACTGCGACCGCTATTCAGACGCTTCAACGGTGCTGATCGTGTCCGCTGGTGAAGCGGTCGACGAGGTGTCCTGCACGCCGGTCCGCATCGCCGCCATGGCCGGCTCTGTCGAGCGGCACAGTTGGGACCAGGCAGAGTGGATGGCCTGCTATCCCACCGGCGCAGACCTCTGGACGAAGACCGACTATACCCCGGCTGACGTGGACACGGTGCAGCTCTACGATGGTTTCAGTTTCCAGGCCATCGCCTGGCTGGAGGGACTGGGTTTCTGCGCACCGGGAGAGGGGGGACAGTTCATCGAGGGGGGCCAGCGGATCGCCCTCGACGGCGAGCTGCCCCTGAATACCTTCGGTGGCCAACTGGGCGCCGGCCGCCTGCACGGTTTCGGATTTGCGCACGAAGCCGTCGTGCAGTTGCGAGGGCAGGGCGGGGCACGTCAGGTACCCGGCGATCCGCGGGTGGCCGTCGCCACTTCGGGCGGCGGACCACTGGCCACGGCCCTGTTGTTGGCGAGGGATTGAGCGCGTGGAGTGTACCCGGCTGGATGACTTGCCTGGCTTCAGGCGCCGATTCCGGATCACGCCCGGCGCCGGCAGCGTCTGCTGCGACGTTGAAGACGATTATCATTGCATGAGTGTGGTGATACGCCACGATGGTGCGGTGGCCACGTCAGTCGAGCCACAGATGCACCGGGCCCCGTGGACGACCTGTCCCGGTGCGGAGATGAAGTTGCGCGAGACATTTACGGGCGTGTCCTTGCGGGAATTTTCAGATCGAGGCGAGAAAACCGACAATTGTACGCATCTCTATGACCTGGCTATGCTGGCAGCGAACCATGCCCTGGATGACCATCCAACCGTCTACGATATCCTGGTGTCTGATCCGATCGATGGCAGGCGCCGGGCCGAACTTCGCAGGGACGGCAAGACGGTGATGGGGTGGACGGAAGCCGGCCTCACCCTCCTCGAGCCGGAGGAATTGGCAGGGACCAGACTGCTCGAGCTGCAAGCCTGGATCCAGTCATTGGAGCCGCCCCTGCGTGAGGCGGCCAGATTGTTGCGCTGGGGCAACATTCTGGCAAATGGGCGGTCTATACCCCTGGAACAGCAGTCAGACGCCAGGCAGATGCCGGCCAGTTGTTACACGTTCCAGCCGGAACGGGCTGCACAGGCCCGGCGAGTCGGCGAGATTCGCGATTTCAGTGGCGCGCAGGAGCAGCCCCTCGAACAACTCGGGATCGCTTTATAGACACGGGATATTGAACTACTTTTCTTAGTTAAATCAGTTCGGCGCGACACAGCCGGGGAGGAAAATGATATGGAAATGAATGACATGGTGATCGTCAGTGTAGATGATCACATCACTGAACCGCCGGATATGTTCGACAAGCATCTCTCCAAGGAGCATCTGGCCTCGGCTCCGAAATTCGGTACCGATGAGAAGGGCAAGGCTTTCTGGACATACCAGGGGATGTTCATGCCCTCGGTGGGCCTGAATGCGGTAGTGGGCCGTCCACTGGAGGAGTACGGCATGGAGCCGAACTCCCTGGAGGAGATGCGGGAGGGTGTTTACAACGTCGACGCACGTATCGATGACATGAACGTGAATGGCGTTGCAGCCTCCCTCAATTTCGGCACCGTGGTGGGCTTCGACGGTGGTCGTTTTCACAAGGCGCCCGACAAGGAGCTGTCACTGGTCCACCTGCGGGCCTACAACGACTGGCACATCGACGAGTGGTGCGGGGCTTACCCCGGCCGCTTCATACCCTGTGCGCTGCTGCCCACCTGGGACATGGACGCGACCATAGAGGAAATCAAGCGCATCGCCGCCAAGGGCTGTACCGCTGTTTCCCTGAACGAGAACCCGACATCCCAGGGTCTGCCCAGCGTTCACAACGCCTACTGGGAGCCCATGTGGAAGGCGATCACCGATCACGACATCACCATGTGCCTGCACATCGGCGCCGGCAACCCGGTGCCTCATGCCTCCATGGAGACCCCGATCGAGGCGTGGATTACCACCATGCCGATGTCCAGTGCCGTTGGTGCCGCCGACTGGCTCAACCTGTCCGCCCTCGAGCGCTATCCCAGTATGAAGATCGCCTTGTCCGAGTGCGGCCTCGGCTGGATCCCGTATTTCATGGAGCGTGCCGATTTCAGTCACTCCCGCCACAAGGCCTGGACCCACAGCGGATTCCAGGGCAAAAAGCCCAGTGATATCTTCAAGAAACATTTCATGGTCTGTTTTATCGACGATGCCTTCGGCCTGCAGAACCTCGAGTATGTCAACGAGGACCTGGTAGCGTACGAAACCGATTATCCCCACTCCGACACCCTGTGGCCGGAAGTACCTGAGTTCCTGTGGAAGTCAATCAACCATCTCACTGACGAGCAGGTCAACAAGATCACCCACCGCAACGCCATGCGATGGTTCAACTTCGATATGTTCTCTCACATAAAGCGTGAGGACCTGACCGTTGGTGCGCTGCGGGCCAAGGCGAAAGCCGATGGTGTGGATACCACACCGAAGTCCTACGGTGGTGAAAAGCCGCTGGCCGAGGGCGAGGCACAGCGCCGGATTGTATCAGGTGACCTGATGAAGATGTTTGCCCATCACGCCCAGGAAGGCATGGAAGAGGCGAGCTGAGAGCGCTCCAGGCGTTACACCGTGGGCCGGGGAACCGGCCGCACAACCGGTGAAGCCCGTTTTCCCCTACTAGCGTTTGCGGGAGGCGGGCTTTTTTCCGGGCGCCGTTTTTTTCTTGCGCCGCGAAGATTTCTTTCGGGTCAGTGCCAGATACTCTTTTAAAGCGTCCTGCAAGCCGTCCACGAGACGCCAGGGGTCAGGGAACATCGCGGGCTCAACGGTGATCCCGAAATCGACCTTATCGATATAACTCATGCAGGTGACATTGATTCCCATACCCGGTGCGAGAATGGACATGGGGTAGGTTGCCGTCACCTTTGCGCCTGCCATGTACATCGGCCAGGGACTGCCGCGCACATTGGAGACCAGCAGGTTGGTCCCGTTCATCGAAACCGCCTTGTCAGGCGGTGAGAAATTGACCATGGCATTGACCAGCAGCGGGGGCATTAATTGCAGCATTTCCATGATTCCCTTGCCGCCGGCACGTGCTTCCTCTTTGGCCGTCGTGCTTTCCCCGGCGATGGCACGCAGTCGCTCTAACGGATCGCTTAACGCCGTTGCCAGGGTGACACTGGTACTCGTGATCTTGTTACTGAACTCATCGTCCCCGTCCTGACGCAGGGATACAGCGATCGCAGTGCGCAGAGAATCATCGGGCAGTTTGTCTTGTTGCATAAGATAGTCGCGGAGACTGCCACTTACGATGGCGAGAATCACATCATTGACCGTGACATCGAAATAATTCTTTACCTTTTTGATAGCCTCCAGGGAGAGCGAGCCGAATACCAGGCCGCGGTGCCCGCTGATGTGTCCGTTGAAGTGCGCGATGGGTGTGGTCGGTTTTTCTTCACGCCTGCCGCCCCGGGAGATTCGTTGCAGCACCCTGCCTGCAGCCGCACCATAGATGTCCCGGCTGGCCTGGAATGGCAGTCGACTATACCGCCGGGCGGCGTTGAATGACTGCTGCCACAGGGTAGGTATAGGTCCGGGCTGCGCCTGGCTTATTGATGGGTCAATGGGCCTGGGCGCTGCGTCGGGCTCGAAATCGTTCATGACCTCACCCAGCTTTCTCGCGCCCTCCCCATCCATCATGCAGTGGTGAAGTTTCTGTATCAGTGCAAATTGTCCGTCTGGCAACCCTTCTACAAACCAGGTCTCCCACAGGGGCCTGTTGCGGTCCAGGTGTTTGCTGTAAAGGTAGGATACGAGTTCACCCAGTGCCGCGGGGTCGCCGGGGGAGGGCACGGCGATGCGCCGAATGTGTCTGTCGAAGCTGAAGTCCTCGTCTTCCACCCAGTAGGGCAGGTCCAGACCCAGCGGCACCTCGTGCAGCTTCCAGCGGAACTGGGGAACACTTTTGAGCCTCGCTTCCAGGTATCGCCGGAACGTCTCGAAGCCGAAGTCCGGCCTGCCGCTTGCGTCCAGCAGAATCAGCCCCCCTGTGTGCTGGTATACACAGTGGGTCTCACCACCAATGAACAGGGTCTCCTGGGGGGAAAGCTGTCTCAGTTGCTGCATGGTTTTATCCCGTTCTCACTTCATTAAAACGCCTGACACCCTGCCTGATGAAACCGTCAAGAATGACGCCTGATTTGAATTACTTGATGATCACTGCGAATATTATTGGGTCTTTTTCATGACTTTGATACCAAAGATCGATGCCTTGATTCCGGTGAGAGTTTTCATTGACACAGGTCAAGTTCTTTCGGGTAATTGGGGCGTTTTCAGCAGCGCAAAAGAGGTATAAATCGATAGTAAGGGACTAAACTGAAGTGGTAGCAGAATAATGATATCCGGGCTACAGCCGGCGCCGGTAAATATAGCGGAGCAGCAGTATGTATAGATTACGCGGCAGCGACGCTTTTGCGGTTTACAGCGAGTCGCCAACCTCACCCTTTGTAACGCTCAAGGTCGCTATCTACAGTCCGACAGACGAGGGTGATACGCCCGATTCTGACGATATCAAGGATTTTGTAAAGCAGCGCATCACCGTTACCGGTGCAGGCCGGGCGGACTTTCGCATCCTGCGGGTGCCCTTCGACCTCCATCATCCCGTCTGGGTACACGACCCGGACTTCGATCCGGAAAACCACATCCATGAGGCCGAACTGCCGTTACCGGGAGGCAAAGAGCAGCTCTGCGAATTTCTCTCTGAACTGATGGGCAGACCCCTGAACCCCGACATCCCGCTCTGGGAGATCTGGCTGATCAGCGGCCTGGAGGATGGAAAGACTGCCATTGCCTTCAAGATCCACCACGCGCTCGCCGACGGTAAAACCATTGCCAGAATGATTGAGATAGCCCACCGCCGTACCAACTTCGGTGGAGGAAACGAGGAAGAGGCGGAGGGTGAACACATTCCGGGCGCATCACGGTTGGTGGGAGACGCGCTTTTGGACCTGGCCAGGAGCTACACCGTCGAGCTTCCCCATTTCTATCACCACCTCAAGCAGGCCCGGCAGAAAAATGCCGCTATCGTTGAGGCCCTGGCCGGAGCCGTGGAGAACCTGGTCGCACCGTTTTCGGCGCCCTTTACAGTTCTGAACAGGATTGGTGGTAGCGCCGAGCGCATCTATCGTTACGAAACCTTTTCGCTGTCTGAGTTCAAAACGCTTTCCAGGCACTTCGATTGTACGATCAATACCCTGGTGATGGGTGTCTGCTCGGAAACCCTGAAGCGCTATCTGCAGGAAGTGGATGATCTTCCATCGGAGCCCCTCATAGCAGCAATGCCGATCGGGGATCAGGCTGGCAGCACCCTGAAAAAGCTGTTGAAGAGCGATATTCAGAACAATAACCTCGCCGTGGCCGTGCTGCCGCTGTATCAGAATATCGAGGATATTGGTCAGCGCCTCGCCGCCATCAAGGAGGCAGCGCGAGCGGCGATCGATCACGTGCGGCACGCGGACGGCAGACGTTTTGACAATTACTTCGATTATATGCCCGGCACTGCTATCCGACTGATGCACTCGGCGATAAACCAACGGCAACGAAAGAAGCAGAACCCCCATGCCAACGTCGTCATTTCGAACGTACCGGGCCCCAGGCAACTGCTCTATGCCCTCGATGGCCGCCTGAAACTGGAAGAGCTGTTATCCGTGGGCAACCTGACCGATGCGGGACACTTGAATATTACGGTATGGAGCTACGTAGACAAGCTGAGCTTTTCATTTCTGATCCGCAAAGGGGCGCTGCCACACGGGGAAGTCATCGCCGACCATCTACGGGATGTGGTCGACGAACTGAGGGGCCGGTATCTCACTGATGAGACTGTAGAAAATTGAGGTAGGCAATGAAGAAATTGAAGCAGTTGACACCCGCAGACGTGATGTTTATCGGCGGCGAAACATCCAGCGTTTATCAGCACACGGCAGGCCTCGTCCTGCTGGACAGCAGCGACCGGCCCGACTTCAGTTTTGAGCGGTATCGTCAGCAGATCGAGGAGCGGCTGGATAAAATTCCCCAGTTCCACTGGCGGCTGCACGAAGTGCCGTTAGGACTGGACCTTCCCTATTGGGTGGAAGATGAAAATTTCAGCTATGAACACCACATCAGGCGTATCGCCGTTCCCTCCCCGGGCGATGACAGGGCGCTCGCAGAGGTGGTTTCCTACCTCTATACCCGGCACCTGGAGCGCAGCAGACCCCTCTGGGAGATCTGGTTTATCGAGGGGCTGGCAGGTGGCAAATTTGCCATAGTGCAGAAAATGCATCACTGCATGATGGATGGGGAGGGAGCCAGCAAACTGGTTGAGGCCATGTGCGACTTCGAGCCCGACGCGGCCCCGCGGGATATCGATCCGG
>JAHEEV010000189.1 GCA_024640505.1 Halieaceae bacterium
AGGACTTCCTGGACCGGGTGTTCTACCCCGCTATCGACGCGGCCCTCGTGCTTCCCTATGCACTCTTGCTCAGCGCCGGGAATGACGGCCGGGGTGCGCAGCGCCAGGCGGAGCGAATTCTTTCCGGGATACCGTTTACCGCGGCCACCGAAGCCGTGATCCTGCGCGGCGAGGTGACTGACGAGCACCGGCAGGCGAGTGAGGAACTGGGCCATGCCTTCGCCGCAGGACTGGCAATGGGGATTTTCTGATATGGGCGGGGAAGCGCTTGACGGTGTGCCGGAGGGATTCGAGCCTGTGCCGGAGGGGCTCGGATACACTGACACCCTGCAGCCCCTCTATCGCCGAATCAGCGGTGATGCGGTGAGCTTCGGTCTGCTGGTCGATCGCCAGCACGGTAACTCCATGGGGAACTGTCACGGCGGCGTGCTGATGACCCTCGCCGATATCACCGCAGCTTCCGGTGTCAATGTCACTCGCGGTGCGATAGCGGGTGCCCCGACGATCAACCTCGCCCTGGACTTCGTCTCGGCTGCCCGGATGGGTCAATGGCTCCAGGCGGATGTGCAACTGGCGGAGGTCAAGCGCCGCTTCGGATTCTGCAGCGGCATTATCCGCACCGCAGACCGGGTGGTGGCCCGGTTCAACGGCACCTTTTATCTGCCGGACCACGATGGCCTGTGGCGGGAAGGGCGCAAGCCGCTGGGCCCACTGGCGGACGTGCCGGGGGACGGTTAGCGCAGGGTTGCAATAAACGCCCGGGCGGCCCGCGACAGGCTGCGCCCCCGGTGGTAGATGACCCCCAGGGTGCGCTCGATGCGTGTCTCCCGGACCCGCAGCCTGGCCAGGGAGGTGTCGGCCATGCTGCGCGGCAACACGGTCCAGCCGAGCCCCACGGAGGCGAGCATGCGGATGGTCTCCAGGTAGTTGGTTGCCATCGAAACCTGTAGTGTCAGTCCGTGCTGATCGAACAGGCTTTTGACGATCTGGCCCGTGTAGGTGTTGAGACCGGGCAGTACCGCCGGATGTTCGCTGAGGGTCGCCAGGTCAAGCGGCTTTCCCCCGCCCAGGGCATGCCCTTTAGACACCATGAAATCAAGCGGGTCCTGCCAGACCGGGACCGTGATCACACTCTGCTCTGTCGCGGGCGCGAGCGTCACGACTGCCAGTTCCACCTTGCCCTGCATGATCAGCTCGTAGGCCTGCTCCGAGTCCATGAACTCGATATCGATCTGTACTTCGGGATAGGTGCTTTTGAAGGTACTCAGTACCGGTGGCAGGCGATGCAGGCCGATGTGGTGGCTGGTGGCCAGTCGCAACCGGCCGGTGACCTCGCCGGAGAGGTCCCGCACGGACTGCTCCGCCGCCTGCAGTTCCCGCTCCACCGCCTTGGCGTGGGGCAGCAGGGCGCGGCCGGCTTCGGTCAGGCTGACGTTGCGCCCGATGCGGTCGAATAATCCGGCGTCGAGTTGCTCTTCAAGGATGGCGACCCGTTTGCTGACGGCCGGCTGGGTCAGGTGCAGTTTCTCGGCGGCGGCGGAAAAGGACCCGCTCTCTGCCACCAGCAGGAATGCCCGCAGGTTCTGAACGTCCATAATGTATTCCATATAGGAATGTAATATATAAAAATAATAAATTTGAGTAATTCAATTTTCAAGCCCATAATTTCGCTTTATTGACATCACTACCCCGGAGGTTGCACCCGATGGCCGGAAAAACACTGTACGACAAGTTGTGGCTGAGCCACCTGGTGGAGGCACGTGAAGACGGCAGTGCACTGATCTACATCGACCGCCAGCTGATTCATGAAGTGACTTCGCCCCAGGCCTTTGAGGGGCTGCGGCTGGCCGGGCGGCAACCCTGGCGTCGCGATGCCAACCTGGCAGTTCCGGATCACAACGTCCCCACGGATTCCCTGGAACGCAGCGGTGGGGTGGCGGCGATCGCCGACCCGGTGTCTCGCCTGCAGGTGCAGACCCTGGACGAGAACTGTGCCGATTTCGATATCGTGGAATTCGAGATCAATGACGTGCGGCAGGGCATCGTGCATGTGGTGGGACCGGAACAGGGTGCGACCCTGCCGGGAATGACCGTCGTCTGTGGTGATTCGCATACCTCTACTCATGGCGCTCTCGGCGCCCTGGCTCACGGCATCGGCACGTCCGAGGTGGAGCATGCACTGGCGACCCAGTGCCTGATCCAGCAGAAGATGAAAAACATGCTGGTGCGTATCGATGGGCGTTTGCAGACGGGTGTGACGGCCAAGGACGCGGTGCTGGCGGTCATCGGAGAGATCGGTACCGCCGGCGGCACCGGTTATGCCATCGAATTCGGGGGTGAGGTGGTGCGCAACATGAGCATGGAAGGCCGCATGACCATGTGCAATATGTCGATCGAGGCGGGCGCGCGGGCCGGCATGGTGGCTGTCGATGACACCACCCTGGACTACGTCAGGGGGCGTCCTTACGCTCCGCGCGATGACCTCTGGGAGCGCGCGGAAGTCGCCTGGCGTGAGTTGCACAGCGACGACGACGCGCAGTTCGATCGGGTGGTTGTCCTGCGCGGTGAAGAGATCAAGCCCCAGGTCACCTGGGGCACGTCGCCGGAGATGGTGCTGCCAGTCGATGGGGTATTGCCGGATCCCGCGGCTGAAGAGAACCCCACACGCCGGATTGCCATCGAGCGCGCCCTACAGTACATGGGCCTGGAAGCGGGGAGCCGCATTACGGATATCCGGCCCGATCGCATCTTTATCGGCTCCTGTACCAATTCGCGCATCGAGGACCTGCGCGCGGCGGCCGAGGTGGTCAAGGGGCGGAAAATTGCCCCCGGCATCAAGCAGGCCCTGGTGGTGCCCGGCTCCGGCGAAGTCAAGCGGCAGGCGGAAGCGGAGGGGCTGCACACCATCTTCCTGGAGGCGGGCATGGAATGGCGGGAGCCGGGCTGTTCCATGTGCCTGGCGATGAACGCGGACAAGCTGGGCGCGGGTGAGCACTGTGCCTCTACGTCCAACCGTAACTTCGAGGGGCGGCAGGGATTCGGGGGGCGTACCCATCTGGTGAGTCCGGCCATGGCGGCTGCCGCGGCGGTCGCGGGGCACTTTGTCGACGTGCGGGCGATGCAGGAGTAAGGCTATGAAGAGTTTCAAGGTAATAGAGGGCATCGCTGCCCCCATGGATCGGGCCAATGTGGATACCGACCTGATCATTCCCAAGCAGTTCCTGAAATCGATCAAGCGCAGCGGCTTCGGGCCGAACCTGTTCGATGAGCTGCGCTATCTCGATGAGGGCGAGCCCGGGAAGGATTGCAGCGACCGCCCCCTCAATCCCGAGTTCCCGCTGAACCTGGCACGTTACCAGGGGGCCTCGATACTGCTGGCACGGGAGAACTTCGGCTGTGGTTCCAGTCGCGAACACGCGCCCTGGGCCCTTGAAGACTATGGGTTCCGCTGCATCATTGCGCCGAGTTACGCCGATATTTTCTACAACAACTGTTTCAAGAACGGCATCCTTCCCGTGGTACTGGAGCGTGACATCGTGGACCGCCTGTTCCGGGAGATGTATGACACCGAGGGCTACCGGCTGATCGTGGACCTGCCGGGGCAGTTCGTCGCGACCCCCTCGGGTGAACAGTTTCATTTCGAGGTGGACGCGTTCCGCAAGCACTGCCTGTTGGAGGGGTTGGATGATATCGGCCTGACACTGCAGAGTGCGCCGGCCATTCGCGATTATGAACAACGCTGGCGCGAACAGTCACCCTGGCTGTTCGATGTCATCAGTTAACCGGGCGGGGGGGTTGTCAGGTGGGAAAGAAAATACTGGTACTGCCGGGGGACTACATCGGCCCGGAGATCATGGCCGAGGCGGTCAAGGTGCTGGAGGTGGTGGATGATCGCTTCCGTCTGGGGCTGGAGCTGGAATACGGCCTGCTCGGGGGAGCGGCCATCGACGCCCATGGCGTTCCCCTGCCGGAGGAGACCCTCGCTTCTGCGCGGGAGGCGGAGGCCATCCTGCTGGGAGCTGTCGGTGGGCCGAAATGGGACCACGTCGAGCGGCACCTGCGTCCCGAGAGAGGTTTGCTGGCGATCCGTTCCGAGCTGCAGCTGTTCGGCAACCTGCGCCCGGCCATCCTCTATCCGCAGCTGGCGGAGGCCTCCAGTCTCAAGCCTGAACTTGTTGCCGGCCTGGATATCCTCATCGTTCGCGAACTGACGGGCGGTATTTATTTTGGCGAGCCCCGGGGGATCCGGACCCTGGAGAACGGCGAGCGGGAGGGTTACAACACCTACCGCTACAGTGAGTCGGAGGTTCGCCGCATTGCACACCTGGCGTTCAGCCTGGCACAGAAGCGCGACCGGCGGCTCTGCTCGGTGGACAAGGCCAACGTGCTGGAGGCGACCGTACTGTGGCGCGAGGTGGTGGAGGAGGTCGCGGCGGAATACCCGGACGTGGAACTCAGTCACATGTATGTGGACAACGCCGCCATGCAGTTGGTCAGGGCCCCGAAGCAATTCGATGTCATCGTCACCGGCAACATGTTCGGTGATATTCTCTCCGATGCCGCTGCCATGCTGACGGGTTCCATCGGCATGTTGCCCTCCGCGTCCCTGGACCAGGCCGGGAGGGGCATGTACGAACCGTGCCATGGCTCTGCCCCGGACATCGCCGGGGAGGGCAAGGCCAACCCCCTGGCCACCATTCTGTCGGTGGCCATGATGCTGCGCTATACCCTCGGCAACGCCGACGCGGCCGTTGCCGTCGAGGCTGCGGTGAGCGCGGTGCTCGATCAGGGGCTGCGCACGCCGGACATCTATTCCGACGGTCAGCAACGGGTATCGACGACGGAGATGGGCGCGGCCGTCGCGGCGGCCCTGCAGGAATGAACGAATCGACGCGCAATCGAGAGAGTGACGAATAATGAGCAATGAATTCGATGTTGCCGTGGTGGGTGCCACCGGGGCCGTGGGTGAGACCATGATCGCCATCCTGGAGGAGCGCAATTTTCCTGTGCGCAATCTCTATCCGCTGGCCAGCAGCCGGTCGGCGGGCAAGACCATCATGTTCCGCGGTTCCGCTATCAAGGTCACGGACCTGGCAGCGTTCGATTTCAGCCAGGCCCGGATCGGCCTGTTTTCGGCGGGCGGCAGTATCTCCGCCGAGTACGCTCCCCGGGCAGGGGCAGCCGGGTGTGTGGTGATTGATAATACCTCTCACTTCCGCCAGGACC
>JAHEEV010000190.1 GCA_024640505.1 Halieaceae bacterium
AGCAGGCGTTTCTGCCTGGCGATGTTCTCCGGGCTTTTTATATCCCCCCCGGCCAGGTGATCGAAGGCGCGCTGTGAGAGGAAATAGCCCGTCGTCAGGTTGAACATGGCGATCACGTTGATGGCCAGTGTCGCCCGGTCTTCCTGGCCGGGAGGCCCTATCTCCTGCATGTTGCGCATGCCCTGGGTGAAGAGCCGGTCCAGCCAGTTCTGTACCAGCCGGATGCCGATGGTCGCGGCGTCGCCGTGCATCGCCTGCTGGAACAGGGCCGCTACCTGCGGATGTTCCAGCAGGAGGTCCGTCATTGCGGAAGGCAGATCGGTGTGATCCTGCAGGTGCGCTGCCCGGTCGATGTGAGCCTCGAGCATGGCCGCCATGGGATCCAGTGCGCGGTGCAGCACCGCTTCGTAGAGTGCCTGCTTGCTGGCGAAATGGTTGTACAGGCCGGGTTCACGGATATCTGCACCTGCGGCGATCTGACGGAGACTGGTTCCCTCGTAGCCCTGCGTGGCAAAAAGATTTTCAGCCACGTCCAGAATTCTATTTGCCGTGCGTTGCCCCTTGGTGGGTGCGGATGTCCTGTCCGGCATAAATTATCAAACGATTGTTAAAGTTTGATCAGAAAATAGCATAGATGGCTCGATGTAGCGATTGGCGGCCGTGTATACTGATAAAAATTAACGTTTGATAATTTCCAGGGGGGCAGGTGATGCTTCGGGTCAGTGAATTGGTCAACGAGGATGCGTCGCTGGTGAGCCGGCGCTGCTGGTCAGATCCCGGGGTCTATGAGCTCGAGAAGCGGGGCGTTTTCGGCCGCAGCTGGTTGTTTCTGGGTCACGAATCGCAAATAAGGAATCCGGGCGATTTCGTCCAGGCCTATATGTGCGAGACGCCAGTGATCCTGGCACGGGGTGAGGGGGGCAGGGTGCACGCCAGCGTCAACAGCTGCACCCACCGCGGCCTGCCCGTGTGCCGTGCCGATCACGGCAATACCCGGCGTTTTGTCTGCCCCTACCACAACTGGTCCTACACGGTTGAGGGAGACCTGGTCACGATTCCCCAGGAGAGCGAGGTGCGTAACAAGCCCGACAAGAGCCGGTTGGGGCTCAAACGGGTCCCGCGGGTGGAGTCCTGGCGGGGGTTGATCTTCGGCTGTTTCGACGAGGCTGTCGAGCCGCTGGAGCAGTATCTGGGGGACATGCGCTTCTATCTCGATGCCCTCCTGGACCGCTTCCCCGGCGGCATCGAGTTCATGGGGGCTCCACATCGCTGGGTACTTGATGCCAACTGGAAACTGCCCGTGGAAAACCAGCTGGGGGATGTCAACCACGGGGCGTTCCTCCACAGCGCCATCATTCCCCGTGAAGCGCAGGATACGATAGAGGAACTGGGCCATAGTGTGGTGACCCGCCCCGGCCACGGGGCGACCTTCCGTCTGATGCCCGGGGATGCGCCGGTGGACGAGGTGGCCTGGGGATTGGAAGGCATGGGCGGCATCTTCGGCGGTGCCGAAGTACAGGACTACCTCCGCGACATTCAGGCCCGGGCCCGGGAGCGGGTGGGGGATCTGCGTGCGCGGATGAAAGGACTGACCTATGGCATCTACCCCAATCTCTCGTTTCTCTGGTCCAATACCTCTTTCAAAGTGTCCCACCCGCGGGGACCCGGCAAGGTGGAGTACTGGTCCTGGGCGGTGGTGCCAGCCGAGGCGCCGGACCCTATCAAGCAGATACTGCGCACCAACTACAGTTCTTTCTTCGGCCCCGGCGGTATGCTGGAGCAGGAGGACTCTGAGGCCTGGGTCCAGCAGTTCAGGGGCAGCAATATCGATTTTGCCGACGACCGGCCCTATTTCTATGGGCTTGGGCTGGGGGAGGAGGGACCGCACCCCGAACTGCCCGGCCTGGTCAGCGTTACCGCCAACGAATTCTATGCCAGGCACTTCTTTGCCCGCTGGCGCGACGATCTGCAGGCCGTGGAGGGTTTGTCATGAGCGGTCAGTCACTGAAAGTGAAGCCGAGGCAGCAGCGGGCGCTGGAGCGATTCTATTTCCACGAGGCCAGGCTCCTGGATAACCGCCAGTACCAGCAGTGGCTGGAGCTGGTGGATGAGGATATCCGCTACATCATGCCCTCCCGCACCAACCTGATGGTAGACAACCGCGAGCGTGGCAAGGAGCAGATGATCAGTGTGGAGCGTGAGCTGGAGGGGTCGGAGTCCATGGGGTGCCCCCTCCGTGAGGAGGGCTATGTCCACCTGATGGTGCGGGTGGAGCGGGCCTTCAAGATCAACGCCTGGTCCGAGAATCCGCCCGCTCGCACGCGTCGCATCGTGGGCAATATCGAGCTGATGAACCGGGATGGCAATCAGATGCAGCTGCTCAGCAACTTTCATCTCTACTACGCCCGCCCTGGCGGCGGCAACTTCATCTACAGTGGCCAGCGCAGGGATACGCTGCTGTTAGTGGCGCACGATTTCCGGATCCGGAGACGGGAGGTGATCATGGACTACGCCAATATCGATGTGCCTACCCTGGGGTTGATTCTGTAGGGTCGAGATTAATCGACCCATCCTGGCCGATTGCAATCAACCCTGTGGGGAGGCCGGGCGGGGCCACCAAAAAAATCCCCGGCGGCTATTGCATTCGCAGCGTGGGCATATCAATCTAGTGGCCATTATATCGGGCGTTTGCAAACGCCCGGCCGTGGGGACGGATAGTACGAGGTGGTAACTCGGTGCGGTATCGGGCCAGTGTTGTCGTAGCCGGAGTCCTGTTGCAACTGCTGACGGGGGCCATGGTTGCCGCCCCGGCGGCCGCCACGGCCGAGTCCCTGTCCACCGCCCGCCACCAGTATGGCGATGCCATGAAGGCCATCGACAAAGGTCGCTGGACCGAATACGAACAGCTCCGTCCCGGCCTCGAAGAATACCCCCTGTCCATTTACCTGGACTACTTTCAGCTCAGTCGTCAGGCACGCCAGGTGCGCCCCGCCGATGCGCGACGTTTTATCCGGCTCAGCGAGGATTCGCCGCTGCCCAATCGTTTTCTGTCGGTCTACCTGCGCCAGGCGGGGAAAGATCGCCGCTGGAACGACTTCCTGGCCGTCGCGGAGAAGGAACCCAATAACGTCGAGCTCAAATGCTATTACTTCCGGGCGAAACTGGCGCAGGGTGACAGACTCGCAGCCTGGGAGGGGGCGGAGCGCCTCTGGGTGCACGGTTCGTCCCGGCCCAAGGTCTGTGATCCCCTGTTCGATGCCTGGCTCAAATCCGGCGAGCTGAGCGATGACGTGGTCTGGGCCAGGCTGTTGAAGGCCTTCGATGCCCGGGAGACCTCCCTCATGCAGTATGTCGCGCGTAAGGGCAGCGATGAGCTGCGGCCCTGGTCCGACAGGCTGCTGGCAATCTATCGCAAGCCCGACAAAATGCGTGGCCAGTCGCTCCCCGGCGACAGCACCTACTCGCAGGATATTGCCAGCCATGGCCTCGTCCGCCTGGCCCGCTACAGCCCGGAACTCGCCCTCCAGTACTGGAGGGATTACCAGGCGGAGCTGAGCTTCAACGCGGAACAGGTGCGCAACGTCGAATATGCCATCGCCCGGCACAGCCTGCTGTCCGAGACCGAAGCCAATATCCCCTGGTTACCGGACGCGCTGGGTCGCCTGCAGGATGACAAACTGGTCGAAATCCGACTCCGCTGGCTGCTCGCCGGGCAGGACTGGCCCGGTATCGAGCAGACCCTGCCCCTGCTCTCGGACCAGGGCCGCGAAGAGGGTGTCTGGCGCTACTGGGAGGCCATCGCCCTGGAACAGCGTGGCGACACCGGGGGAGCCCGGGCACTGTTCGAGGTGCTCGCCACCGAGCGTGGCTACTACAGCTTCCTCGCGGCGGATCGCCTGGACCAGCCCTATGCCTTCAACCACCAGCCCCTGGTGCTGGACTCGGCGGGTACCGCCCCCCTGCTGCAGCTTCCCGCCGTACAGCGTATCGGGGAACTGCATTTCCACGATGAGGCCAACCTGGCGCACTCCGAGTGGTTCAAGGTGCTCAGCGACAACGATGAACCGCAGCAGCAACAGCAGTTGGCCCGGCTCGCTTACCAGCAGGGCTGGCACCGCATGGCAATCGACGCCGCCAACCGGGCCCGGGCCTGGGATGCACTGGACCTGCGCTTCCCCACGCCCTACCAGGATACGTTCGAGCACTATGGTGGTGTCAGACAGGTGCCCAGCACCGAGTTGATGGCCATCGCCCGCAGAGAGAGCGCGTTTTTCCCCGCCGCCCGCTCGCCGGTCGGCGCCCGGGGCCTGATGCAGGTCATGCCCGCCACGGGAAAGCAGGTGGCTTCGTCCCTGGGCACCTCGCTCAGGAGCGCGGATCTCTATGACGTGGATCGCAATGTGCTTCTGGGCAGTGCCTACTACCGACAGCTGCTGGATCGGTTTGACGGCAATCGCGTCTTTGCGCTGGCCGCCTACAACGCCGGTCCCCACCGGGTGGACCGCTGGCGCAACAAGCCCGGACAGGAAGTGCCGGTAGAGGTCTGGGTCGAAACGATTCCCTACCGTGAGACGCGCAACTATGTGCAGGCCGTCCTGTCCTACAATGTGGTGTTCCAGTACCTGATGGGTGATACTCGCAGCCTGTTGACCCCGGCGGAGCGCAAGGCCGGGTACTGAGCCCCTGCCTTCCTCCCGAACCGGAGCGCTTTCCTTTCAATGCAAGACACCCGCCCCCTGTTGCTCGAGACTGATTTCCCCCCGCTGCGGCGCGGCGTTCTCGATACGCTGCAGGTCAACCTGGGGTACATCTGCAATCTGAGTTGTGCCCACTGCCATGTCAATGCCGGTCCCCAGCGTACCGAAACCATGGACCGCGCGACCATCGAGCAGGTCATCGACCTCTTGGGGCGCGGTCATGTAAAGACACTGGACCTTACCGGCGGCGCCCCGGAACTCAATGCACACTTTCGCGACCTGGTGCTCGCCGCCCGCGCACGCGGCGTGCGGGTCATCGACCGCTGCAACCTCACCGTGCTGTTCGAGCCCGGACAGGAGGACCTGGCCGCGTTCCTCGCCGGGCAGCAGGTCGAAATCACCGCATCATTGCCCTGTTACCTGGAGGAAAACGTCGCCGAGCAGCGGGGTAAGGGAGTCTACGATGACAGTGTCAGGGCCATCCGGCAGCTGAATGCCCTGGGCTATGCCCGGGACCCGGC
>JAHEEV010000063.1 GCA_024640505.1 Halieaceae bacterium
CAGGGTCGATCTCGCATTGAGAGGACGGCGGCGTTATAGTTGCCCCATCACCTGCACAAACAGAGTGTCGTCATGACAGAGATTCGCAACGAGCAACGAAGCTTCACCCGGGTCGCCATGGACCTGCCCGTGGAAGTGCACCAGGGGGGGGATAAATGGTCGCAACGGCTGATAGACATCTCTCTGGCCGGGGTGGCCACCGACCAGCCTGACCTGTGGGATGCCCAGTACAACGAGCCTTTCACCCTCATCATCCAGCTGCCGGACGGCAACACCCTGGAGCTCCACGCCTACCTGCAGCACGTGGAGGCAGGGCGGCTGGGTTTTTCGGTACAGCACGTTGACCGGGAGAATATCGAACCCCTGCGCGCCCTGCTCGAGTCACACATGGATATCGCCACGCTGGCGGATGAGCTGGCGCGGCTGGACGACTGACTTACCGGAAGGGTCGAATTCGTTCGACCTTGCGACCTTTCACTCAATCCAGCGCAGCCAGGGCCTCTGACAACTTCGACACCGCCTGCACCTGCATTCCCCCGATCGCCCCTTTGGGCGCATTACCCCGTGGTACGATCGCGCGCCTGAAACCGTGCTTGGCGGCTTCCGACAGCCGCTCCTGCCCGGAGGGGACCGGCCGTATTTCACCGGACAGCCCCACCTCACCAAAGATCACCATATCCCTGGGCAGCTGCCGGTCGCGATAACTGGAGACGATTGCCAACAACAGCGCCAGGTCGGCGCTGGTTTCCAGCACCTTGACGCCCCCCACCACATTGGCGAATACGTCCTGGTCCCCCACCTGCAGGCCGCCGTGGCGATGCAGGACTGCCAGCAGCATGGCCAGGCGATTCTGCTCCAGGCCGACCGCCACCCGGCGCGGGTTGCCCAGCTGGCTGTCGTCCACCAGGGCCTGGATCTCCACCAGCAGCGGGCGCGTGCCCTCCCAGACCACCATCACGGCACTGCCCGAGGCGGGCTCATTACTGCGATCGAGGAAAATGGCCGAGGGGTTCTTCACCTCGCGCATGCCCTGATCGGTCATGGCGAAAACGCCCAGTTCGTTCACCGCACCGAAGCGGTTTTTCTGGCCGCGGAGCGTGCGAAAGCGGGAATCGTCGGTGCCCTCCAGCAGAATGGAGCAGTCGATCATATGCTCCAGCACCTTGGGTCCGGCCAGGGACCCGTCTTTCGTGACATGGCCGACCAGGAACAGCACCGTGCCGGTCTGCTTGGCGAAGCGGATCAGGTACGCGGCGCACTCGCGCACCTGGGAGACACCCCCCGGCGCCGAGGCGATCTCGGCCGTATGCACGACCTGGATGGAATCCACCACGAGCACCCTGGGCCTGAACTCCTCGGCGGCGGCGACGATGGTCTCCACATTGGTCTCGGACATCAGGCGCAGCCGGTCCGTCGGCAGGTTCAGCCGACGGGCCCGCATGGCAACCTGCTGCAGGGATTCCTCACCGGTGATGTAGAGGGCATCCATGGAGGCGGCCAGATGGCACATGGTCTGCAACAGCAGGGTGCTCTTGCCCGCGCCCGGATTGCCTCCCACCAGGATGGCGGACCCCGGTACCAGCCCGCCCCCCAGCACCCGGTCGAACTCCTCGGCCCCGGAGGAAAATCGCGGCAGGTCGTCCAGGTCGATCTCCGCGAGCAGCTTCGCGCCCTCCAGCGCGCCGGCAAAGCCCGCCCGGCTGGTACCCACGCCGCCCCCGGCGCGGCCCGACCCCCTGCCCGCTGCCGGCCCCAGCCTGACTTCCGACAGGGTGTTCCAGGCCCCGCAGTCGGTGCATTGCCCCTGCCACTTGCTGTAATCAGAGCCGCAGTCATTGCAGACGAACGCGGTTTTCTGTTTGGCCATCCTTACCCCCAACCCCGGTTTCATCCCCGCGCGGGCGGTCTTGCCCTGTCGATCCGCCGGATTTTACCGATCAGTTCCCGATTACCGCCTGCGCGGGAATGACGACAGGGGTAAAGGCCGGTATCCTATCAGACCAACCGGAGATACCCCTACCGACATGTCAGATTCCTCCCTCGTTCCCGAACGCCAGCTGGTCTTCTCACCGGGCCTGGCCGCCACCATCGGGTTGGAGGAGTCCATTCTGCTGCAACACCTGCAGGGCCTCTTCGATCACCATAGCCCCCAGGTGAGGGACAACCATGCCTGGCTGAGTGTGGACCGGGCCCTGCTGCTGCACACCCTGCCTTTCTGGAATATCGAAGACCTGCAGCGCATCAGCCGCAGCCTCGCAGACAAGGGCGTGCTGCTCATCGACTCGCCCCCGCTACTGCACAGTGAGCAACTGGTGTTCGCGGTGAACGAGCCGGTGAGTGAGCCCCGCTCGAGAGCTCCGGCGGCGATGCAAGCCCCGGCGACCCGCCGCAGCGCGGCCACCCTGCCGGTGCACTGGTCGCCCAGCGAAGACCTGCTGCAGCTGCTCGCCCTCAACCACAACATACCCCGCCAGTTTGCCCTGGACCAACTGGAGGATTTCATCTTCTACTGGCGCGAACGGGGCGAAACCAGCCATGCCTGGGAAAACAAGTTCCGCCAGCACGTGATCAACAACTGGCGGCGGACCCAACAGGAGCAGGCAGAGGCCTTCCGCCAACCCGATAACAGCAAACTGGACAACCACTGGCGCCCCAGCCTGGACGCCATGGATATCATGGCGCGCAGCGGTATCGACCGCGACTTCATCGAGCAGGCCATCCCTGAGTTCATCCTGTACTGGCGCGAGCGGGGGCAGGCACCTCGAGAGCTGAACTCGAAGTTCATCCAGCACATCCGTATCCAGTGGGCCAAGTACAGCTCCAGCCTGGAGCACAGCACGGAGCCGAAGCGGATCGTCGAAGACTGGCAGCCGGGACCGGACGTCTACGATATCCTGAGGATGTCCCATATCGATACCGAATTTGCCCGGTCGCTGCTGCCCGAGTTCATCGTCTACTGGCGGGACAGCAACCAGGCCCACACGTCCTGGAACACCAAGTTCCTGCAACATGTAAAATACCACTGGGCCAAGCGCCACCAGCTGGATCAAGCGGACTCAAGCCATGCCGGACAGCAAAAACCTCATTCAACAGGTCGCACAAGAGATCGAAGCCTCGAGCAGGACCTCACCGACACCTCCTGGGCAGAGTGAGCCGCCTCGTCGCGGCAACGCGGAAGCCCACATCGAGGCGATCAACCAGGTGTTCGCCCTGTTCCGGCTCAATTACCACAACCAGTACTATGCCGCCTACCCCGACGCGGAGCAGCTGAAGCAGATCAAGAAACTGTGGCTGGATGCCCTGGCGGACTACCCGGTGGAGCAGATCCTCAAAGGCGCCAAGCACGCCATCGAGCACAGCGAGTACCTGCCCACCCTCAACCGCATGCTGGAGGGCTGCCAGCAGGGCCTGTCCGACCTGGGCCTGCCCACGGCACACGATGCCTTCGTGGAGGCGTGCCAGCGTCCCTCTCCCAAGTCCGCTCAGCCGTGGAGTCACCCTGCGGTCTACCTGGCGGGTCGCGACAGCGACTGGTTTTTCCTGGCCAACAACACGGAATCCGTCACCTGGCCGAGGTATCGTGAGCACTACCAGCGCTATTGTGCAGCCGTGATGCGGGGAGAGAAGCTCACGGTTCCCGCACCTGAAGCGCTGGAGCAACAGCCGGCCAAACCGCTTTCGACGGAAGAGCAGCTCGCTGAATTACAGAGGTTGCGCGAGAGCGCGGGACTTTAGGAGCCGGGAGCCTGCCCCGTTTTACCGGGTGCTCCGTGGGCGATCCCTGTAGGAGCCCGGAGCCTGCCCCGTTTTACCGGGTGCTACGCGGGCGATCCCTGTAGGAGCCCGCTCCGCGGGCGATCGCCGACAGAGTCGGCTCCTACAGGGATTAGGAATCAATACTCGTCGTAGGATCCGCGGGCGAGATTCTCGAAGCGGGTATAGGGCCCGATAAAGGCCAGGCGGCAGCTGCCAATGGGGCCGTTCCGTTGCTTGCCGATGATGATCTCGGCGGTACCCTTGTCCGGCGACTCCTCGTTGTAGACCTCGTCCCGGTAGATGAACATGATCACGTCCGCGTCCTGCTCGATAGCGCCACTCTCGCGCAGATCCGAGTTTACCGGCCGCTTGTTGGGCCGCTGCTCCAGGGAGCGGTTGAGCTGGGACAGGGCCACCATGGGGCACTCGAACTCCTTGGCGATGGCCTTCAGGCTGCGGGAGATCTCCGAGATCTCGGCGGTGCGGCCTTCGGACGAACCGGCGATCTGCATCAACTGCAGATAGTCCACCATGATCATCCCCAGTTCACCATGTTCACGGTGCACACGCCGGGCCCGGCTGCGAATTTCCGTCGGGGTCAGGGCGGGCGTATCGTCGATGTACAGGGGCACGTCCTTGAGCTTGGTCACCGCGGTAGACAGCTTGGGCCAGTCCTCCTGCTCCAGCTTGCCATTGCGGATGCGGGTCTGGTCGATCCGGCCAATGGAGGAAAGCATCCGCGTGATGAGCTGCGCCGAGGGCATCTCCATGCTGAATACCAGAATAGGCCTGTCCTGGGCCAGGACGGCATTCTCCACCAGGTTCATGGCAAAACTGGTCTTACCCATCGAGGGGCGCCCCGCCACGATGACCAGGTCGGATTTCTGCAGTCCCGAGGTCATACGGTCCAGGTCATCGAATCCGGTACTGAGACCGGTGATATCGCCACCCGAGTTGAACAGCTCCTCGATCCGGCCCAGGGCTGATTCCAGCAGCGGGTTCACGCCCTGGGGGCCGCCCGCCTTCTGCCCCTGCTCCCCGACCTGCATGATGCGCCGCTCGGCCTCGTCGATCAGTTCCTCCGAACTGCGACCCTCCGGGCTGAAGCCGCTCTCGGCTATTTCCTGCGCCGCCTCGATGAGCTTGCGCAGGCTGGCCCGTTCCCGGACTACCTGGGCATAGGCCCTGATATTCGAGGCACTGGGTGTGTTCTGCGCCAGCTCCGCCAGGTAGGGCAGGCCGCCGGCCACGTCCAGCTCACCGCTGGCCTCCAGCCTGTCCGCCACGGTGATCACATCTACCGGCTGCAGGTTCTCCGCCAGCTGGGCGATCTGTCGAAAAATCAACCGGTGGTTGGGTCGATAGAAATCACTGGCGGACACCGATTCCGCCACCGCATCCCACCCGTCGGCCGACAGCAGTAAGCCACCCAGCACCGATTGCTCGGCCTCGACAGAGTGGGGATGCATCTTGATCCGCGCAAGATCCCCGTCTCCCGCATAGGGAAGCTCGGAGATATTGCCTGGCAAATCAGGGTTGGCCATGGTCAAGCAGGTTTCTTATCAGGATTACACAGGGTAGCGAAATTCGGCGGGGCATGCAGCAGACAACCCTTCAATTCGCCCACAAAAAATGCACCGGCCACAAGTGACCGGTGCATCGGGAACTGCACACCCGCCAGAGGCGGGCGAACCAGATCAATTATTCGGGTACCACCGCAATCGCAACCATGGCGGTGACGTCGCCGTGCACCTGGACAGCGATTTCGTACTCGCCCAGTTCACGCAGCGCACCTTCGGGCAGACGCACCTCGGACTTGTCGATCTCTGCACCGGCCGCTGTCACGGCGTCGGCGATATCGCGGGTACCGATGGAACCGAACAGTTTTCCCTCCTCGCCGGCGTTGGCCGGAATGGAGATCAGTCCCAGGCCATTGATGGCTTCGGCGCGGGTCTCCGCGGCCGCCAGCGTCTCGGCAGCAGCCGCTTCCAGTTCAGCGCGACGCACCTCGAACTGGGCGATGTTGTCCGCCGTGGCAGGCACTGCCTTGCCCTGGGGAATCAGGTAGTTGCGACCGAACCCGGCCTTCACGTCGACCTTGTCGCCCAGACCACCCAGGCTGCCGATGTTTTCCAGCAAAATGACTTCCATCTTACTTTCCTCTTCTCGGGGAGCTGCCTCCCGCGGTTGTAAAATCCTACTCTTCGTCGTCGCTTCTGCGAATATCCGTCCCCGCGTCCCGCTTCCAGCGCTGGCGGAAATTGAACCAGCTGTCTGCAATCGCGGCGAACACGACCAACAACTTCACCGGGTCAAAGAACAGCCACACCAGGTAAAACCCGATCAGCCAGCCCTTCCCCTGTCCGCGCCACGCCGCCCGGGCGTGTACCAGGGCCAGACCCGCAAAACTGAGCGGCAGCGCGCAAATCACCGCCCAGGTCCGGTATTCCGCCCCCAGACTGGCCAGGGCGATGAGGCCCAGCGCCAGGGCCATCGTCACCACAGGCGGGTAATACAGCGCCCTGAATTCCTCGCCGAAGCCGCCCGGGTTGTAAAGGGCCGCCTGCCAGTAGCGGGCCAACAGCAGACACAACACGGCGCTCATGGCGGTCCCGGCGCCCAGCATCCCTGCGATCTGCAGGCTCGTGGGCCGGGCCAGTGCGACCTGCTGCCCGCCCTGGGACAATTGTTCCTCGAGACCGGCCAGGAACTCACCAAAATACGTGGCTATCTGTTCCAGATAGGCGCCGGAGAAGCCCACCAGAACGATGCCGGTCACCACCCCCACCGGCACACAGGCCAGTACTGCCAGTGACAGGTTGACCGTGCTGCGCAGCACCAGTGCGAGCGCCATCACGGACAACAGCAGCGCCAACGGCCCACTGTCGCCATAGACGTAGACCAGTGTCCCCGCCGGCAACAGCGCCCAGAACAACAGCCAGGCACCCTCCCCCGCACCCTTGCGCAGGGTGACCAGTGCCAGTACAGCGGCACTGATCCAGCAGAACACCAGGCTCCCGGCACCCAGCACCGTGACCAGCAGCGCCTGGAAGCGCCCGCGCATCACAAAGGCGGCCAAGCCGGTCATAGAGCCCTGCTCACTCGATGCGCGAGTCGACGGATTCTTACTTGTGGGAATCCGAATAGGACAACAGGGCCAGGAAGCGGGCACGCTTCACAGCAGTAGCCAGCTGGCGCTGGTACTTGGCCTTGGTACCGGTAATCCGGCTGGGTACGATCTTGCCCGTTTCGGAGACATAGGCTTTGAGCGTCTCCAGATCCTTATAATCGATCTCCTTTACACCCTCGGCGGTGAAACGGCAGAACTTGCGACGACGAAAAAAACGTGCCATGACGATACTCTCCCTTATTCCTCGGTCTCGGCCTGTTCAGCCGTCTCAGCCTGGTCACCGGACTCCTCCCTGGAGGACCTGGCGCTCTCGGCCTCGGCCGCCTGGCGCTCTTCGTAGCGGCTCTTGCGCTCCCGGTTCTCTTTCTCCGCCTTCATGATGAAAGACTCACCGGTGACAGCCTCGTCGCGACGGATCACCAGGTTGCGGATCACGGCGTCGTTGTAGCGGAAGGTCGTGGTCAGTTCGTCCAGGGCGTCATTGCTCGCCTCGACGTTCATCAGCACGTAGTGGGCCTTATGGATCTTGTTGATGGGGTAGGCCAGCTGCCGGCGACCCCAGTCCTCGAGCCGGTGCACTGTGCCGCCGTCTTTCTGGATGGTATTGGTGTAGCGCTCGATCATGCCGGGCACTTGTTCAGACTGGTCCGGATGGACCATGAAAACGATCTCGTAATGTCGCATACGCAAACTCCTTACGGGTTAATGCTACCCGTCTCTTAACGCAAGAGCGGTGTAGCAAGGAGGATCGGCCGAGCGGATCGACCGGGCAAATTTTGAGGCGCGGATTCTACAGAGTTTGAGGGTGACCTGCAAGCCGCTGGCGAACGACCTCGAACAGGCAGATACCGGTGGCGACCGAGACGTTGAGGCTGCTGACCGAGCCCGCCATGGGCAGCTTCACCAGGAAGTCGCATTGCTCCCGTGTCAGTCGACGCAGACCGCTTCCCTCGCCCCCCATAACCAGCGCCAGAGGGCCCGTCAGGTCGCTCTCAAACAGGGATTTTTCCGCTTCGCCGGCCGTCCCGTAGAGCCACACCCCACGCTCTTTGAGAGCCTGCAGCGTCCGGCTGATGTTGGTCACCCTGACGAAAGGCACCGTCTCCGCCGCCCCGCAGGCCACTTTGCGGACGGTGGGGTTGATGTCCGCCGACTTGTCCTTCGGTACTACCACCGCATCGACTCCGGCCGCATCAGCACTGCGGAGACAGGCGCCCAGGTTGTGGGGGTCGGTGACACCGTCCAGCACCAGGATCAGCGTCGGGGGGTCGCTATTCTCAACGGCCTGCAACAGCTGCTGTTCGCTCCAGAGACCGGTCCCGGACGGCGCGTCACGGGCGGCACTCTCACGGGTCTCGGCCACGGCGCCCTGGTGGCGGCCGGTCACCAGGGCATCCAGAACCGGCCGGGATTCCCGTGTGACGGGAACGCCCTGGTTTTTGGCCAGCTCCAGCAGAGCTGCGATTCGCTTGTCCTCACGGCCCGACTGCAGCCACAGGCGCTGCACCGACCCCGGATTGCGCCGCAGCAGCCCGTCTACCGCGTGGATCCCGTAGACGTACGCCATCAATGTCGCCTGCGCAGTCCCGTCTTCTTGCGCGCCTGGGAACTCTCCTTCTTTTTACGGTTTTTGCCGCCCTTGCCGGCACCGCCGCCTTTCTTGCCGTTGCGGTCACCACTCTTGCCGGCCTTGGACTTGCGCGGGGGCGCGGCGTCGATCAGCTCCAGGTCGATCTTGCGGTCGTCCAGGTCAACCCGCGCCACCTGCACCCGCACTGAGCCGCCCAGCTGAAAACTGCGCCCGGTGCGTTCGCCCGTGAGTCGCTGCTTGGCCATGTCGAAAGCGTAGTAGTCCCCGGGCAGCGCCGTGACGTGAACCAGGCCCTCGATATACAGATCCTTCAACTCCACGAACAGCCCGAAGCTGGTAACCGCCGCGATGACACCATCGAATTCGTCCCCGACATGCTCCTGCAGGTACTCGCACTTGAGCCAGGCATCCACTTCCCGGGTAGCGTCATCGGCACGGCGCTCGCTCATGGAGCAGTGCTCGCCGTGAATCGCCATCTCCCTGGCACCGTAAGGGAAAATGCGTTGCGGCTGAATCGGCGCCGCACCCTCCACCCTCGTAACGCCCTCGACCTTGCGATCGGAACGGATCAGGCTGCGGATACCCCGGTGCACCAGCAGGTCCGGATAACGACGGATGGGCGACGTGAAATGGGCATAGGCAGGGTAGTGCAGGCCAAAGTGGCCTTCGTTATCGGGCTGGTACACGGCCTGGCTGAGCGAACGCAGCAGCATGGTCTGGATGACATGGGCGTCGTCCCGGCCCTCCACCTGCTGCAGCAGGTCCTGGTAGTGCAGCGGCGTCGGTTTTACCCCGCCGTAGAGTTCCAGGCCCAGTTCCCCGAGAAACTTGCGCAGGTTCTCCAGCTTCTCCTCGGTGGGCCCCTCGTGCACCCGGTACAGGATCGGCAATTTGTTGGCCTCGAAAAACCGTGCCGCGGCAACGTTGGCGCAGAGCATGCACTCTTCGATCAGCTTGTGGGCATCGTTGCGAACCACCGGCACAATGGATTCGATCTTGCGCTGCTCGTCAAAAATGATCCGGGTCTCCACCGTGTCGAAATCGATGGCACCGCGCTCGTCCCGGGCGGCCCGCAACATCCGGTAGAGTTCGTGCAGCCGCTCCAGATCCGGCACGCGCTTGCTGTCCACCTCCGGATGACCACCCTGGTCCAGCACCTCACCCACCTGGGTATAGGTGAGTCGGGCATGGGAGTGGATCACGGCTTCATAGAAGTGAAACCGGTTGAGCTTTCCGGTGCGGGTGAGATCCATCTCGCACACCAGGGACAGACGGTCCACCTCGGGCTTAAGGGAACAGAGGCCGTTGGACAGGGCCTCCGGCAACATGGGCACCACCCGCTCGGGAAAATAGACAGAGTTACCGCGATGCGCCGCCTCTTCGTCGAGCGCCGAGCCGGGCCGCACATAGTGCGAGACATCGGCGATCGCCACCCACAGCCGCCAGCTGCCTCCGCGTCGTTTCTCGCAATAGACCGCATCGTCAAAGTCCCGGGCATCCTCCCCGTCGATCGTGACGAATGCCAGATTGCGCAGATCCACCCGCTGCTGCTTGTCCTCCTCGAGGGGTTCGGATTCCAGATGGCCCGCCTCATCCACCACCTGCTCGGGCCACTCCCAGGGAATACCGTGGGAACGGATCGCCACATCGATTTCCAGGCCCGGGTCCATGTGGTCACCCAGGATCTCGGTGATGCGGCCCTTGGCGCCCAGTTGGCGGGTGGGGTAGTCGGTAATCTCGGCGGTGACGATCTGGCCCTGCATCGCCGCACCTTTTTCCTGTGGCGGGATGAGTATCTGGTGGCTGATGCGCTGGTTGTCCGGGATCACGAAGCCGATGCCGCTCTCTTCCTGGTAACGCCCGACGATGCTGGTGTTGGCACGCTTGAGCACCTCCACCACCTTACCCTCCTGGCGGCCGCGGCGGTCGACACCGGTGATGGTGACGAGTACCTCATCGCCATCGAATACGTAGTGCATCTGGCGGGCGTTGAGGTAAACGTCCTCGCCGCGTTCACCGCCATCCGCCGGCGCCAGGGGTATGGCGAAGCCATAGCCGTCGCGATGGCCCTGTACGCGGCAGCGCAGCAGGTGCATCTTGTCCACCAGGCCGTAAGCCCCGCGCCGGTTGACCATCAGCTGGCCGTCGCGCTCCATGGCCCGCAGCCGCTTGCGCAGGGCCTCCAGCTGCTCGTGATCCTCCAGACCCAGCCTGGCCGCGAGCTTGTTGTGATTGAGTGGTTTTTCCGCTTTCGTCAGCAGCTCGAGGATCACCTCGCGGCTGGGAATGGGGTTTTCGTAGCGGGCGGCTTCACGCTCCGCATGAGGATCGGCAATTTTGCCTTTCTTGGACATAAGTATTGGGGTCTTCCGTGAGGTTCGCCGGACTGCGCTTCAGGTGCAATCCGATAAAGGGTGAATCAGGGTTTGATGCCGTTCCCGCGCCTGCGGAGACGATCTGTCTACGGATTATACGCGAGGATTGACAAAGGAGTGTGAGAAAAGTAAAGTGCGCGCCCTCGGATATCGCGACGCCGAAATCCGACCTGCCCGAAGTGATGTTGCGGTAAACACTGGACGCCGTCCAGCTACCCGCCGCACGGGCATGGACTGAGTTGCCCAGGTGGTGAAATTGGTAGACACGCTAGCTTCAGGTGCTAGTGCTCGCAAGGGCGTGGAGGTTCAAGTCCTCTCCTGGGCACCATCTCTCAAAGACGCTGAACAATACGCTCTATACCCAGATCCCTGGCGGCGCAGCTACCAGCGTCTGGTGCCGGTATCGTCCCGGCGCCGCCCCAGGCTTCTGCGCCTGTCCTCCTTGCCCACTTCGAAGCGGAGTTCCTTGCGCCGGTCATGGCCGCTGCGCCGATTGTAGCGGCGCCGTTCATCACCCGTGTAGATCTTTACAGGATTTTTCTCGGTCCTTGTGCGCACACCAGGGCTCCGCCCGGACAGGTTCCGGGATTCGAAAGAGGCCCGGGGGGCGGCCCCGCCGGGTTTCGAAACGGCTTTGGGCGCGGGTTTCGGAACGGGTTCCAACTTCGCCGTTGGCACAACGCGGACCGGAGAGGGGTTCTGCCGCCTTCCGGTGGGAACCCCGGACCTGGCCTCGCCGAAATCGTCCTCGGCCTGGAAGATGTCATCCCCGAGGATGTCGCGGGTAGACAGCTGCTCTTCCTGCAGTTCCCCGGCCACCACCCGGGCGTCTGCCACGCCGATGCGGTGCTTCTGCTCCACGTAAGCGTGCAGCAGCAGGCGAGAGCAGAACAGGTTGATGCGCCGGGGCACTCCCCCGCTGAAGCGGTGAATGATGCGAAACACGGGGGTGCTGATGGCCGGATCACCCTTCCAGCCCACGACCTTCAGTCGGTGCTCCACGTAGGCGCGGGTCTCTTCATCAGACAGGGCCTCCAGGTGAGTGGCAGCGACGATCCGCTGGTGCACGGGCTGCATGGCGATGTCGTGGATGGCCTGCCGCAACGCGGGCTGCCCGAGCAGGAAGATCTGCAGCAGCGGCCTGCCGTCGTGCTGCACGTTGGTGAGCAGGCGCAGTTCCTCCATGGCCTCCGCCCGCAGGTCCTGGGCCTCGTCCACGATGAGCAGGGCGCGCCGACCTGCCCGGTGCCACGCCAGAAAGCGGTTGTGCAATGCCTGGAGAATGGTGGCCTTGTCCGTGGTACGTGCCTGCACGCCGAAGGCGTGTCCCACCATGCGCAGCATGTCGTCAGCGGCAAGCTGGGTGCTGACGAGATTGGCCACTTCCACGTCTTCCCCGGCCAGGTAGTCCACCATGTCGCCGATCAGGGTGGTTTTGCCGGTGCCGGGCTGGCCCGTCACCATGACGAATCCCTCGGCGCGCCTGAATGCGTAGGCCATATAGGCCCGGGCCCTGGCGTAACGGGGGTGTTTGTAACAGAAGCGGTGATCCGGGCTGAGCCGGAACGGGTCTGCGCTCAGTTTGAAAAAGTTCTCGTACATCCTCTATCACCGGATAGCGGAGACGAATTATAGCCCGGGCCGCACGCTAAACAGTACAGCCCGGACTACACCATAGAGGGCATTGAGATCCGGGGCGGCGCCCCAACCCCGGGCCCCGCCAGTCAGGTTGCAACCCCCTCCGGTCTTATCGGGGGACCACCTCGTAGGGGTTGCCGCCCAGCGCGTTGGAGATGTCGGCGATCGCTTTCTGTGCCCGCACACTGTTGCCCGCGGGATCCAGCGGCGGGGAAATCACGGCTATCCCGAACTTGCCGGGGGAGACCGCTATGATACCTCCGCCAACGCCACTCTTGGCCGGCAGGCCGGTCTTGTACAACCATTGGCCGCTATCGTCGTAGAGACCAGCCGTGGCCATAACAGCCAGAATCTCATTGATGTTTTTGGGGCTCACCAGCTGCTTGCCCGTCACCGGGTTCTTACCGCCGTTGGCCAGGGTCGCGGCCATGGTGGCCAGGTCCCTGGCATTGACCCCAACGGAGCACTGCCGGGTATAGATATCATTGGCCTGCAGCGGGTCGTCCTCGATATGGCCATAGGCGTGCATCAGCATGGCAATAGCCTGGTTGCGCTGGTTGGTGGCGGCCTCGGACTTGTAGATATCTTCCTGCACGGTCAGCTTGCGCCCCGCAAAATCGCTGTAGTAGTCGAGGATGCTGTTCCAGATGGCGTCATAGCTGTCGCCCTTTACCATGCTGGTGGCGGTGATGGCGCCGGGGTTCACCATCGCGTTCATCTCGCGTCCCTTGTACTGCTCCACTGCCACGATGGAGTTGAACACCTGGCCGGTGGCGTCCACGCCCATATTTTCCGGAATCGATCGCGGCCCGGACTCCTCGATCACCTTGGCCATGGTAAACACCTTGGAAATCGACTGGATCGATACCTCGGTCTTCAGGTCGCCCACGGTGTAGACCTTACCGTCGGTCGTCACCAGGGCGATGCCATAAACATTGGGGTCGACCTCGGCCAGCGCTGGAATGTAGTCGGCATTCGCTCCCTCTTCCAGCTTCCTGTAGTCGGTGAAGGCTTTCTTCAGGGCCGCTTCGATAGCGGCGCCATCGGGCAGCGCGGCCTGTGCCAGCCCTGCCATTCCCGCAAACAGCAACAGGGAGGCTGCGATAAATCCTGTGGCTCGTTTGACCGGGGTCTTTAAAGTGTTCATGGGGTAACCTCTCTTCTTTCGGTTCGATCAGATATTGCAGGCGCATCGCACCGGCAGGACACCTGCGGGACTGCCATTCTTCTGCCGCTCGACACCATACTACAGCTGGGCGCAGATCAGTAAATCCTTAACGTGCACAGACAGTCGAGTGTAGCAGACTGGAACGCAGGAGCGCCCCAGGCTACCAAAGGGCGATTATCCGTCTACAATGGATTGTGCCCGAAGCTGACCAGAGTAGCCCATGACCCGCCAGACCCACTACCGTGCCTGCCACCTGTGCGAGGCTATCTGCGGCCTCGTCATCGAAACCGACGGCAAGGAAATCCTTTCCATCAAGGGCGACCGGGACGACCCCCTCAGCCGTGGCCATATCTGTCCCAAGGCGGTGGCCCTGCGGGACATCCACGAGGACCCGGACCGGCTGCGCCGCCCGGTAAAAAGAGTGGTGGGCGAGGACGGAGAGCACCATTGGCAGGAGATCGAATGGGAGGAGGCGCTGGATACGACGGCCCGCCGACTGGTGGAGACCATCGAGCGCGACGGCGTACATGCCGTGGGTATCTACCTGGGCAACCCGTCAGTACACAACTACGGAATGATGACCCACCAGGGCAACCTGTTCCGGTATATCCGCACCAACAACCGGTTTTCAGCAACCTCGGTCGACCAACTTCCGCATCACCTGGCCGCCCTGTGGCTCTTCGGCCACAAGTCCCTGTTTCCCATCCCCGATATCGACCACACGGATTATTTCCTGATGCTGGGGGCCAACCCCCTCGCTTCCAACGGCAGCCTGTGGACAGTGCCCGATGTGAAAAAGCGCATCAAGGCGCTGAAGGCACGTGGCGGCCGACTGGTGGTCATCGATCCCCGTCGCACCGAGACCGCCCGGCTGGCCAGCGAACACCACTTTGTCACCCCGGGAACCGATGCCCTGTTCCTGCTGGGACTGTTGCACACCCTGTTCGAGGAAAAGCTGGTTGACCCTGCCCACCTCGCTGACTTTACCACCGGTCTGGCCGAGGTGGAGCAGGCCATAGCCGGCTTCACCCCCGAATTTTCCGCGGACCACACCGGTATCGACGCCGCAGATACCCGCCGTATCGCCAGGGAACTGGCCGCCGCCGGTGCCGGGATCTGCTACGGTCGTATGGGCGTCTCGACCCAGGCCTACGGCGCCCTGTGCCAGTGGTTGATCCAGGTGATCAATATCGCGACGGGCAACCTGGACCGACCCGGCGGCGTATTATTTGCCACCCCGGCGGTGGACATGCTGGCCACCACCAGCCCCGGCGGCTTCGGACGCCACCGCAGCCGCGTGCGCGACCTCCCGGAGTTCGACCGGGAACTGCCAGTGGCCGCCCTGGCGGAAGAGATAACCACTCCCGGGGAGGGGCAGATCCGTGCACTGTTCACCGGTGCGGGCAACCCGGTCCTGTCCACCCCGAACGGACGCCAGCTGGATGACGCACTGAAGCAGCTCGACTTCATGGTCTCACTGGACCCCTACATCAATGAGACCACCCGCCATGCGGACATCATCCTGCCGCCCACCTCACCGCTGGAGCACGATCACTACGACATCTCCTTTCACCTGCTGGCGATACGCAATACCACCCGCTACAGCGAGCCGCTGTTCGACAAACCCGGGGACAGCCTGCACGACTGGGAGATCTTCGCCGAGCTGGGCAACCGGGTAGCGGCTCTACTGGGACAGGAGCCCCAGCCGGTCGTGCCGCCGGAACAGATCGTGGACCTGGGCCTCCAGTCGGGCCCCTACAGAGACCAGGGGCTGTCCCTGCAGACCCTGCGCGACAACCCGTCCGGTATCGACCTGGGTCCCCTGCGCGCGCAGCTGCCGGGGCGGCTCTGCACACGGGACAAGCAGATTCGCTGCGACACGCCCGAACCCCTCGCGGACCTGGATCGCCTGAAGGCGGAGTTCGAGCAACCCCATCACGGCCTGCTCAAGCTGATCGGGCGCCGTCACGTGCGTTCCAACAATTCCTGGATGCACAACTACCGTCGACTGGTCAAAGGCAAGGAACGCTGCACCCTGCTGATGCACCCAGGGGACATGGCGCGCAGGGAAATCGACGATGGGGTTACGGTGACCATAAGCTCCCGCGCCGGTTCGGTCAGCGTCCCGGTGGAAGCCTCGGAGGACATGATGCCGGGCGTGGTCAGCCTGCCTCACGGCTATGGTCACAACCGCAAGGGCATCCGCATGGCGGTTGCCCGTGAACACCCGGGCGCCAGCTGCAACGACCTCACGGACGATCGCTACCTGGATGCACTGTCCGGCAACGCCGCCCTTAATGGTGTGCTGGTGAGCGTGGTACCATCCTGACACCTGCTACCGATACGGATAATTCACTATGGAAATTTCAACTATCGTATTCTGGCTCGTCATCCTGGGGCTGGTGATCTATGTCATCAGTATTTACAACACCCTGGTAACCCTGAAGAATCGCTATCTCAATGCATTTTCCCAGATCGAGGTACAGCTCAAGCGGCGCTACGACCTGATCCCCAACCTGGTGGAGACCGCACGGGGCTACATGCAGCACGAACGAGAGACTCTTGACGCGGTGACCACCGCGCGCAATGACGCGGCAGCGGTGCTGAAAGCCCTCGGGGAAAATACCATCGGCAGTGCGGACATGGCCAAACTGGCCAGTGCCGAAAATGCACTGCAGGGTGCCCTGGGCAAGCTCAACGTGACCATGGAAGCCTACCCGGATCTCAAGGCCAGCGAGAACATGCAACAGCTCTCCGAAGAGCTGACCACCACCGAGAACAGGGTGGCCTATGCCCGCCAGGGATACAACGACGCGGTCATGGCCTACAACACGTATCGCCAGAGCTTCCCGCCGGTCGTATTGGCCGGCACCTTCGGCCACCCGGTCGACGCCCAGCTGCTGGAGTTTGATGACTCCGCGCAGATCCAGGCAGCGCCGACGGTATCCTTCTAACCTTTTCATGCCTGTAGGAGCCCGCTCCGCGGGCGATTGGACCAAGAGGACCCGATCGCCCGCGGAGCGGGCTCCTACAGCTCCTCCCTCGAGCCCAAAGCATGAATTTTTTTGAACAACAGGACATCGCGCGCCGCAATACCCGGCTGCTGCTGATCATGTTCCTTGCGGCAGTGCTGCTGCTGATCCTGCTGGTCAATGCCCTGGTGGCGGCCTTTTTGTTCTTCGGGCAGGATTACAACATCTACGCCGGCAGCCGCGAAGGCATGGCCGGTTTCTGGTCATTCTTCACCTGGGCCCGTTTTGGCGGAATCGGCCTGGCGATAACCGCCACGGTGGCAGTCGTTGTACTCTTTAAATGGGTGCAGCTGTCCACCGGCGGCAAGGTGGTGGCAGAGGGAATGGGCGGCAGCCGCATCCTGCCGCAGACCCGCGACCGCGCCGAGCGTCGCTGCCTCAATGTCGTGGAAGAGCTCGCCCTGGCGGCCAATATGCCGGTGCCTCCGGTATATGTCCTCAATGGCGAGCGTGGCATCAATGCTTTCGCCGCCGGGATCACACCTGCAGATGCTGTGGTGGCTGTCACCCGCGGCACCATCGAGCAGCTGAAACGGCATGAACTGCAGGGCGTCATTGCCCACGAGTTCAGTCACATTCTCAACGGCGACATGCGCCTGAATATCCGCCTGGCGGCCATGCTGAAGGGCATCACCTTCATCGGCGACGTGGGTCATATCCTGCTGCGCTCCAGCAGCCGAGGACGCACGGGCGCCAGCCACCAGAGCAGTAATAGCGGCGCGGTGCTCCCGGTGCTGGGCCTGGCACTGTGGATTCTGGGCTGGCTGGGCGGCATGGCGGCAGGCTTTATCAAGGCGGCCATCAGTCGCCAGAAGGAGTTCCTGGCCGATGCCAGCGCAGTGCAGTACACCCGTGACCCCGACGGCATCGGCGATGCCCTCAAGGTCATCGGCGGCTACATCCCGGGCACCCTGGTGCATGCTGCACGGGCCACTGAAATGTCTCACATCTTTTTCGGCCAGATACAGCATCGCCTGTGGCAGGTGTTTGCTACCCACCCGCCGCTGGAAGCGCGCATCCGCCGTGTGGATCCCGACTGGAATGGCGCATACATCGAGCGCAAACCCCGGCAATACAGCGCGGAGCCTTCCCGCCCCGGCGCTGGTGAAGTGGGCGTGGGTCGTGCCGGCCTTGTTCTGGCTGCCATTGCCGCCATGGAAACCGGGGAGACCCTGGCGGATGACGCCGATATCGGGCCCACCCCGGAGGAACTGGAGGCGCAGACGGCCAGTGAGCAGGGCATTCCCCTGGCACTGGTGCGACAAAGCCACGACCCACTGGGCGCCGAGGCACTGGTCTACGCCCTCCTGACCAGCCCGATCGGCGAGGTGCGGGAGCAGCAGTTGCAGATCGTGCAGGCGTCGGGTGTCACCGGCCTGGCCGAGCTGGTGCACACGCTGGAACCCGCCGTGCGGGAACTGGGGGCTCCGCGGCGACTGCCGCTGCTGGAGATGTGCCTGCCGGCCCTGAAATCCATCTCCCTGCAGCAGTACCGGACGTTCAAGAATACGCTGCTGAGCCTGATCCAGGCGGACGCCCGGACCGAGCTCCATGAGTGGTGCATGTTCCAGCTGGTGCGCCACTACCTGGACCCGGAGTTCATCCAGGTCAGGCCCAGTCGGCCCCGCTACAGCAAGCTGCAGAAAGTGGCCTACCACGTGCGGGTGGCGCTGTCCGTCCTCGCCCATGAGGGCAGCGGCGAGAGCGCAGCCGTTTTTCGCCTGGGCGCTGATGAACTGGGTTTTGATACCATGGCCATCCTGCCCCGCGAGCAGTGCAGCGTCGCGGCCTTCAGCCAGGCGGTACACGAACTGGCGAATTGCTACCCACTGCTCAAACCGCGTCTGCTCAAGGCCATGGCACTCGCCGCCGGTGCCGATGACCAGCTGGTACCCGCGGAGCGTGAGATCATCGCCAGCATGGCAGCGGTCATGGATTGCCCCCTGCCCTACCCGCTGGACGCGGATAATCCACCAAATTCAATCAACCTGGCCTGAGGGCTCGCACATCCCTGTCGCTGTGCTAGGCTGATCCCTGTCGCCGGGATAAGGCGATACAATCTGACCAACCATTCTAGAAACCAAAACA
>JAHEEV010000014.1 GCA_024640505.1 Halieaceae bacterium
CGCGAGCGCAAGCTGGTCACCACGCCCGCCTACATGCTGGCGGGAAGTGTCTCCGAGGCCTATGCCGGCATCAGCGACTGTGTCAGGGATGTCCTCGCCCTCATCTGAGTCCGTGCCGGTGACCGACTGGCAGGTCTATATCCTGGAATGCGCCGACGGCACTCTCTATACCGGAATCACCCGTGACCTGGAAAAGCGCCTGCACCAGCACAATGGTACGCGGGTGGGCGGACCCAAATATACCCGCAGCCGCCGCCCGGTCCGCCTGTTGTGGTGGGACGGGGCGGCGGATCGCAGCGCCGCCCAGCAGCGGGAGGCGGCGATCAAGAAATTGAGCAGACCGGCAAAGCTGCAGCTCACTCGCTCAGCTCCAACTCCTCCAGTTCCTGCTGTTGCAGGAGCCAGCTCTCCTCCAGATCCCCGGCGCGAGCCTTGAGCTGCCCCTGCCGCTGCAACAGATCGGCGAGTTCAGTCTTGCGATCCTCGGTGTAGAGGTCAGCGTCGCTGAGCCGGGACTGCACGGTCTCCAGCTCGGTCTCCACCTCGGACATTTCGGCCTCAGTCCTGGCCAATTGCTTTTTCAGTGGCCGCAGCCGCTCGCGACGGGCTGCGGCCTGCTGTCGCTTCTCCTTACGGCCGGTATCTGCAGACGGCCGGCTGCCGGGTCTGTCCTCCCGATAGCTTTCGAGAACCCACTTTTCATAGCCCTCCAGATCTTCGCCGTATTCCTCTACCCGGCCGTCGTGAACCAGCAGCAGCTCCTCCACCGTATTGCGCAGCAGGTGGCGGTCATGGCTGACCAGCAGCAGGGCGCCTTCGTAGGCCTGCAGGGCCATTTCCATGGCGTGGCGCATTTCCAGGTCCAGGTGGTTGGTTGGCTCGTCCATTACCAGCAGGTTGGGTTGCTGCCATACCACCATGGCCAGCGCCAGGCGGGCTTTCTCGCCACCGGACAGGGGTGCCACCTCACTGGTCGCGGCAGTTCCGGAAAAGTTGAAACCGCCCAGGAAATTCAGGACATCCTGTTCGCGGGCCCCGGGACTCAGCCGCTGGATATGCAGGGCGGGACTGGCCTGCAGGTCCAGGGCCTCCAACTGCTGCTGGTCGAAGTAGCCGATGCGGCAGTGCTCACCGGCGCTGCGACGACCCTCGAGCAGGGGAAGTTTTCCGACCAGGGACTTGAGCAGTGTGGATTTTCCGGCACCGTTGCGCCCGAGCAGCCCCAGGCGACTGCCGGGTCGCAACAGGACTTCCACCCCTGAGAGCACGGGCTGTTCGCCGTAGCCCAGCACTGCGTCGTCGAGGCGCAGTAGCGGATCGCTCATTCTGTCGGGCGCGGTGAAGGTGAAGTCAAAGGGCGAGTCCAGGTGGGCGGGCGCTACGGCCTGCATGCGCTCCAGTTCCTTCAATCGGCTCTGTGCCTGCCTGGCCTTGGTCGCCTTGTAGCGAAAACGGCGCACGAAGCTGTCGATTTCGGCCATGCGGCGCTGCTGTTTTTCAAAACGTGCCTGCTGGTCTGCCAGGCGCTCGGCACGTTGCCGCTCGTAATCGGAGTAGTTGCCCTTGTAGGCGTTCAGCCCCTGCTGCTCGATGCGCAGAATCCGCTGGCAGGTCGCGTCGATGAAATCCCGATCGTGGGAAATCATGACCAGGGTGCCGGGGTACTGTTGCAGCCATTGCTGCAGCCAGAGTGTGGCATCCAGGTCGAGGTGGTTGGTTGGCTCGTCCAGCAGCAGCACGTCGGAGGGGGTCATCAGGGCGCGAGCCAGGTTGAGGCGGATGCGCCACCCTCCGGAAAAATCACTCACCGGGCGTGCCCCGGCACCCTCGTCAAAACCCAGGCCCCGCAATAATCTTTCCGCGCGCCGCTCGGCGCTGTAGCCGTCCAGGGTCTCCAGCCGGGCGTGGATGGCGGCGGTGGCCGCGAACTCACCCGCCGCCTCCAGGCGCTGCAGCTCGTCCCTGAGTTCGGCCAGCTGGCCATCGCCCCGCCATAGATATTCCGTTGCCGGAAGGGTTGTGGCGTGTACCTCCTGGGCCATGTGCGAGAGTCGCAGGCCCGCCATGCCGTCGATGTGCCCTGCATCCGGTGCCAGGTCCCCCAACAGCATGCTCAGGAGGCTCGTCTTGCCGCAGCCGTTAGCGCCGATCAACGCGATTCGCTGGCCGGGCTGGATGGTCACGTTGCAGTCGCGCAGGAGCAGTTTGCTGCCCCGGCGGAGACTGATGTCGCGGAGAATGATCATGTGGCGGGGGAGTTTACCCGTTGCCTGTCGATGCCACCAGATTTCCGGATCCGCCAGCGCTTTGGCGGGGGTGGTATCAGGCCGGGCCGGGTAGTAAGATGGCGCCCACTGCGGATTTCTCGCTCCCCTCACGGACTTGAACTTCTGGCGTACGGTCCCCCACACCCGACCGTGCGCGAGAGCCCGCTTTGATGCGGGTATCCGAGATACCCACGGAATGACTGATAATGGAACCGAATCTATGAAGAATTACGCTTTACCGCTGGCGTTGGTCAGTGTCCTTGGTCTGCAAGCCTGTCAGCAGGAATCGGCCGCACCCGAGAGTACCGCTGTTGCGGCTCCCGCCGAGGTCAGCCTGGAGACCACCGAGCAGCGCCTCAGCTACGGCATCGCCTACGGTCTTGGCCAACGGATGGCAGCCGACGGTGTCCCCATGGACGTCGATGCCTTTTCCGCCGGTCTGCGGGACGCCATCGAGGGCGGTGAGCCCATGATGTCCCAGGAGGAGATCGGCGCGGAAATGCAGGCTTACCAGCAGAAGATGCAGGCCGAGCAACAGGAAGCCCAGGCCGCACTGGGTGAAGCCAACCAGGCAGCCGCAGAGGCATTCCTGGCAGAAAATGCGGCCCGCGAGGGGGTGACGGTCACCGAGTCCGGCCTGCAGTACGAGGTGCTGGAGGCAGGGGATGGCGCAAAGCCCAGTGCCGAGGACACTGTTGAGGTTCACTATCGCGGCACGCTGGTAGACGGAACCGAATTCGATTCCTCCTACGGGCGGGGCCAGACGGTGACCTTCGGGGTTGGCCAGGTTATCGCCGGCTGGACAGAAGCTCTGCAATTGATGCCGGTTGGCTCCAAGTGGAAGCTGGCCATACCGTCCGACCTGGCTTACGGTGCCGGTGGCGCGGGCCAGATGATCGGCCCCAACGCGGCACTGGTCTTCGAGGTGGAGCTCGTCTCCATCCCCAGCCAGGAAGAAGCCGCGTCCGGTGACGAGGCTGCCGCAGAAGGCTGAGCCGTCACATCACCGCGCCCGGGTCAGACCAGGCGCCGGTGACTGTTGTGCAGGCCGGCGATGAGCCGGTCTTCGAGTGCGAAGCGCGACTCCAGTACCTCTCCCAGGGCTGAGAGATCGCGCTTCAGCGTCCCCGGGTGGTTTTCGCCATCGCCATACTTCTCTTCGTAGGCCAGGATCACTTCCGTGGTATCGCCGATCGCGGGCATGAGTTGCTCCGCCATGGCACTGCTGCCATCGGCAAAGGTTTCGGCCTCGTTCACCAGTTCGTGGTACACCTCGAAATGACCGGCAGAGATATAGTCCACCAGTAGTTCGCACAGGGCTTTCTGCCGCTGTTCTGTGGCCTCCCGGTTGGCCGCGCCATCCAGGGTGACGACGATCTCCGTGTATCTGCCCAGTAGATCACGGCGTTCCCGCAACCAGCGTGTCAGCAGATCTTCCACTGCCTGGAATTGTTGCCTGGGGTCGCTGCTGCTGTTCGGCATCTATGTCTCTCCGTTGGCGGGTTGCCCGCCCGTCGCTGCCGGGTCGGTTCCTGGATACTTGCGAAAAGTTTGCCACAGGGCGATCAGCGTGACCACGGAAAAGAGGATCAGTGTCTGTTCGGGGATACTCAGGCCCAGGAACGTCCACATCGTTTCCGCGCAATTGCCGTCTCCCATCAGTACCAGACTCAGCGTCTCTGAGAATGGCAGGGTTTCGAGCATGTACTCCAGGCTCGGGCCACAGGCGGGCACCTGGTCAGCTGGCAGGTGCTGCAGCCATACATGGCGCGCTGCCACGGCGCCGCCTGCGGCGGCAGCGAGGGCACAGAGACCCCCGTAAACCCGCAGGCCCCAGCCTGCGGGATTATGCAGCAGGGCGATGAAGGCGAAGACTCCCCACAGCGCCACGAACACCCGCTGGGTCATGCACAGGGGGCACGCCGTGAGGGCCAGGTATTCCTGCAGGAATACGCGGGCGAAGAGCAGGGAAATGATTGCCAGCAGGACCAGGCCGAGAAAGACCAGTCGGGGGGAGAGGGATGACAGCATCGACAGAGGATTCCTGGGATATCGGGAGGGCTAAGTTAGGGACTTTCAACCGGAAGTGCAAACCCGGTTGCCGGGGTTGCCGCTGGACTCTTCCTGCTCCCAGTGGACGGTGAAGGTCTGCAACTGGGGGTAGAACGCCAGGAAGCATTGCTCGAGGGTGTCGCGCACCGATGCCAGGCCGCTGTCCACGTCCAGCAGGGGATTGCTGCGGCGGAAGCGGCGACCGATGCGCGCCGCGCTGGCCGGTACCGTATCCCACGACTGGTATAGCCCCAGGATATCGTGCTCCACCATGCGGGCCAGCATGGTGCGGGAGCCGCCGCTGAGGGTGGCTTCCTGGCGGGCCAGCAGATGATAGACCTCCCGGGTAAATGTCCGCAGGGGTGTATCGGAAAAATGCTCCCAGTGTTTGCTCAGGTAGTGGTCGAAGCACAGGTCGATCAGGATGCCCGCGTAGCGCCGCAGTTCGGGGGGGAACTCCCTGCGTGCGGCGACAACCAGTGGATGCTGGTCCGTATAGGTGTCGACGGCGCGGTGCAGTCTTACCCCCCGCTCCAGCGCTCGCGGCAGGTCACCGCGCAGCGGGCCCTTGTAGTAATCGCCCTCGAGCCCCCCCGCCACCAGTCCTTCGTCCGGCCAGGCGAGGTGGAAATGGGCGAGAAAATTCACGGTAGTCTACAGCGCCCGGTACTGGGAAAAGAAATTGTCCAGGTAACGCTCGAAGCTGATGTCGTCGGAGGATTCGATCTCCCGCTGGGCGCGCAGGGAGCGGCTGCTCTCCTCTTCGAAATCGGCCATTTCGGCCTTTGGCAGCTGCCGCGCCCGGTAGTGCTCGGCCCAACGCTCGCTGTATCCCATGGCAAGGCGGAAGAAAGGCAGGTCCTGCTCGCGCATTTCCCGCAGGATGCGGGCGGAGGGGGTGAGCTCCGGGTCCCGGACTTTGTCCTGCTGGGCCTGCAGGTCCGTCACATAGTCGGTGCCATCGTGGGCCCGGTCGAGCTCACGCGCCACCAGCTCCATGTCGGACAGCAGTTCCCCTGCCCACTGGGCCATGCCCCGCTCGCCGGACGATGTCTTTAACATCAGCCCTGGCTGGCGCCCGCGGTTCACGACCGCCTCCAGGTTGGCCCGCTGGATCGCCTGCTCGTCGTCGTCACAGGCAGGGCTTTCCTGCAGCAGGCAGTAGAGGAGGAAAGTATCCAGGAAGCGAATCTGCCCCGCGTCCAGGCCAGCCGGGTGGAAGGGGCTGACATCGATGCAGCGCACTTCCACGTACTCGATGCCTGCACGGTGAAGGGCGTTGAGGGGCGTCTCCCCGGAACGCGTGACCCGCTTCGGGCGGATCGGGCTATAGAACTCGTTTTCAATCTGCAGCAGACCGTCGCTCAGCTGCTGGTAGTCGCCACCCTTTCCGCAGGGAATGTCCCGGTAGTCCTGGTGCGGCTGCATGATGGCGCTGCGCAGGGTTTCGATATAGTTATGCAGGCTGTTATAGCAGACCTGCAGGTTCTTCTGCGCATTGCTGTTGTAGCCGAGGTCCCCCATGCGCAATGAGGTGCCATGGGGCATGAACAGGCTGCGGCCCTGTGGGTCGAAGGGCTGGAGGCCGTGGTTGTCGCGACCCCGCAAAAAGCTGGCACACACCGCGGGTGAGGCGCCGAAAAGGTAGATGAGGAGCCAGGAGTGGCGGTGGAAGTTTCGGATCAGGCCCAGGTAGCGTTCGCTGATGTAGTCGGTGAGGTCGCCGGGCTGGCCCGCGTCTCGCCAGGCCCTGTCCCAGAAGGCCGGGGGCATTGAGAAGTTGTAGTGGATGCCGGCAATGGCCTGCATCAGGCGACCATAGCGATGACCCAGTCCGTAGCGGTAGACGGTCTTCATCCGCGCCACGTTGGAGCTGCCGTAGCGGGCCACCGGGATTCCCTCGTCCCCGCTGACGATACAGGGCATACTGGCCGCCCACAGCATTTCACCGTCCAGTTGCTGGTAGACGAAGCTGTGGATGTTCTGCAGGATGTCGAGGCTCTCCTCGACACCGGTGCTTACGGGCGTAATGAATTCGAGCAGAGCCTCAGAGTAATCGGTGGTGATCAGGGAGTGGGTCAGGGCAGAGCCGAGGCCCGCGGGATGGGGCGTTTGCGCCAGCTTGCCGTCAGGCGTGATCCTGAGGCCTTCCTTTTCTATCCCGCGGTTTATCGACCTGAATATTTCGCCGGAGCTGTACTGCGCCATGGCTGACAGCTGTTCTTGCAGTTTGGCTGACAAAGGTAGCTCCTTGGGATTGCGGGCTGATGACGCCCGCCGATGCTCTCGAGCCGTCCCAGTCCTGAAACCAGCGGGTCTTGCCGTCGCTGAGGGAGGCCAATTTTATATCCGTCGCACGGTAGAGTACAGATGGCCTGCGCGGTGACGACCGATGCTATCCATCACCTCATACTGCAGGCTCAGGTCACAGGCTGGGAAAACCGGGCGTTCGATCCCGGGTTGCAGTCGACCGACACAGGCCTCGCGACGCATCCCGGTCCCGGCGTCCCACTCGATATCGAATAACAGGGTCACGCTGGACATGCCTGTCGACTCGGGGATTTTGAGCTCGGGAATCGACACCGGCACACCGTTGCGGGAGGAAAACCAGGACTCCAGTTTTGATTTCGTCAGCTCGGTGTCCTCCAGTAAAGGAGTGGGGCGTGCGTTTTCCACGCTGGTAATCCCTGCATTTGGCTATACGGGCGTACAGTATATGGCCTGGGCGGGTGCGGGCAACTAAATCGACCGTTCGCGCCGACAGTTTTGCCAAAAGTCCAATCGACGGTTGTCCCCCGGCTGCAAGCTGCTAGAGTATGAGGCGGCTGTCCCGGCGACAGCGCATTGAATCCAAAGCCCGCGAAGAATTGGGCGTACTGGGGAGACCGACAGTGAGAATAACCGAGTGGCTCAAGACCCTGGCCAGCCAGCAGGGCTCAGATCTGTATCTCAGCACCGGGGCACCGCCCTGCGCCAAGTTCGAGGGCGAGCTGAAGCCGATCGACAGCGAGGTGATGAAGCCCGGCGAAATCAAGGACATCGCCTACGAAATCATGGATCCCACTCAACAGGCCGAGTTCGAGCAGGAGCTGGAGATGAACCTGGCTACCTCGATACCCGGCTACGGACGTTTTCGTGTCAATATCTTCGTGCAGCGCAACGAGGTGGGTATCGTGGCCCGGAACATCGTCGCTGATATCCCCCACTGGGAGGACCTGGGATTACCACCCATCCTCACTGATGTGGTGATGCGTAAGCGCGGGCTGCTGCTGTTTGTGGGCGCCACCGGCTCGGGCAAGTCTACCTCCCTGGCTGCACTGATCGACTACCGCAACAGCAACAGCAGCGGCCACATCGTCACGATCGAGGATCCGGTGGAGTATGTCCACAGCCACAAGAAATCGATCATCAACCAGCGCGAGGTGGGTGTCGATACCCGCAGTTGGCACAATGCCCTCAAGAACACGCTGCGCCAGGCGCCCGACGTGATCTTGATCGGGGAGATCCGGGACCGGGAAACCATGGAGCATGCCATCGCTTTTGCCGAGACCGGGCACCTGTGTATCTCGACGCTGCATGCCAATAATGCCAACCAGGCCCTGGATCGCATTATCAACTTTTTCCCGGAGGAGCGTCGCCAGCAGCTGTTGATGGATCTTTCCCTCAATATCCAGTCGATCGTCTCCCAGCGACTCATTCCCACGGTAGACGGCAAGCGCTGTGCGGCGGTCGAGGTCCTGCTGGGCACACCGATGATTGCCGAGCTGGTCCTGCGGGGAGAGATCGACGGTATCAAGGAAGTGATGCAGAAATCCGAAAATATCGGCATGAAGACATTCGATACCGCGTTGTTCGAGCTGTACGAGCAAGGTCTGATCAGCGAAGACGAAGCCCTGCGTAACGCCGACTCTCCCAACAATGTGCGCCTCAAGATAAAGTTTGCCCGGGAACAGGGTGGCGAAGAGGATGCCGGCAGTCCGGTGAGCCTCAGCCTGGAGAGCGTCGAGGAAGAGGAGGAAGCCGGAAAATTCTTCTAGCGTCCCCTCCCGGCTAGTCGCAGCACCTGCTCCAGGCTTCCGCAGGGCGCGATGGACTGCCCCGTCTAGCCCGGGTGCTCGCGCTCCTGTTGCAGGCGCCGCGCTTCATCCCACTCGCGGCGCAGGCGAGCCTGCTCCTGCTCCTCCGTCTCATCGCTCCCGGAATCGGAACCCCCGCCCGTAGATGAACCGGTAGCGGCTTCTCCGGCGGTCGCCACCAGTGCCTGTAGATCGCTCTCACTGTTGACGCCAGCGGCAGCTGCCAGGGAACGGCTGAAGCTGGCGCCCCGCAGGAGGGGCACGGCGTTACCCTCCGCCAGCAGGCGGGCGAACTCCCTGCAGTTCATGCGCAACACTTCGATGCCGAGGGCGTTGGAGAACAGCCACTGGTTCTCTTCCTCCAGGCGGAAAATGATGCGCGCGCGCAGGGGCTCCCCGGCGTCGGTCTGCACCAGGAACCACTGGCCCACAGCGGCGGTGTCCGTGTCGGAGCCCTCGCCCTGTTCCCCGTCAGCTTCGTGGTCCGGGGGCAGTGGCAGCGGATCCACCGGAGCGGCTTCCAGTGGCTGTCTGCGTAACAGGCAGAGGTGCGCGAACTCCACCAGGGCCACTGCCTCGTCGAGGGCATCCTTGTCATGGTGGAGGCTCAGCAGAGCGCGCTTCAATTCTCTGGGTAATACGGTAACCACCCTGAACAGGTGCTGGCGTCTTTCGCTCTGCTCCGTGTCGGAGACCTGCACGGAATCCAGCAGGGTCTCCGTAGTTGCCGTCATGTTGGCCCACTCAGGGGAGTCAGCGCCAAACTTGAGCAGAGCCAGGCACGCACTCTCGTACCACGGACCCGTGAGAAACTCCCCTATGGGCTCCGGCACCTCGAACTTTTCCAGGGCCGCGTTGATCATACGGGCTGCCATTGCGGCGGCTGCCGATTTCTTCTGCCGCCCCTGCTCGGCCTCGATCAGCCGCTGGGCCATCCGCTGGGCGCGCGCGCCATCCTTTACGGCGCCCGCCCTGAGCATGGCGCCGATGGCCGCGAGATCGGTATCCGGCTGCTCCAGCCACGCCAGCGCCTGATCTATTGCCGTGCGTAATTGTTGCTCAAGCCCCTGGCCGGCCCGGCCCAACCGCGGTTGCCAGCCGATAGCCGCGGCCTGCAGCGTGTCGAGCAACTGGTGCAGCGGGTGCCTGCCGGGTACCAGGAAGTCCGGCTCTGCGACGGCCAGGGCCTCGGCCAGTGGCATGAGTCGGCGCACCTCTTGCGCGAGTGTCGACTCCAGCGGGTACTGCCCTTCCCACGCCCGCCAGGCGGCCCGGAGCCAATGTAGCACCGCTGCCTGTTCGGATGACGGGTCTTCCGATGCCTTCCCGGATTCCTCCGCAAATTGCTGCTGTATCAGTCCGTTCAGCGAAACCGGCAGGGGGAACTGTCTGGCAGAGAGCATCAGTGGAGAAGCTTCCATGCCACCATCACGATGAGATAACCCCACAGGCCCGCCAGCAGAACCAGCCGCCACCGGGCAGGAGCCGGGGAATCCGCCCCCTGCTGGGCTCGGCGAACCAGGGAGTAGGAGCCGCAGGCGGGACATTCTCCCGCCGGGCCCCCGGTTTTGCCGCTGTAGCTGCAGTCGTTACAGTAATACTTCATGGCGGCTAACGGGTGCTTTTCAGGAGTTGGTCCACGATGCGCTCCAGCTGCCTGAGATTATTGCATTCCGCACTGAAATGACAGGCGCTCTGGTAGCGCAGCATTTCGGAATCCCCGGTGCCCCAGGCGCGGCGGGATTCCGGGTTGAGCCAGATCACCTGTTTCGAGCGCTGGTAAATGGATTGCAGGATGTCCAGCCGGGGATCGCCGTTGTTGTTGCGCGCGTCCCCGAGAATGATCACCGTGGTGTTGCCGGTAATGTCATCCAGGGCCAGGGCGGCGAAATCCTCCAGGCTGCTGCCGTAATCGGTGGCGCCGCCGTATTTCCAGTTCACCAGCTCGATGGCCTTCTCCACCGGGTAGTCATCGAAGTACTGGCTCACCTCTCCCAGGTGGCTGGAGAACGCGAAGCTGCGCACCTTGGGCAGTACATCCTGCAGGCTGTACAGGAACAGAAGCAGGAATTTGGCGTAGGCTGCTACCGAGCCGCTCACATCGCAGACGGCCAGTATCTGGGGCTTCTCCTTGCGCACCCTGCGCCAGTAGGTGTTGAACATCACCCCGTCGGTGGCGATGCCCCGGCGCAGGGTTTTCCCCATATCCAGCTGACCCCGTTTTACCCGTCGCCGCCGCCGGGCGTGTCGGCTGGCCAGGCGTTTGGCCATCTTGCGCACCAGCTCGTGTACCCGGTGCAGGTAGGTGTGCTCGATGTTGTTCAGGCGCGTCCTGCTCAGGACGTCTTCCATGAACTCGCGCTGGCGACCCTCCGCGTTGAGCAGGTATTCGCGTTCGACATAGTCGCGTACCTGCTCCCGCAGGATGTCGCGGTAGCGCTGCAGTTCGACCAGTGCAGGGTCTGCCCGTTGTTCCAGTGAGATCACGGCGTCCCGGATATGCTGCTCTCCCAGCTCATCGAGAATCCGGCGTGTGAACTGGCCCTTCTGGGTAAACATCTGGATCTGTCGCAGTCCCACGCGCTCCGCCGCACGATTCATGGCCATGGCCAGTTCGTTGCGGTCGTTATCCAGCAGGCTCTGCATCAGGGGGGTGGAGAGCAGGGACTGGAGCGCCGGATCCTGCTCAGCGGCTGCGGCAAGGGATGCTGCACCACCGGCGGGCCCGGCCGTCGACTGGTCGGACGGCGGTTCTGCCCCCGTGTCAGGATCCTGCCCCGCGGCCTCCGCGTCGGTTGTGCTCCCGTCCAGGGAGAAATCGGCCAGCTTGTGATGAAAAAAACGGTCGAAACACTGCAGAAATACCGCTTCTTCCTCCGGTGTCTTGGCCAGGGACATCGCCAGTCCATCCCGCAGCCGTTCCCGATCGGCGTAGCCAAGGGTTTTCGCCACGTCCATGGCATCCAGGGTTTCCGCCGGAGAGACCCGCACATCGTGGGTTCGCAGCACCTGGATGAAACTGACGAGATTTGCCTGCATACCGCATGCTCCTCAGCTTGCCCGTGGCGACCGGTCGGCCTGTCGCTCAGGTGTCGGCACTGCCATTGAGCAACCCTCGCAACTCGGCCTCGGCGGCCTCGATATCGTCCTCGAACTTGAGCAGCACATTCAGGGTGCTGCGCACCAGGTCCTGGTCGAGCGAGTCCGTGTGCAGCAACAGCAGGCTCCGGGCCCAGTCGATGGTTTCGGAAATGGCCGGTGTCTTCTTCAGGTCCAGTTGGCGCAGGGAGTGCACGAACTCGACCAGCTGGTGACGCAGCTTCTCATCCACATCCGGTACCCGACTGCGCACGATGCGCTCTTCCAGCTCGACGGTGGGAAAGGGGATGTACAGATGCAGGCACCGACGTTTGAGGGCGTCGGATATGTCCCGCGTGTTGTTGCTGGTAAGGAAGACCATGGGGGCCGTGCGAGCCTTGATCGTGCCGATTTCCGGAATGGAGACCTGATAGTCAGAGAGGATTTCCAGCAGCAGCGATTCAAATTCGTAATCCGACTTGTCCACTTCGTCGATCAGCAGAATGGCCCCCTTGTCCTGCTGCATGGCCTTCAGCAGCGGTCGCGGCTCGAGAAAGTCCTCCGAGTAGAAAATATCGCCGAACTGATGGAGTCGCTCCACGGACTCCGCCAGTCCCCTGGCTCCGTGCAGCAGGTCGCCGAGTTTTTCCTTGAGCACCTGGGTGTAGAGCAGCTGCTTGCCGTATTTCCACTCATACAGGGCCTTGGCCTCGTCGAGACCTTCGTAGCACTGCAGGCGTATCAGCGGTGTATCCAGCAGCAGCGCGGTGGTTTTCGCCAACTCTGTCTTGCCCACGCCCGGGGGGCCTTCCACCAGGACGGGTTTGCGCAGCTGGAAGGCAAGGTATACCGCCGTGGCGATCTTGCTGCTGCAGATATAACCGAAAGACTCGAACCCCTGCTCGATCCGTTCCACGCTCTCGAGCTGGGGGAAATGTTGTGTGTGCACCTGATTGCCTCTGGGTAGGGTGGCTGCTGCGGGTTGTGTTAACCGCCGGTGGTATTCATGAACCGGAGCACCTGGGGTTCGGGTCCGTGGTCAAAGTAGTGGCGCTCGGGCTTTCTGGCCACGGCGTTCACGATTGCCATCTTCAGCTGATCCCGGTCATAGCCGGGCCGGCGCAGCACTTCGCGCAGGTCGGCCGAGTGCTCGTTCCCGAGGCACAGCAGCAGCCTACCCTCAACTGTGACACGGACGCGATTGCAGAGATGGCAGAAGTTTTCGCTGTGTGGCGAGATGAAGCCCACCCGGGTCGCGCTGTCTCCCAGTTGATAGAAACGTGCGGGGCCGTCGGTGACACCGGGAGCCGTCCCGGACTGCAGTGAGTAGCGCTGGCTGATGATCTCCCGGAGTTCAGCGCTACTGCAAAAACTGAGTCGGCGATCGTGCTCCACGATCCGGCCCAGGGGCATTTCCTCGATAAAGGCGATATCGATACCGCGCTGGCTGGCGAACTCTACCAGATCCAGCACTTCGTCTTCATTGCGCCCCCGCAGGATCACCGCGTTTAACCTGATGCGCTCGAAGCCGGCAGCCACAGCGGCATCGATTCCTGCAATCACCTGATCGAGATTGCCATAGCGGGTCAAGTGGCGGAATTTGCGTGGATTGAGGCTGTCGAGACTGATATTCAGCCGGCTGACACCGCTGTCCCTGAGCGGGGCGGCCAACCGCTGCAATTGCGAGCCGTTGGTGGTCATGGCCAGGACGTCCAGGCCGGGCAGCTCTCCGACCCCCCTGACCAGTGACAGCACATTCGGGCGGATCAGGGGTTCACCCCCGGTCAGCCGGATCTTGCGCACCCCGAGTTCGGTGAATGCCGCCGCAATCTCCTGCAGTTCCTCCAGGCTGAGCACCTGCCGTTTGGGCAGAAACGTCATGTCTTCCGCCATGCAGTACACGCAGCGGAAGTCGCACCGGTCCGTGAGCGACAGGCGGACGTAATCCACGCGGCGGCGGAAGGGGTCAATCAGTTGTTCGGGCATAGCCTCCATGGTTTCAGAGTGTAGTGCCAATACGCCTGTGACTCCAGAGTGCTCTGCAGTACCATGTTCGTCGCAACCTATGCAGATTGCCGGCGCAAAGGTCCGGGTGATTCAAGGAGGAAGTGCTCTGATGTCCGCGATGCGAAACATGGCCCTGTGGCTGGGGCCGCTGCTGGCCATGGCGGCTGCCGGCTTGATCTCGGCGCACTATGGCAGGGATATGGCGATAGTGGGCTTCGTCGCCGTGCTCTGTGTCCTCTGGTGGGTGTTCGAGCCGATTCCCATTCCGGTAACGTCTCTCCTCCCCCTGGCGATCCTGCCTTTGACCGGTGTACTGACCGCGGCGGAGGTGGGGCAGGCCTACGGCTCGCCGCTCATCCTGTTGCTGTTGGGCGGGTTTCTGCTGTCCAAGGCCATGGAGCATTCGGGGGCACATCGCCGTATCGCACTGGGGATGGTCAACCTGTTCGGAGCCAGCAGCGGGCGGCGACTGGTGCTGGGATTCATGGCCGCCGCAGCCGTCCTCAGCATGTGGATCTCCAATACGGCCACCACGCTTATGTTACTGCCGGTTGCGCTGGCGGTACTCGATGCCACCGAGGAGAAGTCACGCCTGGCGGTGCCGCTCCTGCTCGGGATCGCCTATGCCGCCAGTGTCGGTGGTATCGGCACGCCTATCGGCACGCCTCCCAACCTTATCTTCATGCAGGTCTACCAGCAGACCACGGGGGAGTCCATCAGCTTCACCCGCTGGATGGGCTGGGGTCTGCCGGTGGTGGTATTGCTGGTGCCTGCGATGGCGGTTGTCCTGACGCGGGGCATGGGCGGGGCCGTCTCGGTACGGCTGCCCGAGGTGGGGGCCTGGCGCACGGAAGAGCGGCGGGTGATGATCGTGTTCGGCCTGACAGCGCTGGCGTGGATTACGCGAAGTGAGCCTTTTGGCGGCTGGAAAGCCTGGCTTGACCTGCCACAGGCCAACGACGCCTCTGTAGCCCTGCTGGCTGTCGTAGTGATGTTTCTCGTCCCCAATGGCCGCGGTGAGAAATTGCTGACCTGGGAGCGTGCGGTCACCATTCCCTGGGGCGTGTTATTGCTGTTCTCCGGGGGCATCTGCCTGGCCAAGGGGTTCGTGAGCTCCGGCCTCAGCCAGCTGCTGGGAGACTGGCTGTCGGGGATGACGCGGATGCACCCGTACGGGCTGATCCTGGTGATCTGTCTCGCGGTGACCTTCCTGACCGAGACCACCTCCAATACGGCCAGCACGACGTTGTTGATGCCGGTGCTGGCGGCCGCGGCGCTGGCGGCGGGCATCCCTCCCGAGCTCATCATGGTCCCCGCCGCGATGAGCGCCAGCTGCGCCTTCATGCTGCCGGTGGCTACCGCGCCCAATTCCGTGGTATTCGGCAGTGGCCTGATTGCCACATCGCGGATGGCGCGCGAGGGTATTTTACTGAACTTCCTGGGGGCGGCCGTCATCAGTGTCGTCTGTTACACCCTGCTGACCTGAATGAGGGCGCGGGCCTGACGACGAACCGGATGGAATTCGGTCTCGCGCCTTTTTCTTCCGGGTCATTGGGGTATCATGCGGCTTTTCTGGTGGAGGTGCCCCCGTGCCCGTGAAACGCAAGCTGCTTTGCCTGGTATTGATCGCCATCGCCCTGGGGCTGCTTTACCCCGGTGTGACCCAGCCCGTACTCACCCTGACAGGCACCATCGAAAAGTCCCGTCTGGCCGAGCTCGGTATAGACATGATCGCGGGAGAGGGCGCTGACCAGCAGACGCGACAGATGCTGTCCGCCATCTCCTCATTCCTGGGCTTCGACCAGATCGAGGGTCAGCTGGAGGCCTACCACAACACGCGCTCTATCTGGGGTACTGTCGACGAACTGGCGCGCACCGGCAACCTGCCGGTGGCGCTTCTGATCGTATTTTTCAGCCTGGTCATTCCCGTGTTCAAGCTACTGCTGCAGGCTGTCGCGCTGGTCGTGCCGCAAGGGGAGGTGCAGCGTCCACTGCTGTGGTTGAACGCGGCTTTGAGCAAGTGGTCCATGGCCGATGTATTCGTCATGGGCATGCTGGTGGCCTATATGGCGGGCAGCGCTTCCGGCCAGATGGGGGATATGCTGACCATGGACGCCGCCCTGGAGCCAGGCTTTTACTACTTCCTGGCCTATTGCCTGTTCTCCGTCGCAGCCGGAACGGTGATGTACCGGGCGACAGCCTCCGGGAGTTAGAGCAGTGCCATGATCGTCTCCGCCGAGCTGACGTCGACGCCCGCTCCCGGCTCCACGTTCAGATGGGTCACCTTGCCGTCCTCTACGATCATGGCAAAGCGCTGGCTGCGCTGGCCCAGGCCGAAACCGCTGCCGTCCAGCTCGAGGCCCAGCGCAGTGGTGAACTCGCCATTGCCGTCTGCCAGCATCAGCAATTCTTCCGCATTCTGGGCCTTGCCCCAGGCGTCCATGACGAAGGCGTCGTTCACTGCCATGCAGGCAATCGTGTCCACACCCTTGGCCTTTATCTTGTCGGCATTGACCACATAACCGGGCAGGTGGGTCAGGCTGCAACCCGGCGTGAAGGCGCCCGGGACGGCGAACAGCACGACCTTCTTGCCGGTGAAAATCTCATCGGTGGTGATATCGGTGGGTCCCTGCTCACCCATGGTTTTCAGGGTGCAGCTGGGAATGTTGTCTCCGGCCTGGATAGCCATGTTACGCTCCTTTTTCGGGGGTTGATCGAATGAGCAGGAATAATAGCAGATGACAGCGGAAATGCAGTGTCCGCTGTGTGCCGCCAGCGGGGGGGTGGCATTCTGCTCGGACCGACGTCGCTCCTACCTGCGCTGCGGCATCTGTTCTCTCGTGTTTGTCCCGCCGCGATTCCATCTTTCCCGGGAGGCGGAGCGCGCCGAGTATGACCTCCACCAGAACCGGGTGGATGACCCGGGCTACCGGCGTTTTCTCTCCCGCCTGGCCCTGCCGCTGGCGCGACGGCTTACTCCCGGCGCCCGGGGGCTGGATTTCGGCTGCGGACCCGCTCCCGCGCTGGCATCCCTGCTCCGTGACCGGGGATTCGACCTGGCACTGTACGACAGCTTCTACGAGCCCGATGAGGGCGTTCTGCAGGGCGACTACGATTTCATCTGCGCCACCGAGGTGGTGGAGCACCTGCACGCCCCCGGCGCTGTCCTGGAAACTCTTTGGGGGCTGTTGCGTCCTGGCGGGGTCCTGGGCGTCATGACCAAGCTGGTCCTCGACCGTGAGGCCTTCAGCCGTTGGCACTACAAGAACGACCCCACCCATGTGTGCTTCTTCAGCGAGGCGACCTGGCGCTGGTGGGCGTCGCGTCGTGGTGCCGACCTGGAGTTCATCGGGGCGGACGTGATGCTGCTGGCCAAGCCCTGAGTCCGCTCGCTGCCTGCGGTGCAGCGCGTCACTCCTGCTGGGTCAGCATGCTGGCATAAATGTCCTCGCAGTCCCTGTAAAAGCTGAGCTCCTCGTCCCCGAGATAGGGGGCGATCAGGGTAAGCAGTTGCAGGACGCCCTGGTGTATGGTGACGTGGGGCGGCCGATCGTCGTGCAGTAGCTGGTCATAGTTGAACCAGAACGTCAGGGTCAGAGTCATATTGTCCACCAGCCCGAGCAGTTGCTGCCCCCGGGCATCGATGACCGCCTGTTCCATCAGGGCCTGGCATATGGCGAAGAGGGTGGCGCGCTTGAGCTGTATCAGGCGCTTGAAGCCCCGCCTGACATCCGGGTATCGCTGCAGGATGTCGTCCAGGTTGTGATACAGAAACCGGTACTGGTACATCTCCTCGAGCACCACGTAGAGGAAGTACCAGTTTTCCTCCACGTTGCCTCCCGCCTCGCTCAGTGGACGTTCGATGGGGGCAGTCAGTGTGCTGCTCAGAGCCAGTTCGTACTGCTGGAACAACTCGGCGATGATCTGGTCTTTGCCCTTGAAGTGGTAATAGAGATTGCCGGGGCTCATGTCCAGTTCGTTGGCAATGTCTATCGTTGTCGTATGGGCCTCTCCCTCCTCGTTGAATAGCGCCAGGCTGGTGTGGAGAATACGGTCCCTCGTCTTCATGGCGGGTGGGGTCAGGACTTGCGTTTACGGGTGCTGCTTGCGCTCCTGGCAGAGGCCTTTTTGCGTGCCGGGGCCTTCTTTTTCCCGCGGGTTTTGTTCCCGGCGGTGGTGGCGGTTTTTGCCTTGGTTGCCGCCTTGCGGGCCCGGGGCGCCTCCACGATGCCCTGTTCGCCCAGGGCGCGGGTCAGGCGATCAACCTTGCGGGTCAGCTGGTCCACCTTTTTATGCAGGGCATTCAGGTCCTCGATGCGCGCCGGCCGCTGGTTGTGAAAATTTTCCCGTACGCGTGAGATGCGCTCCTCGACTGAATGCCTGGCGGCGGCACTGGCCTCCATGGCATCGCGGGCTTCATCCTCCAGGGCGGAGCCGGCCTTCACCAGGTCGCGAAACAGCTTTGGCGGTTCCATGGCCTTCTCCAGTCTGCCCTGGGCGTCCTCGACGGCCTTGCCGTAAGCGCCCACGCCCGCGAGCCAGATATTTTTGGCGATCTCGCTCGCCTTGTCCGTCACCTTGCTCTTTTCGTCGCTCACGCTGCCACCCTCCTCGCCGTCTATCGCACCCTCGAATGGGGGTCGACCATTAAACCAGATTGGCAGACAAAAAAAAGGGACCACAGTGTGGTCCCCGAAAATATCCCAATATGCGGGATAAGTGATCCTGGATGAGATCAGTTTAAGCAGCTTGCTTGATGCGGTCGCGCAAATCCTCGAATCGGGCCCGGGCCTTGTCCAGTTGCGCTTCCAGCTTCTTGCGGTCAGTCAGGCTTTCCACCTCGAACTTCGGCAGATCGATATCGTCGATAGCCTGCCTGGCATTTTTTTCGACTTTTTCACCACGCTTGACCAGTTCCTTGTAAAGATCGTCGGCCTTGTTGCGGCGCTCTTCCAACTGGTCCTGCAGGTTGGTCAACTGCTCCTTTACCTGGTCGTAGGCCTTGCCGTAAAAACCCAGGCTGGCCAGGAACGCTTCGCGACCGGCTTCGCGGGCACGGGTGGCCAGTTGGGGCCTGGCTTTCCCGCTCGTCTTGCGGGTGGCGGGCTTGCGCTTGGCGGCGGGCTTGCGCTTGGCCGTGGTCTTGCGCTTGGCAGTGGGCTTACGCTTGGTAGCAGCTTTTCTGATGTTTTCGGCCATGGGTCATTTCCTTGAGGTCTTTATCTGAGCGGGCTTCACCCCGGTTGAGAGTGAGATTAGGGAAAAACTTTAGAATAAACATACTAATAAACGGCGTAATTTTGGTGATTTTCCCGGGTTCAGGGGTGCCGCCCGATCCCGTTTGGAATGCGGGGAACATAGCGCCGGGGCTGCATACGAAAAGGCCCACTGCAAAGTGGGCCCGGGAGGTACCGCGTGCGGTGATCAGCCGGCCTTGGGGCCCGCCGCGATGATAGCGTCGGAAACGTCGAAGTTGCCAATATTCTCCTGGAACAGGGTCGCGAGTTTGCCCGCCTGCTCATCGTAAGCTGCCGTGTCGCCCCAGCTGTCGCGGGGATTGGCAAACTTGGCATCCACTCCGGGGATTTCCAAGGGAAAGTCCAGGTTGAGAATATCCAGATGAGCCCTGGGCGCGTCCAGCAGGGCGCCACTCTGGCAGGCGTGAACCACGGCCCGGGTTACCGGGATGGGGAAGCGCGAGCCGGTACCACCGGGTGCGCCCGATCCGCCGGTCCAGCCGGTGTTGACCAGGTACACCTGGCTGCCGAAGTCCTCTATCCGCTTCATGAGGAGCTCTGCATAGTCGCTGGCTGGGCGGGGCATGAAGGGTGCCCCGAAGCAGGTGGAGAATGTCGGGTGAATGCCGGCCTCTGCACCCAGTTCGGTGGAGCCGACCCGCGCGGTATAACCGCTCAGGAAATGGAACGCCGCGGCTTCCTTGGAAAGAATCGATACCGGTGGCAGAACGCCGGAGACGTCACAGGTCAGGAAGATGACGCAATTGGGTTCGCCGGCAGCGTTCGCCTCCACCCGTTTCGGCACGTGCTCCAGCGGGTAACAGCAGCGCCCGTTCTCGGTCAGGCTGGTATCGCAGTAATCGGCGCGACGCTGTCCATCCAGGACCACGTTTTCGATGATGGCGCCAAAGCGGATGGCATCCCAGATCACCGGCTCATTTTCCTGGCTGAGGTCGATGGTCTTGGCATAGCATCCCCCCTCGAGGTTGAACACCGAGCCCCTGGCCCAGCCGTGTTCGTCATCGCCGATCAGGTAGCGGTCCTGGTCAGCCGACAGGGTGGTCTTGCCGGTTCCGGAGAGGCCGAAGAACAGCGTGGTATCACCGTCCTCGCCCACGTTGGCGGAGCAGTGCATGGGCATCACGTCTTTTTCGGGAAGCAGGAAATTCTGCACCGCGAACATGGATTTCTTCATTTCGCCCGCGTAGCGCATGCCTGCCAGGAGTACCTTGCGCTGCGCGAAATTCACGATCACCACCCCGTCGGAATGGGTGCCGTCGCGCTCCGGGTCGCAGACGAAACTGGCCACGTTGAGGATATTCCACTCGGGCTTGCGCCCGGCGTTGTAGTTATTGGGGCGGATGAACATGTTGCGCCCGAACAGGGTCTGCCAGGCGGTTTCGGTGGTAACCTTGACGGGCAGATAGTGGTCTGAATGTTCACCCACGTGCAGGTGGGAGACGAAGCGATCGCGCTCCGCCACGTGGGCCTCCACGCGATCCCACAGGGCATCGAACTTGTCACTGTCGAAGGGTCGGTTGACGCTGCCCCAGTCGATGCTGTCTTCGGTGCTGGGCTCCTGGACGGTGAAGCGGTCTGACGGGGAGCGTCCGGTGCGTTTGCCGGTGGTAACCAGCAGGGCGCCGGTATCCGCCAGGATGCCCTCTCCTCGTTTGAGAGACTCTTCGATTAATTGCGAGGGGGCCAGGTCAGTGAATTCCTGGGCGGTCGTGATGTCTGCGGTCATCGTATGTCCTGTTTATGTCGGTGACGGGCCCGGAGGGGCATCACTCCGCCGCCGCTGGGTATTTTGCGGGCCGGTAATTATGTCAGAAACGCCCGATTATGCGAATTATATTGGCAATAAATTCGGCGAATTTCGCCGATCGTTGAGCTAGTGCAAAATTTTGGCCTGATCTCCCCCAACAATTCCCGCCAGGTCCTCCCGCGCGAAGCGATATTGCTGGTTACAGAACTCGCAATCCATGGTGATGCTGCCCAGTTCCTGCAGCAGCTCTTCGATCTCGCCCGGATCCAGGGCTGACAGGGCGTTGAACGTTCGCTCTCGCGAGCAATTGCAGCGGAAAGTCACCGCCGCGGGCGGGAACAGACGCACCGGTTCTTCATGGAAGAGGCGGTGCAGCAGTGATTCCCCGGGTAGATCCAGCAGCTCCTGCCGGGTGACGGTAGCGGCCAGTACACAGGCGTTATCCCACGCATCCTGCTGCGCCTCCGGGTCTGCGGCCAATTTCCGGGGTAGCTGCTGCAGCAGCAGACCGGCGGCCCGTTGACCGTCAGCGGCCAGCCACAGCCGTGTTTCAAGCTGTTCCGACAGTCTGAAATAGGCATCCAGACTGTGGGCCAGTGAGTCCCCCGATAGGGGGACGATCCCCTGGTAGCGCTGGCCCCGGGTGGGGTCGATCGTGATGGCCAGCTGTCCCCCGGCCAGCAGCTGGTCGAACCGCAGGGAGGTTGCCTCCTGTGCACCCCGGGCGATGGCCCTGACGTGCAGCTGGTGGTCGCACTCCACCATCAGCAGGGGAATCTGCGCCTCGGAGCGGGCCTGCAGTACCAGCTTGCCCTCGAATTTCAGCGTCGTGCTGAGCAGCGTGGCTGCAGCCAGGAACTGGCCCAGCATCAGGCTGACACCCGGCGGGTACTGGTGCAGGGCGACAATATCGCGGTAGGCCCTGTTCAGGTGCACGCTCTCCCCGCGGATGTCAGCCTCCTCGAACAGGAAGCGGAGGCAGCGATCACTGGTGTTCTCGGTTTTCATGACGCTATTGTAGGCCAAATCGTTGCCGGGGCGTGCAATGTGACTCCCGGGGCCGGTTCCCCGCGCAGCGCGGGGTGGAGGCCTCGCGGGTTCAGTATTTGAGGCCATCTCCCAGAGAAATCCGGATGGGCATGACCCGGGCCGGCATAGGGGCTACAGTAGTCGACTTTCCCCGATGGACCCGGAATGTGCCGGGAAGAGGACCGCGACAATGAGATTCAGCTTTCAGATTGGCATGTGCGACCCGGAACATTACCTGCCCCTGGCGAAAGCGGCTGAAGAGGCCGGCTTTGACGGGGTCGCCGTATCCGACAGTATCTGCTACCCCAAAGAGGCCAGCTCCAAGTATCCCTACAACAAGGATGGCAGCCGCGAGTTTCTGGAAAGCGTCCCTTTCGTCGAAAGCCTGATTTCTGTGGCTGCGATGGCGGCGGTGACGGAGCGCATTCGCTTTGCCACATTTGTCTACAAACTGGCGGTGCGGCAGGCTCCGGTTGTGGCCAAGCAGGTGCAGAGTCTTCAGGTTCTGTCCGGCAATCGCTTCGATTTCGGTATCGGTATAAGCCCCTGGGAGGAGGATTTTGCGGTCTGCGACGTGCCCTGGGAGAAGCGCGGCAAGCGCTTTGACGAGCAGATCGAGATTCTGCGGGGTCTGGAGTCGGGCGAGTTCTTCGGGTTCAAGGGCGAGATGCACGATATGCCGGCCAACAAGATGTGTCCCGCGCCGAGCGCGCCGACCTCCCTGCTTATCGGGGGGCACGCGGAGCCTGCACTCAAGCGCGCGGCCCGGGCGGGCGACGGCTGGATGTGCGCCGGTGCCGATATGGAGCAACTGGACGCCTACATCCGCCGCATCCGGCAGCTGCGGGAGGAGTTTGGCACCGCGGACAGGCCCTTCCGGATTTATACCACCGGTCAGGACGCATTCACCGAGGATGGCATCCACAAGCTGGAGGAGATCGGCGTCACGGACGTGATCATCGGGTTTCGCAATATCTACGAAATGGAACCCGACAAGCCGCTGGAGGAAAAGATCGCGATGCTGCAATGGTACGCCGGCGAATTCATCCGCGGCTGAGCCGGCGAAGCCGTTCAGTTGACCACGGGCCACGCCAGGCGAATGCCAATATCCGTTCCTTGATCTATACTCGTCGGAACGGTTGAGGGGAGAAGAGTGTGGCCCAATTCAGAATAACCAAACCCTATACCATGCCCAAGGACAAGGTGCGCGAGGCCGCCGAGGGCCTGGCAGCCACACTGGAGCGCCAGCACGGGGTGCGCTCCCGCTGGGAAGGGGATACCGTGCACATCCGTGGAGCCGGGGTGGACGGCAGAATGTCGTTTCACGATGACCTCATTGATGTTTCCGTGAAGCTTGGGCTGCTGACCTCCATGTTCGAGCCGGTCCTGCGGGAAGAGGTACAGCGCTATCTCGACAAACACGTCACCTGACGGTTAATCGAATACGGTTGCGTGTTGCAGGGGGTCGCTGGCTGCGAGCATCGCCTCGAATTCTTCTGCCAGTATCCTGCTGCGTTCCACGCAGTGCTCCCAGTAGCGTACCCTGTCGTCGTGCGACAACCGGCTGAAGTCCGACCGGTCGGGAATTTTTTCGAAGGGCAGGTCGGCGATGAATGTTTCGCTCGGGCAGAGCAACACGAGCTTGTCCACCTCGTGAATCGCCGCCTGGCGCCAGGGCAGGAACTTGTCGAACCAGCCGGGGATGACACCGGCCCTGAAGTGGGGGTACAGGATCAGCCCCTCGCCGCGGTACTGTCCGAGATCGAAGTGGTAATCGATGATGCCGCCGTCCCAGTACTGGCCCGGTGGAGCGCCCGGGATATCGCGCTCTCCCGTCAGAACGAAGGGAATGGCGCCGCTTGCATGCAGGGCCGGGGCAACATTGTCGGCCTTCAGTCCACAGAAACCCGTGTCGAAGTCGTGGAAAACCAGGCCCGGTAAAGGGGCTTCCCCCGAGTGGAATACCACCCGCTGGAAGTGCAATCTCAGCAACCGGCGGCTGAACGTGTTGCCCAGGGCCGCGACGCCCATGCCGGTGGCCAGCAGGGGCGTCGATGTGGATGCCGCCGGGCCGCGCCCCCGGGCGGTGACGATGTGGGTGCTGATGCGGGGGTTCCCGACCAGCTGCGACGCCCCGTCGTCCCCGAGAACACTCTGGAGAATAGCGCGACTGACTTCGCTGACTTCCTCGGCGGTCGGTTTACTGGTGTATTCCTGATACAGGTAGCCCCGCTCCAGTCGGTCTACAGCTGCCGCCGGGTCTGCCAAGGCCAGGCAGGCGTGCCGCCAGGAACCGATGGAGGAGCCCAGTACGGAAAGGGGGCGCTGTCCCCGCTGCAGGAAATCCCCGAACAGCAAACGGTCCAACTGGCCCAGGACGAACCACTTGGGTCCCCCTGAGGCTCCCAGCAGCAGGCTGAACAGGTCGGGGGACCAGCCCTCCTTGCGGATGCGGCGGGCGGCCTCCCGACCGACATAAACGGACAGGGCCCTACCCGGCATTGCGCACTTCCCGCGGTGAGTGCCCCGTCCATTTCCGGTAGGCCCTGCGAAAGTTGGATGCGTCGTTGAAGCCGACCATGTAGGCGATGCTGGAAAGCGGCAGGCGGGTGTTGCGCAGGTAGCGCGTGGCGTGTTCCGCCCGCACCTGGTCCAGCAGTTCCTGGAAAGAACGGCTTTCCTCTTCCAGCCTGCGCCGATAGGTACGGGGGCTCAGATTGAGCATCGCGGCGACCTGGGGCATCTGCGGATACTGGCCCTCCAGTTTGCGCAGCAGACGCAGGGTCTGCTCGGCCACCGAGTCCTCCCCTTCCAGGTCTGCCAGGAGGCGGGCGCACTCCTGCTCGTAAAGGGCTCGCAGCGCCGGGTTGGAGGAGGGAAGCGGAGTGCCCAGGAGCTTGCGGGGAAAGGAGAGCCGGCCCTGCAGTGCGCCGAAGTGCACATCCTCGCCGAACACCTGGTAATAGATGGCCGAGTGCGCCGGTTCCGGGTAGGGCATTTCCACCCGTACCTGCAGGGTGGGCAGATTGAGGAGGCCGCGCAGGGTATTGAGTACGGCGCCGTAAACCAGCTCATAACTGAATTGTGCGGGAATATCGCCGGGATCGCTGACGGTCGTCAACACGCAGCGCTCGTCCTGCAGGTCGAATTCCAGCTGCAGTGCAGGTGCCAGCAGGTGGTAGTACTTGAGGAAAAGGTCCATCACCTGGGACAGGTCGTGGCAGGTCAGGAAAGCCTGGCCGAGTATGGCATGGGCACTCAGATTGAGGCGCGTGCCGAGTTTCAGGCCCAGCGCCGGATCGCCCGTCAGGGCCAGGGCGTTGTTGACCAGGCGACCGAAGTCCGCGTCGCTTATACGAGCACCGATTCCGGCCATGCCGCTCTCTGCCAGGCTGGTCCCCGCCAGCAGGGATGCCTGGTCGCAGCCCAAGCTTTCGGCCATATCGACGAGGAGGATGACATACTGGGCGGGTGTGCTGGTATTTGGCATGAGCCCATTTGGCCACAAATGACTGCAATTTGACAACACTTTACCTTGTCCGGTTCAGCGCCTTGACCCATAGTGCTTGGGATTCAGTGACAGGAGAACTGCTATGAAGGTGGAGTGGAAAGCGGAGACGCCCCGTAAGATCCAGCATTATGCCGGTGCCGTTTATCCCAAGGAGAACCCCGATCTGGAGGATCTGCTGACCAGCGCGGACGTGGATCATATCGCCGAGATCTTCCAGACACCCCTGACCGGCTCCTACAACTGGGACTACCAGATCCAGGATGACCGGATCAAGAAGCTGTATGACCTGGGCAAGCAGCTCAACTGGGATCCGGAAATTGATATCGACTGGGATCGTCCGTGGCCCCACGAAGAGCGCCAGCCGGAGATGATGAATCTCCATGAGTATGAGCCCTACCTGGCGATGGACGAGCGGACCCGCTCCGAGTTCTGGCTGCACATGAATGCCTGGAGCCTGTCACAGTTCCTGCATGGCGAGCAGGGTGCGCTGCTGGTGGCCTCCCAGCTCTGTTCCTGTGCGCCCACGCTCAATGCCAAGCTGTACGCCGGATCGCAGACCTTCGACGAGGCGCGCCATGTGGAAGTGTTCAACAAATACCTGCAGCAGCGTATCGGCGTGATGTACCCGATCAATACCCACCTCAAGAGCATCATCGACAAGATTCTCACTGATGAGCGCTGGGACATGAAATTCATCGGCATGCAGATCGTGATCGAGGGCCTGGCCCTGTCTGCTTTCAATACCACCCGCGAAACCACACCGGATCCGGTTCTCAAGGACGTGGTCTATCTGGTGACCCGGGACGAGGCGCGCCATGTGACCTTCGGCGTCAATTACCTGGAGGAGTTCGTCAAGACCCTGTCTGACGAGGAGCGGGAAGAGCGGGCCGAGTTTGCCTACCAGGCCTGTGTGGTCAGCCGCGAGCGGCTGGTTGCGACGGATGTTTTTCGGCACTTTGGCTGGGATGTGGAAGAGGCGCGCAAGCAGGTGCTCGACGGATTCGTCATGTCCACGTTCCGCAACCTGCTGTTTCAGCGGGTTATCCCCAATCTCAACCGGATTGGTCTGCTCACCGACAGGATACGGCCCAAGTTCGAGGAGCTTGGCATTCTCGATTACGAGAACCTGGCCACTGACGGCGACATCAACTGGTCCGCGCTGGAGCGTCCCCTGGATACCCAGGAGGCCCAGTCCTACGAGCAGAGCATGCTGGCGGAGTTCGCCAAGGAACACGAAAAGCAGGAAGCTGACAAGGCCAGTTCCGCTGCCTGACGCTTTGCAGTTGTTCCCGCCGGGGCGCGCCGCTTTTCCGGCCCCTGGCGAGCTGCGCAACCGCGCCAGCGGTGGTCGGGCGGGCAAAAAGCTTACAGGGTAGAGAACGGACGTTCTTGTGCACACAAAAAAGCCGGCTGAAGAGCCGGCTTTTTTGTGTCTGGGGCGAACTCAGGCGGACAGGGCTTTCACCTGGGCGTTCAGGCGGCTCTTGTGGCGTGCAGCCTTGTTCTTGTGGATGATGCCCTTGTCAGCCATGCGATCGATAACCGGGATCGCGCTGGCGTAGGCCGCCCTGGCCTGTTCAGCGTCACCGGTGCCGATGGCGGCGTTCACTTTCTTGATATTGGTGCGCACCAGGGAGCGCAGGCTGGCGTTATGGTTGCGGCGCTTTTCCGCCTGGCGGGCCCGCTTCTTCGCTTGTGGAGAGTTTGCCACGTGTAATACCTCACAGGGGGAGTCGAAATTTCAGGAGGCGCGATTATTCACATTAGGGAAGTGCTTGTCAACCGGGCCCCGCGGTGGCATACCCGCCTGCCCCGTCCGCTTTCCGGGGCCTGGCAGGAGGGCCCCCGGCTGAGGTGCCGGTCAGGGCGCGACTCTGCCGCCAGCAGGGGTGTCGCGCGGTCCAAATGACGGTTGTAGTGATGTATACTAATGGCTATTAGTCATTATTTACCGTAGAGGTGGCAGGGGCGCCTGTAATTTATGGAAACGCAGACTGCAGAGATACCGCAGGTGCCCAGCACGGCAGATCGCATCCTGGATGCGGCGGAGGACCTCTTTGCCGAGAAGGGCTACAGTGCCACCTCCCTCGGGGATGTCGCGGATCGGGTCGGGATACGCTCTCCCAGCCTGTATAACCACTTTCGCAACAAGGAGGCCCTGTACCAGGCGGTGCTGGAGCGCCTGTTGACAGCCTTTTCCGCGCCGCTGGAGGAACTGGCGAAAGAGCCGGTTACCTATGAACGGCTGTTCCACTGGCTGGAGGCGATCGTTCGCCAGCATCACGCCAACCCCAACCTCGCCCGGCTGCTGCAGCACGCGGCCCTGTCCGGCGGCCCGCATACCAACGAGCTGATCGACCGGCTGTTCCGTCCCATGTTCCAGCCTGCGGCAGCCATCGAGGGAGAGCAGATCTCCATTTTCGAGGGAACCGGGCTGCAGCCCTGGGCGGTGATGGCCTTCAATAACCTGGTGATGTCCTACGTGACCATGGCGCCCATGTACCGTGACCTGCTGGGTCAGGACCCTTTCAGCGAACAGGCCCTTGAAAACCAGCTGGCCCTGGTCAGGACCCTGTTGCGGGCCGTTTTTGAATACCGGGGCGATTGAGTATCTGTCATATACGGGGAGGATGATCTCCCCCTCACACCCCACCGGCTGTAGAGTAAAAATCATGTTGATTTCCGAGGCAGTACATATCTGGCGCGAGCCCGATGGCGAGTACCATATCGAATGGGAGGCCAGCCACCCCGATACGCAGGTGACGGTGGAGCCCCTGGCCGAGGGCGGCCGGCTCGATGCACATTACAGTGAGCCTCCCGGTGGGCGCGTGCGCCTGAGTGGACTGCCTTTGGCAACGCGGCACTTTTTCCGGGTGCGCGACCAGCACGGCAACGAGGTGCTCCTGCCGGAGCGCAGGCTGGGCATGCAGGGTACGCCCAATTTCCGGGATTTCGGCGGTTACCGCACCGCCGACGGGCGCCAGGTCAAATGGGGCTACCTGTATCGCTCGGGGCAGCTTGCGTCCCTGAGTGACCAGGACCTGGCGCTGCTGGCCAGCCTGGAGCTGGATCTCGTCTGCGACTTCCGTCGCACCGAGGAACAACAGAGCGATCCCAGCCGCCTGCCCACGGCCCGCCCGCCGCGGGTGGCCAGCCTGCCCATTGTCCCGGGCAGCAACTCACGGCTGCTGGAGGAGGCCGAGGAACACCTCGGTGACCCGGGGGCCATGTTCGATTTCATGGTCGACATCAATCGCGACTTCGCGGAGGGCCAGGCCGATACCTATGCCCGCATGTTCCGCGAGATACTCGCCGAGGAAGACGCCCGCTTCCTGGTCCATTGCGCTGCCGGCAAGGACCGCACCGGCTTCGCTGCCGCACTGGTGCTGCTGGCACTGGGCGTGCCCCCTGAGGTGGTGATGCAGGATTACCTGTTGACCGGGCGCTACTTCAGGCCGGAGGCAGAAGTCGAGCGATTGCGCAGCAAATACGATATGGACAACCTCGATGTGGCGACCATTCTGCCCATGCTGGAGGTGCACCGTGATTATCTGGAGAGAGCCCTCTCGGTCATTGCCGATGATTACGGCTCGATAGAGGCCTATCTCGCAGAGGCCCTTGGAGTCGGCCCCGCCGAGCTGGAAAAGCTGCGTGACCGCTACCTGGAGTAGTGTTGCCAGGCAAAAAGCGGAGGTTGATCAACCCATCCCGAAATACACCAGCAGGCAACCGAAAATGGCCAGCAGGATTGCCTGGCCGGCTTTGTCCAGTCGGAACAGCCCGTAGAGGTAGGAAAGCGGTGGCAGCAACAGGGTGCACAAGCCCCAGGCATAATCCTCCTTCCAGGATTCGATGAGCAGGATGACCCAACTGGCCAGAAGGGCAGCCGCGCCGAAGGTTACCAGGGTAGCCGAGGTCGCTTCCATGTGTACTCCCAAATCAGATCGTAGTGTTAGTGTGAAGCGGCAGCAGATTAGCAGAAAGCCAACGTCAAGTCAGGGCCAGGGGTGGTTTTCGCCGCCGCCGCCGGGACTTCTCGCTAGCGGGTGGTCGGGTGACGGCGATCCGCTTTTTGGGTAAGGTGTGCCGCGCGAAAACGATAACAACGAGGATGACTGCTTGAGCGACCCTTTCTCCGATATCCGCCCCTACCGGGACAACGAGGTGGCCGCGGTGCTCGCCCGCCTGCTGCGTGACCCGGAGTTCGTGGACGCTATTGCCAGCCTGCGCCTGGGTCGGGCAGCCGCCCTGGCTCCTGCCCTGGTGCGGCCCCTGGTGCGCTTCCTGTTGCGGCGCGAAGTACGCGGGGTAACAGATGTCTACGGCATGCAGATGGTGATCAAGCATTACATGGATCGCATGATCGAAAGCACGACCAGCGGGTTCAGTAGTTCCGGGCTGGAGCGACTGGACCCGGGGCGGGCCTATCTGTTCATGAGCAATCACCGGGATATCGCCATGGACCCGGCTTTCACCAATTACGCCCTGCACCGTGAGGGACGAGACACCGTTCGCATCGCCATCGGGGACAACCTGCTGACCAAGCCCTGGGTCTCCGACCTCATGCGCCTGAACAAGAGCTTTATCGTCAAGCGATCGGTCAACGGGCCACGGGAGCTGCTGGCCGCCTCTAAAAACCTGTCCGCCTACATCCGGCACTCGCTGTTGGAGGAGAACGCACCGGTCTGGATAGCCCAGCGGGAAGGCAGGGCGAAAGACGGGCTGGACCGGACCGAACCGGCAGTGATCAAGATGCTTGCCATGAGTCGGGACAAGGGGAAGCAATCCTTCGGCGAGCATATCGGCAGCCTGGGTATTGTGCCGGTAGCGATTTCCTATGAGCTGGACCCCTGCGATGGGCTGAAAGCCCGGGAACTGCACGAGCGTGCCTCGACGGGGCATTACGAAAAGGGCGAACAGGAGGATGTGGCGTCCATCGGGCAGGGCATCACGGGGGGCAAGGCACGGGTTCACGTTTCCTTCGGCCAGCCCCTGGGGTCTGACCTGGAAACCCCGGACGAGGTTGCGGCGGAAGTCGACCGCCAGGTGATCCGGGAGTACTGCCTCCACCCTACCAATCTTTACGCGTACCGGTTGTTGCACGGCGAGGACGTGGCGATCCCGGATACGCTCAATTTCGAGCCGGGGGACTGCAGCCGCGAGCAGTTTGAAGCGCGCATCGCCGCACTCCCCGAGGCGCACCGGCCCTATGCCCTGTCAACCTATGCCAATGCCGTGGTCAGCAAGCTCAGACTGTTAGAGGATGCCGGCACACCTTGCTGACCGAGGAGCTCAAGGGCACCATCCGCGAAGCTTACAGCGCCATCATGGAGCGAAAATCCCTGACCCCGCGCTGGGGCCAGCGGCAGATGATCGCCGAGATTGCCAACACGCTGGCGCGTATTCCGTCTCCCGGTGAACCGGCTGCCGATGGGCCGCCGGCGGTGTGCGTCATCGAGGCGGGTACGGGTACCGGCAAGACCATCGCCTATGCCGTAGCGGCGATACCCATGGCGCGGGCCCTGGGCAAGCGCCTGGTGGTAGCCACTGCCACCATTGCCCTGCAGGAACAGTTCGTCAACAAGGACCTGCCGGACATCAAGCGACACAGTGGGCTGGATTTTACCTTCACCCTGGCAAAGGGGCGTCGGCGTTACGTGTGCCTGTCCAAGCTGGATCGCCTGATGGCCCAGGGTCAGGGTGAGACGGACCTGTTGCCCCTCTACCCGGATGAGGTGGAAGCGCCCCTGTCCGCCGAGGCGTTGCCGGTTTACAACGCCATGCTGGACGCCCTGGGTCGGGGCCAGTGGGATGGTGACCGCGACGGATGGCCGCAAGCGATCCCGGACGGGGTGTGGTTCGGGGTGACCACGGATCACAGCCAGTGCAGCGGTCGTCGCTGCCCCAATATCGGGCAGTGCAGTTTCTTTCGCGCCCGGGATGCCCTGCAGAGCGCCGATATCATCGTTACTAATCACGACCTCGCCCTGTCGGACCTGGCCCTGGGAGGTGGGGCTATTCTGTCGCCGCCGGAGGAGAGCATTTATGTCTTCGATGAGGGGCATCATCTGCCGGACAAGGCCCTGTCCCACTTCGCCAGCTTCTGTCGCCTGCACACCACCGTGCAGTGGCTGCAGGACAGCGCAAAACTGCTGGGGCAGGCCGCCACGTCCCTGGCGCCCCTGCATAGCCTGGAGCGGACCCTGCAGACGCTGCCTGTCGAGATGGAGGAGACCGCGGCGGGCCTGCAGCAGTCGGAACAGGTGGTGGCCACCCTGTTCGAGGATGTAGATACTGACGCGGCGCGGGATAACCCGCAGTTGCGCTTCGAGCACGGGAGGGTACCTGCGGCATTGCAGCAGGTGGCCCGTCCGTTGGCGGCACAGTTCCAGAAACTCGCCGCCAGCCTGGGGCGGGTCGAGTCCCTGCTGGAAGAGGCGCTGGAAGACGATTTCGCCGGGCTGGACAAGTCGGAGATCGAAACCTGGCACATCAACGTGGGGGGCATGCTCGCCCGGGCCGAGGGTGCCCTGGCCCTGTGGCAGCAGTATGCCGTGGAAGGGGGGGAGGAATCACCGCCGATGGCGCGCTGGATCACGCTCCTCAACAGCGGAGGCCAGTTCGGCTTCGACCTTCGCTGCAGCCCGATCCTGGCCGCGGATATCCTGGAAGATTGCCTGTGGTCCCGGGCGGCCGGGGTGATCGTCACCTCGGCGACCATCACCGCTTTGAATTCCTTCGAGCGCTTCATACTGCACTCGGGTGCCCCGAGGGAGGCGAACTTCAAGGTGGTTGCCAGTCCCTTCGACTACGCCAATGCGGTCTTCAGCGTTCCCGCCATGGACTGCGATCCGGGAGATGCGCAGCGCCACACCGCGGCCCTGATAGAGCAGCTGCCCCATATTCTGGATACATCGGAAGGGAGCCTGGTGCTGTTCTCCTCCCGCCGGCAGATGCTGGATGTTCACGAGGGTCTCAGCGGGGAGCTCGGGGACAGTATTCTCATGCAGGGGGACTACAGCAAGCAGGAGATACTGCGTCGCCACCGTGAAGCCATCGACGGGGGCAGTGGCAGTATTATTTTCGGCCTGGCCAGCTTTGCCGAGGGAGTGGACCTGCCGGGGGATTACTGTCGCCACGTGGTGATTGCCAAGATTCCCTTCGCGGTCCCCGACAGTCCACTGGAAGCCGCGCTGGCGGAGTGGGTCGAGGCCAGCGGGCGCAATGCCTTCATGGAGATCAGCGTGCCCGACGCCGCACTGCGCCTGGTGCAGGCGAGCGGGCGCCTGTTGCGTACGGAGGAAGACCAGGGCAGGGTGACGCTGATGGACCGGCGCATCCTTACGCGCCGTTACGGACGGGCTATCCTGGACTCCCTGCCGCCGTTCCGGCGGGAGTTGGGGAATGGCAGTCAGTAGTTCGCGCGGTTACTCGACTGCCGCACGCCACAGGGCGTGCCAGAACTGCAGCAGCGGTTCGTTGCGACCCAGCAGGAGATCCCTACGCGATGCCGCCAGGCCGCGCTGGCACTGCTCGGCCACGGGAAGATCCTCCCCGGCGAATACGTCGCCACCGAAGTCGTAGGCTTGCCGGGCCTCCTCAAAATCGCAATCGCCGCGGGCAACCCCGGCATAGACCACCCGCGAGTGGCCCGGGGTGTCCGCAGGTTCTGCGCGGATCATCTGGGCACCCAGCGCATTGACGATAACCATCACCCCGGGATAGAGGGTGTAGGTGCAGGAGCCCTCGATGCTGTCCGGCCACAGGCTTTCGTCCAGATCGCCCAGGCGCTGTATGGTTGTCAGCGGAAACGCCCAGCGGCTGTGGCGTGACCAGGTATCGACAATCGCATTGGGCGCCAGAACCCTGGCAACGCTGTCGCGATGCAGGCTGCGGAAGTGGTAGCTCTCGAGGCTGAGGTCGGTGACGAGTTTCCAGTTCGCCTGGACGTCCAGCTGGCGCCGCGCGATCGGGCGATAGGTGTGCAGCGCGAGGCCGGCCAGTTCCGGGCCGATCTCGTCGAGGGCGGTGTCTACCTGGCCTGCGGAAACGGCGGCACCGGTGCCGATCACGACCAGTCCGTACTTCTCCGACACGGGCAGGGGCTGGAGGCTGCACTCCTCCCGCGGCGTCGCGAAATAGGCATCGCCGGGTCGGCTCGCGAGCCTGCCATCGAGGTCGTAAGTCCAGCCATGAAAAGGGCACACCAGCCGGCCCCGCTGGCCGCTGCCGCTGGCCAGGGCAGCCCCGCGATGGGCACAGCTGTTGATGAAGGCGTGCAGGTCACCGGATGAACCCCTTGTCAGCAGTACCGGAGTGTCCAGCACGTCGAGCGCCAGAAAGGATCCGGGCGCGGCAATCTCGGCGGAAAAGGCGACAGGCTGGGGTACCCGGGCGAACAATTGCTCCCTCTCCCGGGCGAGCCGGTGCGGGCAGCAGTAAGTCTCTGTTGACAGGCGCATTTCTCCTGCTGCCGTGTCGGTGCTGTCGCTGGCCAGATTGTTGAGCAAGCGCCGGTTTAACGCCAGGGCGGTCTCCCTATCCAAGGCGCACCTCGCGAAAGCTGCCGCAGCGTGAAGGTGATGCGGGTGATGTCAATTGAAACCTATAAGCCATGTTCGCCCTCGAATGCCGGTAACATAGGCGCACCATAAGTCATGGGCTTTCGACTATCCACTGGCCTGCGTGATCACTGGTGCTCACCGACATTCCAAAAACCTTGGGAACAAAATAATAACCCAGATTATTCAGTAATTTTTGAATCTCTCCAACGGAGGCTGTGAGGTAAACCCACGATGTCTCGAGTCTCCGGGTAATGGAAAGTACTTTGCTGATGATGGAGCAGGACCTATCTGAAACCAGTAATCTGGTTATCCTCCAGCAAAATATGCTGAGGTCATCGATAGAATGAACCACAAACTCGATTTGCTCATAGAGTGGGGGGGCCGTGCGGACGAAGGCCCGATGCTAACTGTTATGGAGGGGAGGACAGGAGGTTTTCTCCATCCCTTAAAGGTATGCGACTGCAGTTTTTCCCCGCGGGTCTGTATTCTGCCGTTTGAGTTTATCCGGGAATGTCCTCTCTCGAGTGCGAACGCGGGCTTCCCGACTCGTGGTGTCTTTGATATCAGGCGTGGACGATTGCACTTAGTGGACTGAGCGCCCGGCGAAAGCTTCCAGGGCAATTTTGCGTTCCAGGAATTCGATGCGCTTTTTCAGCTCTTCATTTTCGATCATATGGTCAATGGCTTTAACCCATAGCGTTCGCGCATCCTCTGCGTGCTGACGAGCTTTTTTTTCCGTGTTCACCTTGGTCATGGGTTTCTCCCTTTCTTGAGGACTCTAGTATCTGTTCTGGACAGTGGTTTGGGGATTGCATATCACGCCAAAAGCGTGACTCTGGGCGTCACCGGGCTGCTGCCCAGACTGTGAATGCCATGGCAGCTCTGTATTGTCATCACGCCTGTGGAGCCTATTCGCGGGCTTTGTTTACGATTGATCGCGACTTGAATTCCGGATTCTTCAGGGATAAGCATGAGCCCGAATTTCTGTCTATACTGCTTGGACGTTCGCTAGCAGGGCGTTAGAGCGGCTACCTTATTCCGCATGTGGAGGGCCAACTGATGATCGAATGGAATATGGAAGGTATTCAGTATGGAAGTTGTAACTGTGACCATGCCTGCCCCTGCCAGTTTGAAGGTTTACCTAACTACGGCAACTGCCAGGGCTTCGATGTATTCAGGGTGGACAAGGGTGAATTTGGCGGGGTGGACCTCAAGGGCGTGGTAGTTGCTGCTGTTTTTGCCTGGCCTGGCCCCATCTTTGAAGGTAAAGGGGAGCTGCAACTGATTATCGATGATCGAACGAGTTCCGAACAGCGCCACGCGATGGAACAGGTCATGCTGGGTAAGGAAACCGTGGAAGGGGGTACCCATTGGTGGGTGTTTTCCACCATGAGCGATACCATTCACGAGACACTTGTTAAGCGCATCGATTACGAGGTGGATCTCGACGCCAGGACGGCGCATGTGAATATCGACGGTATCCTTGAGTCCTCGGCGGAATCCATTCGCAGTCCAGTGGATGGTGCGCCGCATAGGGTCAAGATTCAGATTCCACACGGCATCGAGTTTGAGACGGCCGAGATAGTCGACGCCACAACAAAGTGTGATGCCGCTATCAAGCTTGACCTTGACGGTACTTATGGCCAGATCTGCCTGATCCAGCACACCCACGAAGGCCCGGCGTACAACAAGCAGGTTGCCTGAGTTTTTCTTCCTATGCAGCAGCCGCTCGAGTCGCTGCTGAAGCGGGACCGCATGGTTCTTACCGTGTGCTTGTGCGCGTCTACGCTCATTGCCACGTATTTCATTGTGACGGGTGCGGGGCTGGGTATGTCGGCCGTAAAAATGACCCACCCCGACAGCTCAATGGATATGGACATGGTCATGCCGGTGGACTGGAGCCCGGCCTACTTTCTGGCCATGTTTGTGATGTGGTGGGTCATGATGATCGCGATGATGCTGCCATCTGCAGCGCCGGTGATACTTCTCTCCGCAGCCCTGAACCGTCGCTCCCGGGCCGAAGTCCAGCCCTATGGCAGTGCCCTGGTATTCACCCTCGGTTACTTGTTGGCCTGGGCAGTATTCAGCGTTGCTGCGGTTTGCATGCAGTGGTGGCTGGAGCAGAAAGGTGTGCTTTCCATGCGCATGCAAAGCACCAGTACCGCCCTGACCGGGAGTCTGTTGATTCTGGCTGGCGCCTGGCAGCTCTCGCCAATGAAACACGCCTGTCTACGCCATTGTCGCTCGCCAATTGATTTTCTTACACGTAATCGCAGGCCCGGAACATCCGGCGCTCTCCTTATGGGCATACATCATGGCCTCTATTGCCTTGGCTGCTGCTGGTTTCTAATGGCCCTGTTATTTGTCGGTGGGGTGATGAATCTGTACTGGATTGTCGGTCTGGCCTTGTTTGTCTGGATGGAGAAAGTGCTGATGGTGGGCGCTCAGCTGGGTCGACCTGTCGGAATCTTGCTGGTGTTGTGGGGAGCCTGGGAGCTGTGGCAGCTCATATGAGGGTGTGCACAGGCCGATTGAATGAGGTGGTCAGGATAAGCGGCTAATGTTCAGAGCATTGCGCTCGACGGTCTACTGGTCCCCGTGCAAAGTTGGGACAATCATAAAAAAACATAGATAACAATGAGTTAAGTGGAGCGGGTGATGGGAATCGAACCCACGTTAGAAGCTTGGGAAGCTCCGGTTCTACCATTGAACTACACCCGCAGAATGGCGACGCAGGGCAAGATTAGCTGTATGGGCGTCACAGGTCAAAGGGTCATCCTGCAACTGCTCATTCACCGGGTGCAGATGGTATGATCGGCTCGGGGCGGGCCGCTTGCGATTGGAGGTGGCCCCTTTTTTTACGGGGGTGACATGCGGACCGAAGTGGCCGAAGTACTGATCGATATCGAGGCACAGCTCAGGCGGCTGGACCTGTGGGACAAGATCCCTCCCGCGAAGAGCGCGCTGGCCTCGACCGAGCCCTTCTGTGTGGATACCCTGACACTGCCCCAGTGGCTGCAGTTCGTGTTTCTGCCCACGCTTTACCGGATGCTCGAGGAAGAGCAGGCCCTGCCCGAGCGCTGCGGTATTGCGCCTATGGCGGAGGAGTTTTTCCGGGGTTCGGGGCTAGCCACCACAGATCTGATCCGGGCGCTGCAACAGGTCGACGAACTGCTCTCCCGGGAAGCATGAGTTGGCGAAAACTTCCTGCCAACCGATCGCGAGGAACTGAATGAAACGCGGCTATATGTGGGCCCTGGCTGCCCTGATCCTGCTGGGCCTGGGAGGAGGTGTCACCTGGTACAGGAGCGCCGACCGGGATGCCAGGCTGACGCCAACGGGCAAGCTGGAAAAACGCGATGTCGAGAAACGCGCCCCTGGACAGCCCAAGCCCTATCACGGCGATCTCCCCTCCGTCGCCTGGATCAATGTGCGCGACGCGATTCTCGACCAGGTCGTCAAGGGACTGGACTTCCCCTGGGCCTTCGAATTTGTGGCGCCGGACGAACTGTTGATCACGGAGTTCGGCGGCGCCATGAAACTCTACAATCTCACCCGAGGTGAATTAAGGAACGTCGAGGGGCTTCCCGACATACCATCGGGGGTGGGCCAGGTCGGGTTGATGGATGTAGCCCTGCATCCCCGATTTGCCGACAACGGGCTCATCTACTTCAGCCACGCGGTCCTCTCCCGGAAAGACGCAAAAAAACGGGCGACGGCCGTCAGTCGCGCGGTCCTGGAGGGTGATCGGCTCAGGGACGTGCAGCAGATTTTTGTCGCCACGCCCTTCGGCGGTTCACCGTCCAATTTCGGCGGTGCACTGGAATTCGATGATGCGGGCTATCTCTACATCGGCACCGGCGATCGCTCCCGCCAGAAACAGGCCCAGCTGGTGGATACGCTGACCGGCAAGATCATCCGCCTCACCGCGGACGGCGAAGTGCCCTCCGATAATCCTTTCGTGGGCGACCCGGAAGTCGATGACCGCATCTACGCCCTGGGTGTTCGCAACCCGCAGGGCCTGGTCTTCGACGCGGTCAGTGGCTTGCTGTACGAGACGGAGCACGGGCCCATGGGGGGCGACGAGGTCAACATCATACGGCGCGGCGCCAACTACGGCTGGCCCACGATAACCTACGGGGCCAATTACAGCACCCAGCGAATCGGCAGTGGCACCCGTGCGCCGGGTATGGAGCAGCCCCTGTTCTATTACCTGCCTTCGATTGCCGTATCGCCACTGACCATTTACCGTGGCGACATGTTCCCGGAGTGGGAGGGCGACCTGCTGGTGGGTGCCCTGAAGGGCGCCCACGTCAACAAGCTCGATCTGGTGGACGGCGTCATCAAGTCGGAACAGCGGATACTCGCGGAACTCAAGGGCCGCGTCCGGGACGTGAAAGTCGCCGCGGACGGCTCGATCTATATCCTGGTGCAGAACGGGGGCCGCATCCATCGGCTCTATCGGGACCCGGACAACGCAGCGCTGGAACGTCCCAAAGTGCGCAATGGCGCCGCGGTCTACAAGCTGGTGTGTGCCTCCTGTCACAGCGCCGGCCTGGAACTCGTGCCCCAGTTATCCAGGCCCGGTGACTGGCCTGATCGCGTCGCGAAGGGAAAGGCGGTGTTGTACCAGCACACCATCGAGGGTTTCGGCGACATGCCGCCCCGCGGCCTGTGCGAGAATTGTACTGACGAGGAGCTCAGGGGCGCTGTGGATTATATGCTGCGCCAGCTTCAGTGAGTGGCAGGCAGCCCGTCCGGGCGGACGGGCTGGATGTCGGCCGGGCGACCGGGGGAATCAGATCCGCTCTACCACCGTGGTGATTCCCTGGCCCAGGCCGATACACATGGTGGACACGCCCAGGGTCAGGTCGCGATCCTGCATCACTGTCAGCAGGGATCCGGTGATACGGGTCCCGGAGCAGCCGAAGGGGTGTCCCAGCGCGATGGCGCCGCCGTGCACATTGACCTTGTCTTCCATTACGTCCAGCAGATCCAGATCCTTGAGTACGGGCAGGGCCTGGGCGGCGAAGGCCTCGTTCAGTTCCACCATGTCGATGTCCTGCATGGTCAGGCCCAGTTTTTTCAGGGCCTTCTTCGTCGAGGGTACAGGGCCATAGCCCATGATGGAGGGATCGACGCCCGCCAGCGCCATGCTCCTGATCCGTGCAATGGGTTGAAGGCCGAGCGCCTGGGCTTTCTCCGCCGACATCATCAGCATGGCAGAGGCGCCGTCGGAAATCTGCGACGACTGCCCCGCAGTGACGGTGCCGCCCTGGGGATTGAAGGCCGGGGGTAGCGAGGCGAGCCCTTCCAGGGTGGTCTCGGGGCGGATCGTCTCGTCCCGGTCCACCGCCACCAGTGCCCCGTTCTCGTCGTGGCCCTCGATGGGGATGATCTCCCGCGCGAATTTGCCTTCCTCGGTCGCCTTGTGGGCCAACTGGTGGGAGCGCAGGCCGAACTTGTCCTGCTCTTCGCGGCCGACGCCATGCATCAGGGCGAGGTACTCCGCCGTCATCCCCATCATGCCCGCTGCCTTGGCCACGCTGCGGCCCATGCGCGGGTTCGGGTCGACATCATCCATCATCGGCAGGTGGCCGAGGTGCTCGACGCCACCGACCAGGTAGACATCCCCCAGGCCGGCCATGATGTTGGCCGCCGCAGTCTGCAGTGCGGACATGGAGGAACCGCAAAGGCGGTTGACGGTCTGGGCCGGGACGGTGTGGGGCAGTTCGGCATTCAACACGATCATGCGTGCGAGGTTCATGCCCTGCTCGCCGCGCTGCAGGACGCAGCCCCAGATCATGTCGTCGATCTCGGCCGGGTCGAGTGCCTCATTGCGGGCCAGCAGGCCCTTGATGACGCCTACCGACAGGTCATCGGCACGCACGTTGCGAAAGCAACCGTTCTTGGAACGCCCCATAGCGCTGCGGGCGTAATCGACTATCACTGCTTCTCTTGGATTCAAACTCACAGTATCTCTCCTCATTCAGCCCGTTTTTCAGTAGTAGCGTTCGCCGGCGGCGAGTTTCGCCTTCATACCATCGGTCAACTCGTACGCTTTGCCCAGCGCAGCGAACTTCTCGGAGGCCTCGGCAATATGGGCCAGACCGACGGTATCCATCCAGCGGAAAATACCGCCGCGGAAGGGCGGAAAACCCACACCGTACAAGAGGGCCAGGTCGGCCTCCGCGGCGCTGCCGACGATGCCCTCTTCCAGGCAGCGGGCCATTTCGATGGCCATCGGCAGCATCATACGGGCGATGATGTCCTCCCGCTCGAACTCGGTGCGCTCGCCAACGACCGGGGCGATGAGCTGGTAAACGTCCTCATTAACCTTTTTCTGGGGCTTGCCGCGCTTGTCGGGCGCGTATTCATAGAAGCCCTTGCCATTTTTCTGGCCGTAACGTTCCTGCTCGAACATGACCTCGGTGGCACTTTTGAAGTCGGGCTGCATGCGGTCGGGGAAGCCCTCGGCCATGACCTGGGACGCGTGCACACCCGTATCGATTCCCACCACGTCCATCAGGTAGGCGGGCCCCATAGGCCAGCCCCAGCGCTCCATGACCTTGTCCACCGCCTGGAAGTCGGCGCCGTCTCTCAAAAGCATGTTGAAGCCGCCGAAGTAGGGGAACAGCACACGGTTGACCAGGAATCCGGGGCAGTCCTTGACTACTACCGCTTTCTTGCCCAACTGGTTGGCGTAAGCCACCGTGCGGGCAATGGCGGTATCCGAGCTCTTCTCGCCGCGGATCACCTCTACCAGGGGCATGGCGTGAACCGGGTTGAAGAAGTGCATGCCGCAGAAGTTCTCAGGTCGCTCCAGCGCCTCAGCGAGGTAAGTGATGGAAATGGTGGAGGTGTTGGACGCCAGGACCGCGTCAGGGCTGATCTGTTTTTCCGTTTCGGCCAACACTGCGTGCTTGACCTTCGGGTTCTCCACCACGGCCTCGACCACGATGTCGACCTCGTCAAAGCGGTCGTAGTTCAGCATGGGATCGATGCTGTTCAGCACTTCGCCCATTTTTTCGGGGGTCATGCGCCCGCGCGCGACGCGCTTGGCCAGCAATTTGTTGGCCTCGCTCAGACCCAGGTCGAGACCCGGCTGGGCGATGTCTTTCATTTTTATGGGTACGCCCCTGTAGGCTGACTGGTAGGCGATGCCGCCGCCCATGATACCGGCGCCGAGCACGGCCGCCCGTTCGATTTTCTTGTCGGCCTTTTTTTCCCAGTCTTTGGCCTTCTTCCCGAGTAACTGGTCAGAGAGGAAGACACCCACCAGGGCGGCGGCCACATCGGTCGTGGCCAGTTCGGCGAAGCCGTCTGCTTCCACTTCCAGGGCGTCCTCGAGGCTCATGCTCCGGGCCGCCTCGATCACCTCGACCACTTTGACCGGGGCCGGGTAGTTCTTGCCGGCCTGCTGTCCCACCATCGCCTTGATGGTGAAAAAGGACATCATGGCCTCTGTGTCGTTGAGGGGCAGGGGGCCGTGCTTCACGTCCCGGCGCCGCTGGTAATCCAGTTTGCCCTCAATGCCACCCTGTAATGTGGCCAGGGCCACCTCGCGCAGTTGCTCCGGCGCAGCGACCGCGTCTACCGCCCCGGTCTTGAGAGCCTCATCGGCGCGCTTGTCTGCCCCGGTAGCCATCCACATCACCGCCTCGTCCACGCCGATGATACGTGGCAATCGCACGGTGCCACCCCAACCCGGCAGAATACCGAGCTTGGTCTCGGGCAGGCCCACCTTGGCGGCGCTGCTCATGACACGAAAGTCGCAGGCCAGGCAGATTTCCAGGCCGCCACCCATGGCAAAGCCGTTGATGGCGGCGCAGCTGGGGTAGGGCAGGCTTGCCAGCCGGTTGAAGTTGGCATTATTGGTGCCGGTGAAGGGCTTGATATCCTCCTTGCTGGCACCGAACAGGCTGGTGAATTCGGTGATATCAGCGCCGACAATGAAGACGGGTTTGCCGCTGGTGACCAGCAGGCCCTTGATACCGCTCTCGGCCTCCAGTGCATCCAGCGCTGCCGTCAGGCTGGACACGGTATTCTGGTCGAATTTGTTGACGGATTCGCCCTTGAGATCGAAATTCAGTTCGGCGATATCGCCCTCCAGGCGTTTCACCGTGAGCGCGTCACTCTGGTAGATCATATCGATGTCCTGTGTGGGTTGGTGGAGACCGTCGCGGTTGGGGTCATTGGGCGGCGCTGAATCGCTGGCGCTGCCGGTTACCACCCCGGTTGGCGGGGCCCGTATTGTAGCGGGCGATGGTGTGTGGGGAAAGTAAAAGTTTACAGCGAATACATTGATTCGAATCCACGCAGGCTCATGGCCGTTGCGGGATGGTCGGTGAGGCTGCTGGCGGAGGGACGCGGCCGGGAGGATGGATTTCGGGGCAGGTTAGCCCTGATGGGGAGCGGACGTTCGGTCCGGCTCCTCACGTGGTACTGACAGAGATACTGTCAGTGCAGAATGTGGTCGGCCAGGGCCTCTTCCTGGGCGTCCCGGGCCTTGCCAGCAGCGGCCGATTCGCGCTGTTGAACATAGGTGCGCAGCCGCCCCACCACGCTGGTCATCACATCGATGGTCTGGCTGATCTGGTCCAGCGCCATCAGGATGGTCTCTGTTTCCGTGGGGGGCTTGTTGTTGTTCTCCATCTGCGGTTCCTCTTCAGGTCTGTTTCTCAACAGCGGCTTGGTGCCGCCCAGCCACCCCCCAGAGATCAAGAGGCAGCCGAACGGGCTTTTTTCAGTCCCAGTTCAGGGCGCCCCCGGTCTGGTATTCGATGACCCGCGTTTCGAAGAAATTCTTCTCCTTGCGCAGGTCCATGATTTCCGACATCCAGGGGAACGGGTTTTGTGCTCCCGGGAACTGTTCCGGCAGTCCCAGCTGGGACAGGCGCCGGTTGGCAATGAAGTGCAGATACTCTTCCATGATCGCCGCATTCATGCCCAGAACCCCACGCGGCATGGTGTCGCGGGCATACTGAATCTCCAGCTCGGTGCCCTCCAGTATCATCTGGATGGCTTCCTGCTTGAACTCGTCGGTCCACAGGTGCGGGTTTTCCAGTTTGATCTGGTTGATGACATCGATACCGAAGTTGAGGTGCATCGATTCGTCGCGCAGGATGTACTGGAACTGTTCCGCGACCCCGGTCATCTTGTTGCGCCGGCCCATCGACAGGATCTGGCTGAAGCCGCAGTAAAAGAAGATGCCCTCGGTGACTGCATAGAAGCCGATCAGGTTGCGCAGCAGGATCTGGTCTGCCTCCGTGGTACCGGTTTTGAAGGTCGGGTCGGACAGTTCGTGGGTGTGGCTGATGCTCCAGGCGGCCTTGGCGGCCACCGAGGGCACTTCCCGGTACATGTTGAACACTTCGCCCTCATCCATGCCCAGTGATTCGATGCAGTACTGATACGCGTGGGTGTGAATGGCTTCTTCAAAGGCCTGGCGCAGGAGGTACTGGCGGCACTCCGGGTTGGTGATGAGGCGGTAGATCGCGAGCACCAGGTTGTTTGCCACCAGGGAGTCCGCGGTGGAGAAGTAGCCCAGGCTGCGCATGACGATGCGCCGCTCATCTTCGGTCAGGCCGTCAGGGCTTTTCCAGGTGGCCACGTCGGCGGTCATGTTGATTTCCTGGGGCATCCAGTGGTTGGCGCAACCATCGATATACTTCTGCCAGGCCCAGTCATACTTGAAAGGTACCAGCTGGTTGAGATCGGCACGGCAGTTGATCATGGCCTTCTCGTCCACCGATACCCGCGCGGCACCCATCTCCAGCTCTTCCAGGCCGGGAGCGACGTCGATGTGTTCCACCGCTTCTGCCGCCCGGGCCACGTTGACTTCGGCATGGGCATCGACGGTAACCTCGACATCCACCCCTGCGGGCGCCTCGGTCATCATCACCTGGGAGGGCGGTTGTGGAGCGGCCGGCGGCGGTGCCGTCGGCCGGGGTGCTGCAGGCGCTGCCGGTGCCATGGCTTTTGCCCCGGCCATGGCCGGCCCCCCTGGAGCCGCGCTTGCAGTGGTCGTTTCATCCTTATGGTACTCATCCCAACTCAACATAGTTGTTATCCCCTGGCTTTTATTTCTGAGGTCTTCATTGATTACTGCTCAAGCCGAAGCCCGCCTACTGGCAGGCCTCGCAATCCGGGTCATCCAGCGAACAGGCCTGGGGCACCGGCGCTGGCGCGGCGGTCTCCCTGGATACCGCATTCAGGGCACCGGTATCGATGGTCGACTTCTCGGTCCCGGTGGCGGCCAGTGAGCGCAGGTAGTAGGTGGTCTTGAGGCCGCTGTACCATGCCATGCGGTAAGTGATGTCCAGCTTCTTGCCGTTGGCATTATTGATATACAGGTTCAGTGACTGGGCCTGGTCGATCCACTTCTGCCGGCGGCTGGCGGCGTCTACCAGCCAACGGGGCTCCACCTCGAAGGCGGTGGCGTAGATGGCCTTGAGGTCTGCGGGAATGCGGTCGATGGCCTGTACGCTGCCGTCGTAGTACTTGAGGTCGTTGACCATGACGCCGTCCCACAGGTCCCGCTCTTTGAGATCGTTGACCAGGTAGGGGTTCACCACCGTGAACTCCCCGGACAGGTTCGATTTTACATACAGGTTCTGATAGGTGGGCTCGATGGACTGGGATACGCCGGTGATATTGGCGATCGTTGCCGTAGGCGCGATGGCCATCACGTTGGAGTTGCGCATGCCGCGGGCCTTGACGGTTTCGCGCAGGGCGGGCCAGTCCAGCGACTGGCTGCGGTCCACCTGGATATAGTCTGCGCCGCGTTCTTCGACCAGTCGCTCGAGGGAGTCGATGGGGAAGATGCCCTGGCTCCACAGGGAGCCCTGGTAGGTGGAGTAGGCCCCGCGCTCGGCCGCCAGTTCGCTGGAGGCCTCGATGGCGTAGTAGCTGATGGCCTCCATGGAGCGGTCGGCGAATTCCACTGCAGCCTCGGACCCGTAAGCCAGGTGCTGCTTGTAGAGGGCATCCTGGAAACCCATCACACCCATGCCCACCGGGCGGTGCAGCATGTTGGAGTTCCTGGCCTGGGGTACTGAGTAGTAGTTGATGTCGATGACGTTATCGAGCATCCGCACTGCAGTGCGAACCGTCTTGCGCAGCTTCTCCAGGTCCAGGGTGCCATTCTCGATGTGCTGGGGCAGATTGACCGAGCCCAGGTTGCACACGGCAATTTCATCCTGGTTGGTGTTGAGCGTGATCTCGGTGCACAGGTTGGAGGAGTGCACCACGCCCACGTGCTGCTGCGGGGAGCGCAGGTTGCAGGGATCCTTGAAGGTCATCCAGGGGTGGCCTGTCTCGAACAGCATGCCCAGCATCTTGCGCCACAGGTTCTCCGCCTTCACGGTCTTGAACAGTTTCAGCTCACCGTTGCGGGTCATTGCCTCGTACTGGGCATAGCGCTCTTCAAAGGCCTTGCCGTACAGGTCGTGCAGGTCGGGCACATCGTTGGGGGAGAACAGGGTCCAGTCCTCACTGTTGAACACCCGCTTCATGAACAGGTCGGGAATCCAGTTGGCGGTGTTCATATCGTGGGTGCGACGGCGGTCATCGCCGGTGTTCTTGCGCAGCTCGACAAATTCCTCGATGTCCAGGTGCCAGGTCTCCAGGTAAGAGCAGACGGCGCCTTTGCGCTTGCCGCCCTGGTTGACGGCCACAGCGGTATCGTTGACCACCTTCAGGAAGGGCACGATGCCCTGGCTTTTGCCATTGGTACCCTTGATATAGGCGCCCAATGCGCGCACCGGGGTCCAGTCATTGCCCAGCCCGCCAGCGAACTTGGACAGCATGGCATTGTCCTGGATGGCGCCATAGATGCCGTGCAGGTCGTCCGGTACCGTGGTCAGGTAGCAGGAGGACAGCTGCGGGCGCAGGGTGCCGGCGTTGAAGAGGGTGGGGGTGGAGCTCATATAGTCGAACGAGGAAAGCAACTCATAGAACTCGATGGCCCGCGCGTTCTTGTCGGCTTCTTCCACCGCCAGGCCCATGGCAACCCGCATGAAGAAAATCTGGGGCAGTTCGAAGCGGGTGCCGTCCGAGTGGATGAAGTAACGGTCGTAGAGGGTCTGCAGGCCCAGGTAGGTGAACTGCAGGTCCCGCTCTGGCAACAGGGCCCTGCCGAGCAGCTCCAGGTCAAACTCCCGGAGCTCGGGCGCCAGCAGCTCGAGCGCTACGCCCTTCGCGATGTAGGCGGACAGCGCCTGGGCGTACAGGGTCGACATCTCGCCCTGGGTGGCGCTCTGGGCCACGCCCAGGAAGGACAGTGCCTCGGCGCGAAGCGTGTCGCTGAGCAGGCGGGCGGCCACGTAGGAGTAATTCGGCTCCTGCTCGATCAGGGTGCGGGCGGTAATCACCAGGGAGGTGCTCAACTCCTGGGTGGTGACACCGTCGTAGAGATTTTTCAACGCCGCGTCGAGGATGCGCGCCTCGCTGACATCCGCCAGATCGGTGCAGGCTTCGCTCACCACGGTGTGCAGGCGCTCCAGGTCCAGCGGGATGCGGCTGCCGTCAGGCTGGACCACGTTAATACCGCCCGCCGCATCCTGTGTTTCCTGGGACAGGGCGGCCTTGGCGGCGCGTTTGCGGGCCTGCTCCTCCCGATAGATCACGTAGTCCCGGGCAATCTTGTGCTCTCCCGTCCGCATCAGTGACAGTTCGACCTGGTCCTGGATATCCTCGATGTGGATGGTGCCCCCGGAGGGCATGCGCCGCCTGAATGTCGCGGTGACCTGCTCGGTGAGCTTGGCCACGGTTTCGTGGATGCGGCTGGAGGCCGCCGCAGTGCCGCCTTCCACCGCCAGGAAGGCCTTGGTAATGGCCACCGAGATCTTGCTGTCCTCGAAGGGCACGACGGTGCCATTGCGCTTGATGACGCGCAGCTGTCCGGGCGCCGTGGCGGCGATGTTCCCGCTGACGGCGGTGTTCTGTTGGGGAGGGGTGGCTGTTTCGGCAGTGGCGCCGGGCTGGTTGGTCTCTGTTTGCATGTCGTCTCCGAAGTGGTGGCTCTTGGCCTTATTTTTCTGGGTTACCGCATTTACTGCTGTCGAATCACATCACGTCCCGGGAGGATCCGGATGCATGGGTGTTTGTCTGAAAGTTTCCCCATCGGGCGGTTGGCCCGTTGGACGGCCCTGTACTGCGATTATTGACGCTATTTTGGCCGTCAAACCCCACATCTTGGGGTCCCTGACTGGTTCCGATACAAGATAATGCGGGTGCAGGCACAATGCAAGGGCATTAGGCTGGGTTTATTCTGTGGATAAGATGTTGATAGCGGGGTGTGTCTGTACCTACTAACCGTGTAGCCCGCGGACCGACTGAATTGCCCGACTCGCTGGCCGGTCGGGAGGCCGGGTGCGAGCCGGTTTGAATTTATTCTAATAACAACCCGGTGTTTTTATAAGATTCTGTTCTTACGCTCAGCGGCAGGCCTCAGCGATTGGCGAGCAGCAGGGTTTCCATCAGCGCTTTCTGGGCGTGCAGGCGGTTTTCCGCCTCCTCCCAGATGACCGAGTCCGGCGCATCCATCAGCTCGGCACTGATCTCCTCGCCGCGGTGGGCCGGCAGACAGTGCATATAGAGCGCGTCTTTGGCGGCGTGGCTCATCAGCTCCGCGTTCACCTGGTAGGGGGCGAACTGGACCGCCCGCTCCTGCTCCTCCTCCTCCTGGCCCATGGAAGCCCACACATCCGTCACCACCAGATCGGCGCCGTCGGCAGCCGCGAACGGATCCTGAACCACACTGACGCGGTCGGCGTTGGCAGCCACCAGGTCGGCGGATGGCTCGAAGCCCGCTGGGCAGGCAATGCGCAGTTCAAAGTCGAACTGGCGCGCCGCGTTGATGTAGGACTGGCACATATTGTTGCCATCGCCGACCCAGCACACGCGCCTGCCGGCGATGCTGCCCCGTTGTTCCACCCAGGTCTGCATGTCCGCCAGCAGCTGGCAGGGGTGGTAGTCGTCGGTCAGGGCGTTGATGACGGGTACCGAGGAGTGGGCCGCAAAGCGTTCCACGATGTCGTGACCGAAGGTCCTGATCATGACGATGTCCACCATGGATGAGATGACCCGTGCGCTGTCCTCGATGGGTTCGCCACGCCCCAGCTGCGTGTCCTGGGGGGAGAGGAACATGGCGTGCCCCCCGAGCTGGGCCATACCCGCCTCGAAGGAGACCCGGGTGCGGGTGGAGGACTTGGCGAAGATCATGGCCAGCACGGCGCCGGGAAAGTCACGCTGGTCGGCTCCGGCCCGGTGGTCGCGTTTCATCTCGATGGCGCGCTGAATGATCTGTTGCAGTTCTGCCGGACTGAAGTCCATCAGTGTCAGGAAGTGCCTGGGATTGGACATGTTTGCTACCGCCTCGTCATTTTGTCGGGCCTAGTCGAAGTCCCGGATCAGCCGGGCTACGCCCTCTGCCAGCTCGCGGGCTTCCGCTTCGTTGATCACCAGCGGCGGCAGCAGCCGCACGGTATTCCCCGCGGTGACATTGATGAGCAGCCCTGCGTCCAGTGCCCGGGTGACCAGTTCGCCGCAATCCCGCTGCAGCTCGATACCGATCATCAGGCCGCGGCCGCGAATCTCGCGGATTTTCGGTGCTGCCGCATCCGCCATCAGGGTTTCTGTGATGATGTTGCCCATGGCGGTGGCGTTATCACACAGCCCCTCTGACGTAATGGTGCTGATCACCGCCAGGGCGGCGGCGCAGACCAGGGGATTGCCACCATAGGTCGAGCCGTGCTGGCCGGCGCCCAGTGTGTGTGCGGCCTCGCCGCGCGCCAGGCAGGCGCCAATGGGCACGCCGTTGGCCAGGCCCTTGGCGGTGGTGATGACGTCCGGGACCAGTCCCAGTCCCTCGCACGCGAAATAGGTGCCGGTGCGGCCGTTACCGGTCTGCACCTCGTCCAGCATCAGCAGCCAGCCGTGATCGTCGCAGATCTGGCGCACCTCGCCCAGGTAGTCGCCATCCAGGGGCCTTACGCCTCCTTCACCCTGGATGGGCTCCAGCAGTACGGCCACCACATCGGGATTATTGGCGGCGATCTGGCGCAGGGCCTCCGCGTCGTCGCGGGGTGCCCGAATGAACCCCGCGACCAGGGGCTCGAATCCGGCCTGTATCTTGCGATTGCCTGTGGCGCTGAGGGTGGCCAGGGTGCGACCGTGAAAGGCCCCGTCCAGCACGATGATGGCGGGCTTTTTGACGCCGCGCCGGTGGCCGTGCAGGCGGGCGAGCTTGATAGCGGCCTCATTGGCCTCGGCACCGGAATTGCCGAAGAAGCAGCTCTCCATCCCGGACACGTCCGCCAGGGCGGCGGCCAACTGCTCCTGGCTCTCGATACGGTAGAGGTTCGATGTATGGACCAGCTTGTCCGCCTGCTCGCGGATGGCGCGGGTTACCGCCGGGTGGGCGTGCCCGAGTCCGTTGACGGCGATGCCCGAAATGCCATCCAGGTAGCGCCGCCCCTCGCTATCGTAGAGGTAGACGCCCTCCCCGTGACTGAAGGTCACCGGTAACCGGGCATAGGTCTGCATCAACGCCGACATTTCTCTCTCCCAGAAAACGCAAAAAGGCAGCTGGAGCTGCCTATGAAAAGCGAATGATATCCCCATCAACGGGGCTTGGCAATCCGGGGGAACGACCGGGCATATTTTGTTGTCATAATGGGTTAGAATGGCGGCCCCGCGTGATGTTGCACCCGGGGTTGGATACAGGCCCGATGGCAGAGGTACAGGACAGGTAATGGATATTTTCGACACGATTAAAGAGCAGATCGAGACCAACAGCATTCTGCTCTACATGAAAGGCTCTCCCAACCAGCCCCAGTGCGGATTTTCCGCGCGCACGGTGCAGGCCCTGATGGGCTGCGGCGAGCGCTTCGCCTACGTGGACATACTCTCCAACCCCGAGATCCGCGCGAATCTGCCCAAGTATGCCAACTGGCCCACGTTCCCCCAGCTGTGGGTGGACGGTGAGCTGATCGGCGGCTGTGACATCGTCACCGAGATGTTCGAGAGCGGCGAGCTGCAGACCCTGATCAAGGATGCCGTTGCCCAGCAGGCGACAGAGTAGGTCGGGCGTTCAATCCCCGTTATCCATCAGTCCGCGCAGGCGGTACTCGACCAGCGGCAGGCGGTCATTGCCGAAGTACATGTCGTCGCCGTCGACGAACAGGGTCGGTGAGCCGAAGCCTCCGCGGGCAATGAGCTCATCAGTATTCCGGCGCAGCAGGCTTTTGTAGTGCGGGTCGTTGATGGCCGTGAAGAAAGCCCCCGAATCCAGGCCGACCCTGGCACAGACGTCCGCCAGCACGACATCGCTGGCGATGTCGGGATTGTCGCCTCCCCAGTAGGTCTCGAACACGTCCCGTGAATAGGGTACCAACCGGTCCTGCTCCTGCGCGTAGAAAGCGCCCCGCATCGCCTTGACGCTGCTGATCGGGTGCCCGGGGGGCAGGTTGATCGTGACTCCGCACAGGCGTGCCCAGTCCTGCATGTCTTTCAGGTAGTAGTCCATTTTGCGCTTGTTGGCGGGATTGGTAAAAGCGTCCTCCCGCTGCGCATAGAGCTCCCGGTTGACCGCGTTGAACACACCGCCGACGAGAATGGGGCGCCAGCGGATGGGTATCCCGAGCCGTTCCGCCATGGGTATGGCGCGGGTGAAGGCAAAGTAGGTCCAGGGGCTGGAGCAGTCGTAGAAGAACTCTAATTCAGGGTGGCGGCTCATCGGGTCTCCGCGATTGCTTTCGCGCTGGAGCTTAGCACATCCCGGGGGGGCTTCAGGTATAATCGCGATTTTGTCGCTTTCGGGGCACATCCGGATGGACGTTGAACAGTACATGACGGGGCTCGGTCGGGCCGCCAGGACGGCTTCGCGGCAGGTTGCCGCCTCCTCCACGGCGGCCCGCAACGAGGCCCTGCTTGCCACCCGGGACGCCCTCGATGGAGCCCGGGCCGCGCTGGCGGAGGCCAACGCCGGGGATATGGAGCGTGGTCGGTCCCGGGGGCTGGATGCACCCCTGCTGGATCGCCTTGAATTGACGCCCGCGCGCATCGACACCATGCTCGAGGGGCTTGCCCAGGTGGCGGCCCTGCCCGATCCCGTGGGCAGCATCACCGACCTCAACACCCGCCCCAGTGGCATCCAGGTGGGCCGCATGCGGGTGCCCCTGGGCGTCATCGGCATTATTTATGAATCCCGTCCCAACGTAACCGTGGAGGCGGCCAGCCTGTGCCTGAAAGCCGGCAACGCGACGATTCTGCGCGGGGGCTCCGAGGCGCTCGCGTCCAACTGTGCCATCGCCGCCTGCCTCACCCGGGGGCTCGAGGCTGCCGGCCTGCCCGCGGCGGCGGTACAGGTGGTGGAGACCGCCGACCGGGCGGCTGTCAGCCAGCTGATCACCATGCCCGATTATGTGGATGTGATCGTGCCGCGGGGTGGCAAGGGTCTTATCGAGCGCATCAGCGCCGAGGCAAAGGTGCCCGTCATCAAACACCTGGATGGTGTCTGCCACGTTTATATTGACGATGGCGCCGACGAGGAGATGGCCCTGGCGATTGCCGTCAATGCCAAAACCCAGCGCTATGGTACCTGCAATACCATGGAGACCCTGCTGGTGGCGCAGTCCATGGCGGCGGGCAACCTGCCGCGACTGGCTGCGGCTTTCGCCGCCGCCGGGGTCGAGTTGCGCGGCTGCGAGCAGACCTGCGCCCTGCTGCCGGATGCCATCCCCGCCACGGAGGACGACTGGCACGAGGAGTACCTCGGTCCGGTGCTGGCGGTCAAAGTCGTCAGCGGCCTGGACGAGGCCATTGCGCATATCAACACCTACAGTTCGCTGCACACGGATGCGATTGTCACCCGTGACCACGGTCGCGCCATGCGCTTCCTGCGGGAGGTCGATTCCAGTTCGGTTATGGTCAATGCCTCCACCCGCTTTGCCGATGGCTTCGAATATGGTCTGGGTGCGGAGATCGGCATTTCCACGGACAAGCTGCATGCCCGTGGTCCCGTGGGACTGGAGGGACTTACTTCCCGGAAATACGTGGTCCTGGGTGCGGGGCAGGTCCGCACTTGAGCCATGCCGCTGAAGCCGCCCTCCCGGTGGGGGTTCTCGGCGGCACGTTCAATCCTGTGCATTATGGTCATCTGCGCTCCGCGCTCGAGCTGGTCGAACGGCTGGGGCTGGAACAGTTGCGGCTTATGCCCTGCGCGGTGCCGCCCCACCGGGAGCTGCCGAACTGCAGTGCGGAGCATCGCTGCGCCATGGTGAAGCTGGCGGTGGCGGGCGAGCCCCGCCTCCACTGCGACGCGCGGGAACTCCACCGTGCGGGCAAATCCTTCACCATCGACAGCCTGGTCGAGCTGCGTGCCGAGTTGGGCGAGCAGCGCAGCCTGTGCCTGGTCATGGGTTGCGATGCGTTGCTGGATATTACCGGCTGGCATCGCTGGGGGGAGCTGCTGGACTGGGCCCATATCGTGGTTATCGCACGCCCGGGCTGGGAGCTGCCGGCTGCCGGCGAGGTGGCCGCGTGGCTATCCTCGCGCTGCGTGGCTGAGGCGTCCGCGCTGCGACTGCGCCCCGCGGGTGGCATCCTGGTGGAGGAGCTGCGGCCACTCCAGATATCGTCGACGGAGATACGGCAGATGCTTGCCGCAGGTCACTCGCCCCGTTACCTGCTCCCGGACCCGGTGCTGGGTTATATTCACCGCCACAACCTGTATCAATGAAGAGGGATTGCACTTTATGCAAAGGACATTAGGCTAGGCGCATGGAAGCCGATACGCTCAAGCAACTGGTCGTCGAGGCGCTCGACGATCTCAAGGCGGTGAACACGGTAACCCTCGACGTCACCGGACTGACCGACGTGACAGACTACCTGGTGATCGCCAGCGGCACGTCGAACCGCCATGTGAAGTCCCTGGCGGACAACGTCTGCATGGAGGCCAAGAAGGAGGGGGTGCGTCCGCTCGGTGTGGAGGGCGAGGATGCAGGCGAGTGGGTGCTGGTGGACTTCGGCGATGTCGTGGTGCATGTCATGTTACCGGCAACTCGGGATTTCTATGATCTGGAGCGCCTCTGGGTGCAGCCTGACGTTTCCGGCTGATGCGCGTCAGTGTGGTAGCGGTCGGTACCAGGATGCCCGCCTGGGTGGAGCAGGGTGTGGCGGACTACTCGGTACGCATGCCCCGCGAGCTGAAAATCGAATGGCGCGAAATTCCGCTGGCCCGGCGGGGCAAGGACAGGAACACCGGGCAGTTGCGCGCCAGGGAGGGGGCACAGATGCTGAAGGCAATTCCTGCAGCTGACCGGGTCATTGCCCTGGATGTCGATGGAAAATCACTCTCGACCGAGCAGCTTGCCAGGCAGCTGGAGGCCTGGCAGATGTCCGGTGACAATTACAGCCTGCTGATAGGGGGGCCGGACGGGCTGGACGAGGCATGCCTGCAGCGGGCGGATCAGTGCTGGTCCCTCAGTGCGCTCACACTGCCGCATCCCCTGGTGCGGATCCTGTTGGCCGAGCAGCTTTATCGCGCTTGGACAATTACCGTCAACCACCCTTATCATCGCGAGTAGTCATTAGTGACAGCAGGCGCCAGAGTTCAGGCAAGGCAAAGCGTTTAGATGCCCAGGCATATCGCCCTCAAGGACCCATTGCGGGAGATCCGGACCTTCAGCGCCCGAACCGCCGTTGCGATGGTGGTGGTGCTGGGGCTGCTGGCCGCTATCCTGATACGCTATTACAGCCTGCAGATCACCTCTTATGAGACCTACCGCACCCAGTCGGAACGCAATCGTGTCCAGCTGCAGCCCCTGCCGCCCAAGCGGGGCCTGATCTTTGACCGCAACGGGGTACTGCTGGCTGACAACCGCCCCAGTTATATGCTCTCCATTGTGCGGGAGCAGGTGCCGGACCTGGAGACCACGTTGCAGGAACTGCAGGACCTGGTGCCGGTCTCCGAGAGTGACCTGGATAATTTTCACAAGAAGCTGGCGCGTCGGCGCCCCTACGAGGCGGTACCCCTGCGTTTCCGCCTGAACCAGGAAGAGCGGGCCCGCCTTGCGGTCAACCGCTACCGCCTGCCGGGAGTGGTCGTGGACGCACAGTTGCTGCGCCACTACCCCCACGGCGAACTCTTCTCCCATGCCCTGGGTTATGTCGGTCGCATCAATGAGCGGGAGGCGTTTGAACTGGACGAGTCCAACTACCGGGGCACGTTTCACGTGGGCAAGGTCGGGGTGGAGAAGTACTACGAGGATGTACTTCACGGCACCGTCGGTTACCAGAACGTCGAGACCAATGCCCACGGCAGGGTGCTGCGGGTGCTGGAGCGTCACGATCCGACACCAGGTGCGGATCTCACCCTGCATCTGGATATCCGTGTGCAACAGGCGGCTTTCGATGCCCTGGGGGACCGCCGTGGCGCCGTGGTAGCCGTGGACCCGGTCACCGGCGGGATACTCGCGCTGGTGTCCACCCCGGGGTTCGACACCAACCTGTTTGTCAACGGCATCAGCTCGGCGGACTACAGCGCCCTGCGCGATTCCCCGGATGTGCCCCTGTTCAATCGAGCGGTGCAGGGACAGTATCCGCCCGGCTCCACGGTCAAGCCGATGATGGGTCTGGCCGGTCTGGAATCCGGCCTGGTCACGCCGGAGACCACCGTAGCCGACCCTGGTTGGTACCGGCTGCCCGGGGATTCCCGTCGCTACAGGGACTGGATTCTCCGCATTCGCGGTACCGGCCACGCGCCCAAGGTCGACCTGCGCATGGCTATCGCCGAATCCTGCGACGTCTATTTCTACGACCTGGCCCGCCGTCTCACCATCGATCGCATGCACGATTACCTGGATGATTTCGGCCTGGGACACCGCACCGGCATCGATACCACCAACGAGCGCCGCGGCGTGCTGCCTTCCACGCAGTGGAAGCGCGACGCCATGGCCCAGCCCTGGTATCCCGGGGAGACACTCAGTGCCGGGATTGGGCAGGGTTACATGCTGACCACACCGCTGCAACTGGCCGTGGCGACGACGGTCCTGGCCAGTCGCGGTGAACGGCGGGTGCCGCGAATGCTGTGGGCTATCGACGGTGAACCGGCGCCTGCACCCCTGCTGGAGCCGCTGGTGGCCAGCGAGCAGAATTGGGACGCGGTGCACGGGGGTATGCTGGAAGTCGTCCACGGCAAGCGAGGCACTGCCAAGAAGCTCTCCCGTGATATCCAGTACCATATGGCGGGGAAAACGGGTACCGCGCAGGTGATCGGCATTGCCCAGAATGCGGTCTACAAGGAGGAGGAGGTCGCCGAGCGGCATCGGCATCACGGCCTGTTCATCGCCTTTGCCCCCCAGGAGTCACCGACTATTGCGGTGGCCATCATCGTGGAGAATGGCGGTGGGAGTTCAGCTGCCTCCCCCATTGCCCGCAAGGTCATCGATACCTGGCTGCTCGGTGAGGCCGGCTGATGGGCGACTACGTCCGACAGATGCCGCACCAGGGTTCTGCCGACCTGGCCCGCCCTCCCAGCACCGCCTCGCGTTTCCATATCGACGTGCCCCTGCTGCTGTTGCTGATGGTGCTGACGGTCTACGGCCTGTTTGTGCTCTACAGCGCTTCCGGCAAGGACATGGGGGCCGTGATCCGCCAGGGGCGTTATTTTCTGGTTTCCTACGTGGTGATGATTGTCGCCGCACAGATCAGCCTGGAGCGCTTCACCCGCTGGTCGCCCTGGTTTTATCTCGTCGGTGTCGCCACCCTGGTGGCCGTGATGTTCGTCGGGGTGGGGGCCAAGGGAGCGCAGCGCTGGTTGTCCATCGGTGGGTTTCGCTTCCAGCCCTCCGAAATCATGAAGCTGGTGGTACCGATGGCGGTGGCCTGGTACCTGGCGGACCGGATCCTGCCGCCGCGCCTCAATCACGTGATCGTGGCGCTCGGGATCGTCGGGTTGCCCGCCGCGCTTATCCTGCAGCAGCCGGACCTGGGTACGGCCCTGTTGATCGCTGCCAGCGGCCTGTTCGTCCTCTTCATGGCGGGCATCGGCTGGCGCTACATGGTAGGCGCAGTGATTTTGGCGGTGGCGTCCGCCTGGCCGATGTGGATGTTCGTGCTGAAGGATTACCAGCAACAGCGCATACTCACCATGCTCAATCCCGAGAGCGATAAGCTGGGCGCGGGCTGGAATATCATCCAGTCCAAGACCGCCATCGGCTCCGGCGGCTGGCAGGGCAAGGGCTGGATGAACGGCACCCAGTCGCAGCTGGATTTCCTGCCCGAAAGCCACACGGATTTCATTATTGCCGTGCTGGGAGAGGAGTTCGGGCTGCGCGGCGTCCTGATGCTGATGGGTATCTACCTGCTGATCCTGCTGCGGGGCTTCTGGATCGGAGTCCACGCCCAGTCCAGCTTCGGCCGTATGATGGCCGGCAGCCTGACGCTGACGTTTTTCGTGTACATCTTTGTTAATATGGGCATGGTCGCCGGGATGTTGCCGGTGGTGGGTGTACCTCTGCCCCTGGTGAGTGCGGGTGGCACGTCAGTAGTCACATTGATGGCCGGATTCGGCCTGCTGATGGCGATCAGTACGGAAAAACGCATGGTGGCCACGTGATTTGCCTCACCGGCCCCCGCTGAATACCGGCACACTACAACAATGAGTCGCAGTCTATGTCAGCATGCCTGAGAATCGCCCTGATCCTGGTCTCCCTGTGGGCCAATGTCTCCTGTGCAGCCGATACCTACGAGGGTAACCCTGCCGCGGCCAGGTTGATGGACGAACTGGTGCAGTCGGAGGGCTTCGACCGGCAACAACTCGAACGGGTATTTGCCGCTGCAGAGCGCAAGGGCGATATCCTGGAGGCCATCGCGCGGCCCGCGGAGAAGACCAAGCCGTGGTACGAGTACCGCCAGATTTTCCTCACCGACAAGCGTGAGGCCGAGGGCGAGGCCTTTTTCCGGGAACACCGGGAAACTCTGGAGCGGGCGGAACGGGAGACGGGCGTGCCGGCCGCGATGATCGTCGCCATCATCGGTGTGGAAACCTTCTACGGGCGCATTACCGGCAGTTACCGGGTCATCGATGCACTGTCCACCCTGGCCTTCGACTATCCAAAGCGTTCGGATTTCTTTACCCAGGAGTTGAAACACTTTCTGGTCCTCACCCGGGAACAGGGCGTTGATCCCCTGGTGCCCAAAGGCTCCTATGCGGGGGCGATGGGCTATGGCCAGTTCATGCCGAGCAGCTATCGCAGCTACGCGGTCGACTTTGACGGGGATGACGTGACGGATATCTGGAACAACCCCGTGGATGCCATCGGCAGCGTGGCCAATTATTTCAAGGCGCACAGCTGGCGTCCGGGCGGGCCGGTCGTGTCGGCCGCTACAGTGGCCGATGGGGTCGGCGAGGAGTGGTTTGTACGCTCGCGCAAGGATCTGGTGCCGACGTTTACCCTCGCGGAATTTGCCGCTGCAGGGATCGTTCCCGCGGATGATCTGGATCCCCAGTCCCTGGCCATCGCCATGGACTTTGAGTTGGAGAAAGGCCGCGAGTACTGGCTGGGCCTGCACAATTTCTATGTCATCACGCGCTACAACCACAGTGCCATGTATGCCATGAGCGTCTATCAACTCAGCGAACGTATCGCGGGGCGGGTGGGCCAGTGATGGCCCGCGCCACGCTGGTGTTGATGGCCGCTGTGGCGGCGATCATCGCCGCCTGCTCGGCTCCCGAGCCACCGGTTTCACGCTATCCGGATGCCTATGATGGAGCCCCTCCCAGGTCCATCGCCCCGGACGATGTGGCTGACGCGGTGCCGCGGCCCGACCCGATCCTGCGGGCGGGCAACATCAGCCCCTACACGATCAATGGCGTGACCTACAAGGTCCTGGAGGACTTCGGTGATTACCGGGAGCGGGGAACTGCCTCCTGGTACGGCACGAAATTTCACGGGCACGAGACATCCAACGGTGAAATCTTCGATCTGTACCAGGCATCGGCGGCCCACAAAACCCTCCCGATACCCTGCTATGCCAGGGTGACCAACCTGGATAACGGGAAGAGCATCGTGGTCCGCGTCAACGATCGCGGCCCCTTCCACGCGGACCGCCTGATCGATCTTTCCTATGGCGCCGCCGTCAAGCTGGGTTATATGGAGAAGGGTACGGCGCCGGTAGAGGTGGCGGTGCTCGATATTACCGGTATCGACGACCGACGCAATACCACCAGCGGCACCTACCGTTACCTGCAACTCGGCGCTTACGGTTCCGAGGCGTCCGCCCGGCAGTTACAGGGAGAACTGCAGCAGTTTCTCGCCGCACCGGTTTTTATCAGCCCGGTTCAGGCCGGTGAAAACCTCCTCTATCGGGTGCGCGTCGGACCGGTCTCGGACACTGAGGAATTGCTGGCCCTGCAGCAACGCCTGCAGGCAAGCGGTTACGACTCCGGTCAACCGCTGCCCTGATTCTTTCGCTTGAAGGTCGCATGGGTTACCATTCCCGCGGTCTGATTCAATTCCCATGGTCCCCGTCTTTATGATCCGATTCGTGCTCGTTCTGCTATTGGCCGTTGCCACTCCCGCTGTTCTGGCAGCCAGTATCGTACCCTCGCCTCCGCAGGTGGCCGCAGAGGCCTATATCCTGATGGACGCCGGCAGTGGGGCAGTGCTGGCGGAGCACAATGCGGACCTGCCACTGCCCCCCGCGAGCCTGACCAAGATGATGACGGGCTATATCCTCTCCAACGAGATCAGTGCCGGTCGCGTCAAGCAAAGCGACATGGTGCCTGTGAGCCGCAACGCCTGGTCGCAGAATCCACTGTTCGTCGGCTCCTCACTGATGTGGATCGAGCCGGGCAAGGATGTCTCGGTGGAGGATCTGGAGCGCGGTATCATTATCTCCTCGGGGAATGACGCCTGCGTGGCGGTGGCCGAATACCTGGCGGGCACTGAATCGGCCTTTGCCGAGATGATGAACGCCCAGGCCGAAGCGCTGGGTATGGTCGACACCTACTACGTCAACTCGCACGGTCTGCCCCACCCGGAACACATGACGACTGCCCGTGACCTGGCCACCCTGGCGAAGGCGATCATCGTGGATCACCCCGAGCACTACCCTATCTACAAAGAGCGGGAATTCACCTACAACGGGATCCGTCAGTACAATCGCAACACGCTGATGGCTGAGGACCCGACCGTGGATGGCCTCAAGACCGGGCATACCGAGGAGGCTGGATACGGGCTGGTGGCATCTGCCGAGCGCCGGGGCATGCGGCTCATTTCCGTGGTGCTGGGCACCAAGAGTAAAAACGCCCGCAAGAACGAGACCCGCGGCCTGCTCAACTACGGCTTCCGTTTTTATGAAACCGTCACCCAGTTCGAGCCGGGCCAGGAACTGGATTCCGCGCGGGTCTGGAAAGGTGCGCAGGATTACGTTCCCGTGGGACTGCTGGATGAAACGGTCCTCACGCTGCCCCGCGGCAAGTCCAAACTGCTCACTACCGTCGTTTCCGTGGAGGGCGACCTGGTGGCGCCGCTCGCCGTGGGAGATGCCGTGGGCTCGGTGCAGTTGACCCTGGACGGGGAGACGGTATTCCGCGCCCCTCTGGTGGCGCTGGAGGCGGTAGAGCCCGGCAACTTTTTCGCACGCCTCTGGGACACGATCCTCATGTGGATCGCCAGCTTCTTCAAGGCCTGACGGGGTCCCCGGGCATGCCGCAGCAGGAACCGCCGAAGATAGAGTTCCCGTGTGACTACCCGATCAAGGTGCTGGGTCGAAATGTCGAAGAGTTCGAAACGGTCGTCGTCGAAGTCTTCGAGCGTCATGCCCCCGGTTTTGACCAGGAGACCATCAGCGTCAGGGCTTCGAGCAAGGGCACCTTCACCGCGATCACCATCATCATCACCGCCACCGGGGCGGAGCAACTGGAGGCCCTGCACCAGGATCTCCTGTCCACCGGCCTGGTGCAGATGGTGATTTAGTGTCCGGTCCCATCCTGAGGGAACTGGGGGTGGTCGACTATGCTCCCACCCTGCAGGCCATGAAAACGTTCACCGATTCCCGCGGTGACGATACACCCGATGAGCTCTGGCTGCTGCAGCATCCGCCGGTTTTTACCCAGGGGCAGGCGGGCAGGGCGGAACATCTCCTGGCGCCGGATGACATTCCGGTCATTCAGGTGGATCGCGGTGGCCAGGTGACCTACCACGGACCCGGCCAGTGGGTGATCTACCTGCTGGTGGACCTGCGGCGTCGCGGTCTGGGGGTGCGCGACCTGGTGGACCTGATCGAGCGCAGCATCGTGGCTCTGCTGGCGGAGTACGGTATCGAGGCTGCCCCGGATCCTGCCGCGCCGGGGGTCTACGTGGCCGGCGAGAAGA
>JAHEEV010000015.1 GCA_024640505.1 Halieaceae bacterium
TGTCCAGCGCCTCGTTGACGACCACCGCAATGGATATGGTTTCATCGAGGGTTTCGAAATATTCGATGGGCTCGAAATCCGGCAGGGGACGCTTGTCCAGTGAGATCGGGAGGAAGTCGTCGTCGATGATTTCGGCGAGAAAGTTCTGCTGGTTCAGGCAGACGACGAAGTTCAGCGGAGGTTTGCCGTCCAGGCGTCGCAGTCGGTTGAGTCTTCGCGCCGACAGGATACTCTCCACATCCTCCTTCATCGCCACATAGGCAACGCTGAAGGGCAAACCCTTCTGCATCTCGTTCCACTGTTCCGCCGTAATGGTCATCGCGTCGGCAAATACGAACGTGATGTCGACCGTTTTTTCCAGGTGCGGATACCGGTGCTGGAACCGGGCTACCTGGTCCCGGAACTCCTCCCGGCACAACACGGTCACTTTCGGGAGGCGGAAATCGGTGTAGTGGGCAGTCAGGGCCGTCTGCAGAATCATTTCACGACCCAGTGCCTGGAAGCCGACAAACAGGATGTGCATGGGGTCACTGGTTCTATCGACGGGCCGGTAGTAGATATCAGGCGCGCAGTGCCGGAATATGTTTCGTGCCATCGTTTCCCGCCGGTTGAACACCCGGATTGCAAAGCGCGAACTGTTGGCCTCGAAAAACGAGTGGGAGCTGAAAACCTCGTACAGGTCCGGTGAATCCACACACATGAAGCAACGCAGACCGAGGTGCGGCGGCTCGCCGGCAATGGCCTGTTCATAGCGCTCCGCTACTGACTCGAGACGTAGAGCCTCCTTGTCACTGACCCCCCGGGACAGGCGCTCGACATTCTTGGCGATGGCGATGTTGGCCTTGTCATCGCTGGTACACAGGAAAATCTCCTTGGCGTAAACGGCGCGCGTATTGTGCAGCACGAGCGTATCCATGGCGTTTCCGACCACGACCAGCGCGCCGAGATGCTCCAGCTCCGCCGCCATGGCATTCGTGGAGTCCTTGTCGATCACCACCACGCGCTTGTCGCTGTTCAGGCAATAATCCTTGGCGATGCGGTAGCCGGTTTCGCCCACACCGCAGATGAGCACGAAACGCCGCTTGCGAAACAGCAATGCATAGAGCGCAACCTGCTTGTCCACCTGGCTCCAGACGGCGGAGGCGGCAGCATACAGGACGATCATGGGCGCCAGCGCGCGGGCCAGCTGCAGATGCAACGGCCAGCCGCTGGTGGCATCCGGACCTTCGAAAATATAGAGCTGGAGACTGGCGTATACGACGTCCCACCAGGTGTGCTCGCCGCCCTCAGATGCAAACGCCATGGTCTGGGCATAACCCACGCAACCCAGGATGAAAGTGAGGATGGCAAGCAGGCCGACCAGCGTCCATTCGTGCCGGGCGGCGAAGCTCATGGGCTTTCCCGGGGGAGATGGTTCCCTGGCTGGTTTGCCCGTGGGTTTATGTTCTTCGGTCATCAAGCGACTCTTATTCGGTTTTGTACTGACACATTAGCGGGATTCCCGCCGCTGAGAAAGGCGCCAAACGGAATCTTACGTGCGCCGCGCCCTCCTTCATTGCAGCAGTGTATTCCAGGTTGTAAAACGAACGGACACCAAATATGCGCCAAAAAGGCGCAAACCTGCACCAGGAACAGGCAAGTGAGAGAAACCGTGGCGGGCGGAACCGGCCGCAAAGCAGCGTCGGTACGACATCGGTGTTCGGTGACCTCCGGGGGTTGAAACTTTACTCCGGCCCCTGAAGGTGTCGGGCAATTGTCGCTAAGAGACTGAATTTGTTCGCGTTCCTAAATTGGGCGCGGTACCGCGAAAGACCGCAGAAAAGTCCGTCCAGCTGCAGCGCGAGCCACCGGATCATTCGCAAGCAATGATTTGCCTTTCTCTATAGTCAATGGCATTAAAATTGCTCGCTTATTAGTCTTAACTAAGCTCTAATGGTTGGCGATGACGATGCCGTATAACCCATAGTTTTATAGGGTTTGAGGGTCGGATGCCTCAAAAAAGTCGTCGCTGAAATGACATGAAATTGAAAAAATTCCGGCGTAATTTGCAGGACGAGCTAGACTAATTGGTTACCTGTTTTTTTTGGCAGCCGCGCAACCCATTCGCAAAACAGTCCCGCCAGTTAAGCGGAAAGCTGGCCAGGAGAAATACCATGCAAAAGACAGTTCCCTTATCGCTGTCGCGATCCTTTTGGTGTTCCACTGCCCTGTCAGCGTTATTACTGGTCATGTCGCCAGCCTGGAGTCAGGAGCAGGACGAGCAGGTGCTGGCCGACGTGGGTGTGCTGGTAATCAATGAACCTGGTCGATCGGGCATCGTCCGGCCGGACTTTGCCGATAGGGATACGGACAGTCAGTATTTCGAATGGCTTGATCCCAACAGCCCCGTACCACCGGTTGACGGTGCAGAGAGTGTGAACCTCCGCTCCATGGTGATTTCGCCGCGGGGTACGGCGCTGGTGTTGGACGGCAACACGGTTCGCGAATTCAACGCCTCTGGCGTTGAACCACCTTTAGGCGATCGACGCAACAACGGTTTCCCTTTCGACTGCACGGAACCTGTCTTCCTGGGCCCCAAAGGTAAGGATGTCCAGCTCTCCGAGTGCACCGCTTTTACTGCCTTGAACGATGGCACGTTGCGGATTGCAGGGCAGATCAAGAGTGGCTTCGTGATCATCGCAGCAAAGAATTTGGGCGTTGACGGATGGGACGTAAAACTTGCGGCGGATGGCACCCCACCCGCCATTTCCGACCTGGCCCGCGCCGAATTCGCCTTCGAGGAGGACCCAGACTTCGAGCCTGCCTATTACTTTGTCGGTGAGAGAAAAACGGTCGGTCGCGTCCCGATCGACCGTGACATATTCAGTGAACAGGCCGTCAGTGAACAGAACTTCGAGATCATAACCACCCTCAACGGCAAGACCATCGATGCGGTGGCTCCCTGGGTTCTCGGCCAGGTCCTGGTGGTTCTGGATACCGGTGAGGTACTGCAGATTGCCACCAGGGATGGTATGGATGGGGCCTGGGAGAAAGGGGATATCCTGGCATCTACGGCAACGGATGTTCACTTTCCCGAAGTCTGCGATCCACCGGACAGAAAGGAACCACAGAAATACAGCCTTCGCGCCGATCCCATCAACGCGTTGGCTTATCTCGGCAACCTGCACTGTGGGTCAGTTACCCTGCTCACCAGCTCAGCCGATGGCTCTCTGGAGCAGATCCTTGTGTCGGACCCCCTGGAAGACGATGCGACCCTGACGGAGAACCCCTTCCTCCTGGAAGATGGGCTCTCCGTCACCAGCCTCGACTGGCAGGAGGGTGTGACTGTGAATGTTGCCGGCGAAGGGTGCACCAGCCCCAATGGGCCTACACCTTTCTTCAATCCCGCTCTGCCTGATGAAGACTACTGCAACCTGGGCCAGATCGACCAGCAGGTCTCCCTGTGGAATGTCACCGCCGAGGGCGACACCGACAAACGGTTCTTCCTGTTCAAAAACCTGGTGGATTGCCGCCTGGCCGCCGAGGAAGACTGGGTGGGACCGACGTGCCCCACCGTGGGAAGTTGCACGGGTGATCCTGGCACCCCCGGATACGAATGCCTGCTGGATGTCGCCCAGCTGGCAATCCAGGCGGACCGCAGCGGTGTTTTCACCGAGGTCGCGTTCGGCGGTGACCCGAAATCCGCCCCGGAGATGCTGATAGCGAGCAATATCTTCGGCGAGGAATGCTACCCTTTAGACGATCCAGACGATGGCGCAGAAGATCTTGAATGTGGGGAGGGCAGCGGTAAGCTCTTCAACAACTATCGCTTCAACGTGCTGTTTGCCGCCAAGGACAGCCCATTTTCCGGGGAGAGCATCTTCCGCCGGACGTTTCTGCTCGATTTCCAGATCAATGATACGCGGGTGAACAGTGATGATGTCTGTATCGACGCCTACACGGACGAAAGCATCTACGACCTGATTGCTGACGCCCCTAATCCCCTCCCCCTGATCCAGGAAACCGGCAACCTGATCGTCTATAACAGCAGTGACCTCAGGTTTGGTACCGTTGATCGCGGTGGCGACGAGAAGGATCGTGGCGGTGTGATCATCAATTCCTTCTGCAACCGCGGAGGTGGTGGTTTCAGGTTTTCCGCCTACTCCTTCGGTCTCGAATATATCAGCACAGACCCCCGCCACTACGCCGATGAGGCCGATCGCATGTTGAGCGAGCTGCAACAGGCCAAGGACGAACTGATCTGCGAGCCGGATGACGAATCCTTGACGCTGTTATCTGACTCCGACTGCCAGGCGATCGAAAATGACCTGCGGCAGGTGCGGTTCAAGTTCGATACCTGTATTGACTCGTTGACCAAGCCGATACAGGGCGATAGCGAGGAGAACTGCAGCGCCCTTGACACGCAGATCAGGGCATTGCGCAGCAGCGTCGAGAATGCAGACTGGCCCGAGCTCCTCGTTGCACCGGAAGATGCGCTTCCGGCCGACCTGCGCAAGCTGACGCCCAACCGGGAGGGCGAATTTTTCTCACGGCTCGACACCTTCGTCTACTTCCTGGAAAGTTACGTGAAGCCGAGCGCGCTGCCGGATGGCTTCCCCGAAGAATAGACTCGCCTCTGCCACGGGCACGCCGTCGCCAGTCATCGGTATCTGGCGGCGGGCACCCATGCTGCGCTGAAGAGGACGGCAGCGTTCCCGGTCGCTCCCGGAAAAGCACGCAACCGGTTGCCGGGTGCGCTATGCTTGCATCCCAGCCCACTCACTGATGGCTTCGAACCACTCCGTGGAAACTGATTACAAATACTGCGCCTTCATCAGCTACAGCCACAAGGATGAAAAATGGGCCTCGTGGCTGCACAAGGCGCTGGAAACCTACAAGCCACCGAAACAGATCGTCGGCCTCACCACCGCCCAGGGTGCGGTGCCCGAGCGATTGGGCAAGGTGTTCCGCGATCGTGAGGAACTGCCCAGCTCCCACAGCCTGGGTGCAGAGCTGACCCAGGCGCTGCGGGACTCCGCGTTCCAGATCGTCATCTGCTCGCCCAATGCCGCCCGCTCCCACTGGACGAATGAGGAGATCCTGACCTTCAAGCGGATGGGACGGGAGAACCGCATCCTGTGCCTGATCGTCGACGGTGAACCGGGAACGGCTGCAGACCCCGAGCGCGCGGAGCTGGAGTGCTTTCCGCCGGCGCTGCGATTCAAAATGGGGGAGGATGGCGAACTCACCGATGTGCCCAGTGAGCCGATCGCCGCGGACGCCCGGCCACAGGGCGACGGCAAAGCCAATGCCAAGCTCAAGCTTGTATCCGGTATGCTGGGGGTGGGCTTCGATGCCCTCAAACGCAGGGAGCAGCAGCGGCGCCAATTGCGCATGCTCGCCATAACATCCGCCGCCATTACCGGGATGATTATCACCAGCACGCTGGCGGCTTATGCCCTCCTGGCCCGCAATGAAGCAGAGCGCCAGCGCATCCGGGCCGAGGCCGAGGCGGAGACGGCAAGGCAGACGACGGAATTCATGGTCAACCTGTTCGAGGTCTCCGATCCCAGCGAAGCTCTTGGCAATACCATCACCGCCCGGGAGATTCTGGACAAGGGTGCCGAGAGAATAGAGACCGAGCTGGGGGACCAGCCCAAGATAAAAGCGACCCTGATGGATACCATGGGCACGGTCTACACCAGTCTCGGCCTCTACAGCGATGCCGTCAAACTCCTCCAGGACTCGCTGGACACCCGCAGTGCCATACCGGAATCAACGGCCGAGGAGCTGGCGGGCAGTATGGAACACCTTGGCCAGGTACTCGGGAAAAAAGGCAATTTCGAAGAAGCGCAGGCACTCTATCAGCAGGCTCTGGATGCTCGGACAACGTCGGGAGACGAGGAGTCTCTGCAGGTGGCCGGAAGCCTGAGGGGACTCGCGGAAATGCTGATGGAGCAGGGGAAATACGGGGAGGCCGAGAAACTGTATTTCAAATCGCTGGGACTGCAGCGCGCCGTGCTGGAAGAGCCCCACGAAGACATCGCCGAGAACCTGCAGGACCTGGGATTCAACTACTTCAAGCGTGGTGAATTCGAGAAAGCCGAAGCGTACTTGCGCCGGGCGGTCGCCATGCGCCGGGAGCTTCACGGCAAGGTCCACCCGGAACTTGCGCGTGCTATCAACGACCTGGCCTGGGCCATTTTCGAACTGGAGAAATACGAAGAGGCGGAAGCGCTGTATAACGAAGCGCTGGAGATGAAAATCGCCCTGCTCGGCAGGGACCATCCCCAGGTAGCGCTGGCCGTGAACAATATCGCCATGACGGTCTATGGTCATGGGGAGGTCGCCAGAGCCGAATCACTGTTCCGGGAAGCGATCACCATTCAACGTCGGGCGGTGGGTGAATCCCATCCCGATCTTGCACTTTTCATCAGCAACCTGGCCGGCGTGCTTTACGACCAGGGCAAACTCGATGAAGCGTTCACAGCGGCCCGCGAAGCGCTGGCCCTGCGGCGGAAACTACTGGATGAGGACCACCCCCTGGTGGCCGACGGCGCGGCGCTCCTGGCTTACTGGTTGATCCAGGTCGAGAGCTATGGTGAAGCGGAAGCGCTGTTGGACGAGTGTCTCGCTATCCGGGCCAGGACCCTGGGTGAAGACCACCCGGATTACGCCAGCGCGCTGACGCTCAAGGCGGTGGTGCTGCTGGAGACCGATCGATTCACGGCTGCCCGCGATAACGCCATCGTCGCCCGCGACGTGCTGCAGGCAAACCTGGCAGAGGACCATTGGCGGGTGGCGCTGGCGGCCAATATCGAGGGGTCGGCGCTGACGGCACTGGGTAATTATCAGGAAGCGGAACCCCTGTTGCTGGCCAGTTACGAGATTCTTGCTGATGCACCCATTCCCGGGCTTGCGGACCGGAGCAGGGAGCAGTTGGCGGCCCTCTACTCGTCATGGGGTAAGGAAGCACTGGCGGCCCAATACCGCGAATAGCGGGCGGCACCCATGCTGCGCGCTGCACCGTCTTGGTGCTCGTTTTGCCGCTGTCGGCAGGTTACATGCCCGGGAAACCGCTGCAAATAGTGTGTTAATGAGGTCATGCTTGATGACGGACCGACATTCACCGCCAAATTCCAATCCCTCATAAGCGTTGGCTCGGATATTGCGTCCAAGTCTAAGCCCTACACGACATTGCACAGGTAATGCCATTGAAAACCTCACTCGACCCCGCTGCCCAACAGGCCAGCCTGCTACAGCACCTGGGCTGGCGCACGCGCCCCGGGATCCTCGGGCAGCATGCCGCCAGCGCCCAGTCCATTCATGCCCTGCTCGGCTATTTTCTCAAGGACAGGTGCTCGCCCTCGCCGTTCCCGGGCCGCGACATCCTGGTCGATAATCAACTTTTTGAATGGGGGCTGGCGCCACCGCTGGAAAAGATCATTCACTCGCGTACCGAGCTGGATGTCCTGCTGGGTTTGCCCGAAATCTACCGGCACAGCGTCTCCGTCATAGAGCCCTGGAAGAATGTCGGGATAAACCTCCAGGGAGAGGAGGTGCGGGCGTCGAAAAATATCGCGTACATCCTGCAGCAGATCGCCGACGCCGACACCATTCTCTACCCGGTGTGGGAGAGCGGGGTAACCAATCCCCGGCGGCTGGCGAGTATTCTGAGTGCCGGGCTCGCCACCGTCGTCCAGGGCGGCAACCCCTCGGTCCACGATGCGGCCAGTTTCGATGGCGCCAACGCCAGTGTGGATGACATTCTCTCGCTGACCGACGAGCTGTTGCTCCATCGCTCCTCGAGCAGCGGCCCCAGTATCTTTATCTGCCTGGGCCACCAGCTGGCGGCGGCATCACACGTCCGCCTGATCCGGAACGCGGTGCGCGAGGTGAGCAACCTCAGTCACCTGCCCCTGGACGAGCACCGGACGGCGATCGCGTCCCTGCAGCGCGTCTGTCGCCGCATAGCCGAGGTGGGGGAAAACCTCCAGGTGATCAAGAACGGGCGAACGCTCGCGGCGGGCTGGCACGACACGCAGTTTGCCGTCGCCCCCAACGAACAGATCGAGGTGGGTACCCGCAGTCTGTTGCCCTATGCGCGGCGCAGTGCCGACGACCATGTACCGGGGGAGCTGCACGATGCCCATGCCCTGGTCGCCGACGAACTCGAGGGGGTTATCGACACGGTGCTGACGCTGGAGAGGGAACTGCAGATCGAGATGTTCCACAGCGACGAGGTCAACGAGGAGGCGGCACTGTTTGCCAACTGGGCCTACAAATTACTGCATGACACCATCGTGCCCATCCGCTATGAAATTGCCGTGAGCTCCGTGTCGTGGCTGCTCAACCTGCCCTATGCCGTGGAAATCCTCTCCCAGACCCGGGTGGATGACACCAACTGGACCGAGGTCTCGACCACCTGCATCTATTACAAGGACTGGGAGACCCATACGATCCGCCGTTCCTTCAGCTGCCAGTTTCATCCCGAGCTGATGGCCGACATCCGGGATGTCGGCCGGCGCGCGGGCCCACGCTATGCCGAACTCAAGGACAACGACGGGGTGCGGCTGCTCGTCCGCCTGCTCTACCACGGCATGCAGGAGTAGATGGCGAGGTTTTTACGAGACTGCAAACCGGCTGGGTGGGATCAAATAAAAACCGGCGCGACGTTGTACACACGGTAACCCGGCCTATACTTAGTGTCCTGGGCTGTGCAAAGAGGAGTCCTTATCATGGAATACAACCCTGACGTACATAACCTCCAGTGTCCCAAGTGCGAACACGGGATGGTGGAAATTACCCACGACGAAATCGCCATAGACCGCTGCACCAACTGCCAGGGCCTGTGGTTCGACACGGATGAGGCGCACCAGCTGAAGCTGCGTCCCGGCAGCGAGGCCGTCGATACCGGGGACAAGAGCGAGGGGTGGAAATACGACAGCCGGGCAAACGTCAACTGCCCGCACTGCGGCAATCTGATGGACCTGTCCTACGACCCCAAACAGATACACATCTGGTATGAGGTCTGCGACGACCATGGCATGTTCATGGATGCCGGCGAGTTCACGGATTTCAAGAATGAAACCCTGCTGGACTGGTTCCGCGGCCTGATCAAGGGTCACCGCAATATCGTAGCGCCCTGATTGTTGTCGCGGGGAGTCCCGCCGGGTTCAGGGAGCTGTCGTTTCTGAAGAGCCCAGGGAGAATCCGAGCTCGTTTGCGATCGCGTTGATTTCGTCTATCTCCTCGGGCCCGATCGAGCCGTCGGCCCCGGCGACCGCGCGCAGCGAGTTGATGAAGTGCCGCGACTGCTCCGGGGTGAACCCATTGTCTTTTCCGTTTCCATGCCCGCCCTGCACGCACAGCTGGGTGTGGGCCAGTTCCATGACCAGGTCGATTTCCGCCTGGCTCAGGTTGGACGCCTGATTGAGGGCACTGCCGATCATGGCCCGCTCGGACTCGTCCATCCGGTTGTCTGCCATGGCCACCCGGGTCAGCCCCAGCGACAGGGCTGAGAGGTAGTGGGATGAAGAGGGGTCGTGACGCTCCAGCAGGCGCAGCATGCGACTGGTACTGGAGGCTACCGCCTCGCTGATCGACTGTATTTCGCCGTCTTCCAGGTGCAGTATGCGGTCGGCGACGTCCAGTATGCGATTGTCGTGGGTGACCATGATCACGGTGGATTGCTGTTTTCGCGCCAGGTCCTGGATCAGGTTGACCACCCGCCTGCCGGACTCCTTGTCCAGGGATGCGGTGGGCTCATCGGCCAGGATCAGGCGTGGCTCATTGACCAGTGCGCGGGCGATACCCACCCGTTGTTTCTGGCCGCCGGAAAGTTCCGTAGGGCGTTTGTCCACATGCTCCTCGAGCCCCACCTGGGTCAGTACCGCGTTGATCTTCTCGCGGGCGGTGGCGCGTGATATGCGGCCTCCGCACAACTGCAGGGACATCATGATGTTCTGCCTGATCGTCAGGTAATCCAGCAGGTTGTGTTGCTGGAAGATGTAGCCGATATCCTTGCGCACGGACACCAGCTTCCGCTGCGGGGCCTTGAGCAATTCCTGACCAAAGATTTTTACACTGCCTGACTGGGCCTTGCGCAGGGCGCCTATCAGGGTGATCAGCGTGGTTTTGCCGGAGCCCGAGGGTCCGGTCAGTATGACGATTTCGCCGGAGCCGATACTGAGATCGATATCCTTGAGAATTTCACGCTTGATGAACGCGTCCTGGTAGGTGTAGGACACCTTTTCGATGGCAACCGGGATGTCTGCTTCCCCGGTCATCAGAACACCGCCGCCGGGTCGACGGATTTCAGTTTGCGCAGGGCCAGCAGGCCCGACGCGGCGCACATGGCGACAGTCAGGCCCAGGACCATCAGGCCGCGCGGTAGGGTCATTTCCAGGGGCAGGTTGGTCGCGTCCGTGGCCTGGTTATAGATCAGCAGGCTGATCAGAAAGCCGGGGATAAATCCGATGACGGCCAACTGAAACGCCTCGGCCAGTACGATGCGTGAGAGGAAGAAGTTCGAGTAGCCCATCGCCTTGAGGGTCGCAAACTCCTGCAGGTGATCCTGCACATCGGAAAACAGAATCTGGTAAACCACGATCATCCCCACGGCAAGCCCCATCGCCACCCCGAGACCAAATACATAACCGATGGGCGTGCTGTTGCTCCAGTAATCCACTTCATGCTGGATAAACTGCTTTTTCGTGAGCACCCGGACGTCACCGGGCACCTCGGCGATGATGGTATCCCGGACCGCTTCGGGGTTGGCGCCGGGCTCGAGCCGGATCAATCCCAGTTCGATGCGCGACGGCGAGCGGTCCGGGAACAGCCGGCGGAAATTCAGGTCACTGGTGATGATGCTGCCATCGATTCCGAAAGAGGTCCCCAGCGAGTAGAGCCCCACGATCTCCACATCGCGATTATTGATTTCCGTTGCAACCGTGCCGCCCTCATCCAGTTGTTGCGCAACCGGACCGAACTCGGGGCGTGACAGGCGATCGAAGAGCACCTTGTCCGCCAGTCGCAGCCGGTTTACCTGGCGGCTGTCCCCGGCCAGGGCAAAGCCCTGGTCGGAGGGGTCGAAGCCCATGACGAAGATGTTACGTGTCACCAGGGGGTTGTCCGGATTGCGCCAGGTCGCGATATTGATGTACACCGGTGTTACCGACTCCACGCCCGTGAAACCGGCGGCCTGGTAGAGCCGATTGCGCGGAAAGCCGGGTGGATTGACGATATAGGTGGCCTTGGGGCTGATCAGCGCCAGGTCGTAGCCCAGCGCAGTATGCCAGCGCACGGAACTGTCATAGAGTGCCCGCTGGAAACCCAGTTGCACGAAGATCAGCATGACGGCGAATGCCACGCCCAGAATGGCAGCCAGCAACCGCAGCCGCTGGTGGCTGATCTGTAACCAGGCTATCTTGGCCGGACGTAGCTTCAAGGTCTGATTTGGACTTCCACCTGGAGGTTGGTCAGGGACTGCACCAGGTCCGTATCCTCCAGCAGGATATCGACTTCGACGACGCGCGCGTCAGCCTGGGCGATGGGGTCCATCCCCAGGACATCGATGCGGCCGACCTTCAGGCCGATCGATTCGACGGTTCCGCTGACAGGACGGGAGAGGGCCGGGCTTGTTATCGACGCGGTCTGGCCCATTTTGACCTGGCCGATGTCCGTTTCATACACCTCGGCAACCGCGTACATGCGGTCGGTCTGGCCGATCTCCACGATGCCGTCAACGCCGATCCGCTCTCCCGGCTGGGCATGGATGGCTATGACCTGTGCTTTTTTCGGCGCTTTTACCAGGGAGAGATTGAGGGTGGCGGACGCGGCGGCGAGATTGGCCTTTGCGGCCTTCACGGCAAGTTCGAGCCCTTCGAGTTTGGAGGCCGAGGTGGCCTGGCTACGGGTAAGCTTCTTTTCCCGCCTGAGCTGGCTCTCGGCCAGTTCCAGTTCGACTTTGAGCGCGTCCAGCTCGGCTTTGCTCACCGGGTAGCTGTCCAGCATGGCGATCACCTGGCCTTCTTCAACCCATTCCCCTTCCTTTACCCTCAGGTCCATGATCACGGCGCCCAGCGCCGTGGGCCCCGAGAGGCGCACGATGCCACCCGCCGGTTCGATCCTTCCCAGGCAGCTGATCACGCGGCCGGCTTCCTGGGCCACAAGGCTCATCGGGCTGGCGAGGGAAAGCATTATAAAGAGGACGAAATGGCGCACCGCAACTCCCTTATTGTTATAAATGAACTGCACAATTTAGGCGGCTGGCGCTGAAATCGCAATCCGTTTTTCGGAATTCCACAGGATTAAATGGGTCAGGCGTCGTCCGTCGAGTGCCATAGGGCCCGCAGGGTCAGGACAACAGCAGGGCCCGCCCCGGTATCGATGAGAGTAATTGCTTGGTGTAGGCCTGCTGTGGCCGCTCGAAGAGGTCATCGCCACTGCCCTGCTCGACGATCTCGCCCTTGTAGAGTACCAGGATCCGGTCTGCCAGATGGCGCACCACCGCCAGGTCGTGGGAGACGAACAGCATGGTGAGCCCGTACTCCCGCCCCAGTTCCTGCATCAGCTCGAGGATCTGGGCCTGGATGGTGACGTCCAGGGCGGAGACCGGTTCATCCGCCACGATGAACTCCGGGTGGGTCGCCAGGGCGCGGCCGATGGCAATACGCTGGCGCTGTCCGCCGGAAAATTCATGGGGATACTTGCGCACGAAGGCGCGGGCCAGGCCCACATCGTCCATGAGCTTGAGTACGCCCTGGGCCACGGTCCTGCGGTTCTCGATGCCGTGCAGCAACAGCGGTTCCGCCAGGGTGTCGTAGACGGTCATGCGGGGATTGAGGGAAGCGAAGGGGTCCTGGAAGATCATCTGCATGCGACGGCGCATGTTTTTCAGGTCACGGCCCTCCAGTTCTGTGACATCAGTGCCATCGAACTGGACGTGGCCCGAGGTTACCGGCACCAGGCGCAGGATGGAGCGGCCGATGGTGGATTTGCCGCTGCCGGACTCACCCACCAGTCCCAGCACTTCCCCGCGATTGATGTCGAAGGTCACATCGTTCACCGCCTTGACGGGCTCCCGCCCCTTGCCCTGCCCGAACCAGGTACAGAGATTCTGCACGCGAATGATGGGCTCGGGCTGTCCGACCAGCGGCTCCTTGCTGTCGCTCGGGATGGCCGCCAGTAATTTCTGCGTGTAGGGATGCTCGGCGTGGTGGAAGATGTGGTCGCTGTCTCCCCCTTCCACGATCTTGCCCTCCTTCATCACCACGATCTGGTCGGCGATATCCGCCACCACGGCGAGGTCGTGACTGATGAAGATCACACCGATGTCGCGCCTGGTCTGCAGTTCCGCAATCAGCTTGAGGATCTGGGCCTGTATGGTCACATCCAGCGCAGTAGTCGGCTCGTCGGCGATGAGCAGCTTGGGCTCGTTGATCAGGGCCATCGCAATCATCACCCGTTGCCGCATGCCCCCGGAGAACTGGTGCGGGAAGTTGTCGATGGTGGATTCGGGGTCGCGGATACCCACTTCCTCCAGGAGGTCCAGGGCCCGCTGGCGGGCTTCCTGCCTGGAGACCTTCTTGTGGTAGCGCAAGGGCTCCATGAGCTGCCTGCCCACGGTCATGTAGGGATTGAGGCAGGTCATGGGGTCCTGGAAGATCATGGCGATGTCGCGGCCGCGGATTTCGCGCAGTTCGGGCTCGGACAGCTGCAGCAGGTCACGCCCCTCGAAGTGGGCGCTGCCCCCGTCGATGCGCCCGGGAGGCATCGGGATCAGCCCCAGCATGCTGTAGCAGGCCACCGACTTGCCCGAGCCCGATTCGCCGATGATGGCGGTGATCTTGCCCGACTCTACCGTGAAGCTGATGTCGTCCACCGCCTGGTTGGTGCCCATGCGGGTGACGAAGCTGACTGCGAGGTTTTTTACATCGAGTAAGGCCACGGCACTAATCCTTCGAGCTGCGTACGTCCAGGGCGTCACGCAGTCCGTCGCCGAGGAAGTTGAGGGAGAACAGGGTCAGAGTGAGCGCCAGGCCCGGGAAGATCAGCAGCCAGGGAAACTCCTCCATGGTCTCAGCGCCATAGGAGATCAGCAGCCCCCAGGAGGTCTGCGGCGGCTGGATACCCAGACCCAGGAAGCTCAGGAAAGCCTCCAGCAGCATCACGCTGGGAATGGTCAGGGTGGTGTAGACGATGATCGGTCCCAGGGCGTTGGGGATCAGGTGCCGGCGGATGATGACGGCGGGCGAGAGGCCGAGGGATATCGCCGCCTCCACGAATTCCTGCTGGCGCAGGGATTGCACCTGGCTGCGCATGATGCGGGCCATGGTCAGCCACTCCACCGCACCGATGGCCAGGAACAGCAGCAGCATGTTGCGCCCGAAGACCACCATCAGCAGTACGATGAAGATCATGAAGGGCAGCGCGTAGAGGATGTCCACCAGGCGCATCATCACCGCATCCACGCGCCCGCCCACGTACCCTGCGATAGCGCCCCAGGTGACACCGATCAGCAGGGCCACCGCGGTGGCCACGAAGCCCACCGCCAGTGAGATGCGTCCACCGTACATGATCTGGGTGAGCAGGTCCCGGCCGAAGATGTCCGTCCCCAGCCAGTGCTCCGCGGAAGGGGGCGAGGCGCCCAGGTCGAGGTTCTGTGCGTCGTAGGCGTAGGGCGCGATCCAGGGTGTGAGCAGGGCGATGAGGATGAACAGGCTCAGCAGCACGAGGCCGAAGATGGCCAGGTGGTTCTTGCGCAGCCGCAGCCACGCGTCCTTCCACAGGGAGGTGCCCTGTTCCGCCTCGGCGATATCGGTGATCGTATCGGTAACCATGCTAGTGATTCCCGAACTGGGCGCGCAGCCGCGGGTTCATCCAGGCGGCCAGGATGTCCGACAGGAGATTGAACAGCACGATCAGGGTGGAGAGGAACACGGTGGTCCCCAGAATCATGGTGTAATCGCGGTTGAAGGCGGCCTGCACATAAAAGCGGCCCAGGCCGGGGATCTGGAAGATCGTCTCCACCACGAAAGAACCCGCCAGCAGGCCGGCAAAGGCCGGGCCCAGAAAAGCCACGACCGGGATCAGGCCGCCGCGCAGGGCGTGTTTGATAACGACCTGCCACTCGGGCAGACCCTTGGCCCGGGCGGTTCGGATGTAATCCTGGGACATCACCTCCAGCATCCCCGCCCGGCTCAGTCGGGCGATGTAGGCGGCGTAGCTGGAGCCCAGGGTGATGGCCGGCAGGATCTTGTCGCCGGGTATGTCACCCCAGCCCGAGACAGGCAGCCAGTCCAGGTAGATACCGAAGACCAGCACCAGCAGCGGGCCCAGCAGAAAAGAGGGCATGCAGATCCCCACCATGGCGACGCTCATGGGAATGTAGTCCTGGGCGGTGTTGGGTTTCAGGGAGGCGATGACGCCGGCGATACCGCCGATGATCACCGCCACCAGCAGCGCATAGAGACCCAGTTCCGCGGTGACCGGCAGGCCGGCGGCAATCAGTTCATTGACGCTGCGCCCCGGGTATTTGAAGGAGGGTCCCAGATCGCCCTGGGCGAGGTCGCCCAGGTAGGCCGTGTACTGCTGGAAGATGGGCAGGTCCAGGCGGTACTGGGCCTCCAGGGCGGCCTTGACCTCCGGCATCACCGCCTTTTCGCTGTCGAAGGGGCCGCCCGGTGCGACCCGCACGAGGAAGAATGTCACCGTGATAACCGCAAGGATTACCGGTATTGCCTGCAGCAGGCGGTAGCTGGTAAATCGCCACATCGCGGGGTTAACCCTCGCCTTTCCAGACGGGTGCGTCCGGGTCCAGGCTGATGTATTTGAAGTTCTGTAGGTCGAGCACGTTCGGTGGGGCTCCTTTCACGCTGGGTTGCACCAGGTGCTTGCTGTTATAGGTATAGAGCGGCACCACCGGCACGGCCTGCATCAGCAGGCGCTCTGCTTCATGCATCAGCGCTAGGCGCTCCGCCGGCTCGGCGGTACCCGGTACCAGTCGCAGCATTATTTCATCATATCGCTCATGGGAGAAGCCGGTGCGGTTGATGCCACTCTCGCTGGTGAAGGTATCGAGGAAGGAGGCCGGATCCAGGTCGCCGGCGAGCCAGCCCATACGCGCCAGGGTGAAGGCGCGCTCGTTCACCGTGTCCAGGTACACCTTCCACTCCTGGTTGGCCAGTGCTACCTCTATCCCCAGTTCGTCCTTCCACAACTGCTGGATGGCCACCGCAATCCGGCGGTGGTTCTCGCTGGTATTGAACAGGTACTCCACTTTCGGCCAGCCCTGCCCATCCGGGTAGCCGGCGGCAGCAAGCAGGGCGCGGGCCTGTTGCGGGTCGTGGCGCAGCACGTCCGGGGAGGTGTAGCCGGGGGTGCCCGGGGGTACCAGGGCCAGCGCGGGCTGTTCCGTACCCTGCAACACCGTGGCGACCAGCTTGTCCCGGTCGATGGCCATGGCCAGGGCCTGCCGCACCCGCGGGTCGTCCATCGGCGGGCGCAGGGTATTGAACATCAGGTAATAGGTGCCCTGCTGCGGCGCCTGCCGATAGGGTGAATCGTTCATGGCGAGGTAACCGGGAATCTTGCTCAGGGGTACCTGGTAGGCGTGGTGCAGTTGCCCCATCCGGAACATTTTCTCCTCGGTGACCTCGTTGTCGATGGGGTGGAAAACCACGGCGTTCAGGCTGACGTGGGTGGCATCCCAGTAGGTTTCGCTGCGCTTCACCACCAGGCGCCGGTTCAGCTTCCACTCCGCCAGGGTGAACGGGCCGTTGCCCACGAAGTTCTCCACCCGTGTCCAGGCGGTGAAGCGGTCGGTGGTCTTGCCGTGGGCCTCGATGGTGGGGCGGTGCACCGGGTAGGTGGGGTAGGTGCCCAGGGTGCCGAGGAAGAAGGGATCGGGGTGATGCAGGGTGATCTGAAGGGTGTGCTCGTCCAGGGCTCTCACGCCCAGCGCATCGGGGTCGCCGACCTCGCCGGTGGCGTAGGCCTGGGCGCCGCTGATCGGGTAGAGGGTGTAGGCCAGCTGGTTGCCCATGTCCGGGTGCAGCGAACGGCGCAGTGACCAGACAAAGTCATGAGCCGTCACCGGGTCGCCGTTGGACCAGCGTGCCGCCCGGTTGAGGTAGAAGGTCATCACCCGCCGGTCCCCGGAGAACTCCCAGCGCTTGGCCACGCCGGGGTCCATTTCCAGTGTCCCGGGATTGCGGGTTACCAGGCCCTCGAACAGGGCGCGGGCGATATTCACCTCGGGGAGGCCGGACATCACGTGGGGGTCGAGGGTCTGTGGTTCGGTAGCGTTGCCGAAGTGCAGTACACCGTCGCGGTTACCCGCCGCCACATTGCCCTCTCCCTGGCTGCAGGCCGCCAGCAGGGTGGTGAGCAGCAACGCGCCCAGGGCGCCGGCGACGCACCGGGTCATGTGTCCGGCGCCGGACTCCAAGTCAGCTGCCCCCGCGGCTTTTTTCCCAGTCCGGATCCAGCCATACGTACTTGAGGTTCAGCGAATCCATCAGGTTGGACGGCATGCCTTTCACGCTGGGGTGGATAAGGTGCTTACTGGTGTAGGTATAAATCGGCAGGATCGGCATCTGCTCCATCAGCATGGTCTCGGCCTCCTGGAAGATCCGGTACCGCTCCTCGCGGGAGCTTGCCTGGGGTGCGAGCTTGAGGATCATCTCGTCATAGCGCGGGTCCGCAAAGCCGGTGTTGTTGTTGCCGCCGCCGGTGAGAAAGAGATCCAGGAAATTGTTGGGATCCACGTAATCGCCGATCCAGCCGCGTCGGGCAATCTGAAAGTCCATCTGGGTGACGGAATCCAGGTACACCTTCCACTCCTGGTTGGAAATGGTGATCTTGATATTCAGCACGTCCTTCCACATCTGCTGCAGGGCCACGGCGATCTTGCGGTGACTCTCGCTGGTGTTGTAGATCAGTTCCAGGCCCGGCCAGCCCCTGCCGTCAGGATAGCCGGCGTCCGCCAGCAGTTGCCGCGCCTGCTCCGGGTCGTAGTCGAACAGCTTGGGCGGGTAGTAACCCAGGGTGTCCGGCGGCGTGATGCTGTAGGCGGGGACGTTGGATTTCTGCAGTACCGTGGCATTGAGTTTTACCCGGTCGATGGCCATCGAGAGGGCCTTGCGTACCCGCACGTCGTCAACGGGCGGGCGATTGGTATTGATCAGGTAGTAGTACGTGCCCAGGTAGGGAGCCTGGACATAGGGTGTGTCTTCCATGGCCTGGTACACGGGAATCTTGTCCAGGGGAATGCTCTGGGTATAGTGCAGCTGGCCGACCCGGAACATGCGTTCCTCGCTGACGATGTTTTCGGTGGGGTAGAACACGACACCGTTCAGTTTGACGTTATCCCGGTCCCAGTAGGTATCACTCTTCACCATGGCGATACGGCGGTTCAGTTTCCACTCGCTCAGGTTGAAAGCGCCGTTGTTGACCATATTCTCCACCCGGGTCCACCGGGTGAAGCGGTCGGTCGCCTTGCCGAATTTTTCCACGGTCGCGCGATGAACGGCGAAGGTGCTGTAGTGATCCATCAGCTGGATGAAATAGGGCGTGGGCGCATTGAGACTGACCTGCAGGGTGAGATCGTCCAGTGCCTTGACGCCCACCTGGCCGAAGTCGGTGATTTCCCCCTTGGCGTAGGCTTCCGCGTTGACGATCGGAAACAGCATGTAGGCGTAGAGGTTGCCCATGGCCGGGTTGAGGGCCCGGTTCCAGGACCATACGTAGTCGCGGGCGGTCACCGGCTCGCCGTTGGACCAGCGCGCCTCGGGGTTGATATAGAAAGTGACGGTGAGGCCGTCGTCACTGATATCCCAGCGCTCGGCGACGCCCGGCTCGGGTTCCAGCGTGTAGGGATTCTTGACCGCGAGACCTTCGAACAGGGCTCGGATCAGGTGGTTCTCCGGAACACCGGTGACTACGTGGGGGTCCATCCCCTGGGGTTCTGAGCCGTTGCCATAGTGCAGGATGCCTTCGCGATTACCTGTCACCACATTCGATTCACCGCCGCCGCAGGCCAGCAGCAGGGTGGTGGCGGTAATGGCAAGCAGGGAGCGGAGTGCGGGGTATCTCATCGACTGTCTGGTGGCGTCCTGTCGGGAGTGTACTGTAGCGTACCCCGCTTCCTTTGTCAGATGGCGCGGGGCCAGGGCGATCAGTGTCCGGCTTTAAGGTTGCGGCTGCACAGCTGGCCCTGTAGAGGCAGGCTCGCACCCGTGGGGCCGGACCCACAGGGACTTCGGTCCGCGCAACACCCCCCGGGTGATCTCGACGGGGCGATTCTCCACCAGGGCCATGTCCGGAAAACGGCCGAACACCAGTTTCAGGGCCGCCTCCAGTTCACGTCGGGCCAGGTGAGAGCCCAGGCAGAAGTGCTCCCCGTGGCCGAAGGCCAGGTTCTTGTTGTCCCGGTCCGGATCGAACCGGCGTGGATCGGGAAATACTGTCGGGTCGTTGTTAGCCGCGGTGATGCCGAACAGGATCCAGTCGCCGCGCCTGATCTGTCGTCCGCCCAGCTCTGTATCCCTGCTGCACATGCGCGGCAGCAGTGCCGTGGGTGGCTCCCAGCGCAGTCCTTCCTGTACCAGGGCCTCCCGCTGCGGGTCCCCCGCGACGGCGCGCTGTCGCATGCCCTCGGTGCTGAGAACGGCGTACAGCAGTGAACCGAGGTTTTTGTAGGTGGTGTCGGAGCCGGCGGGAAACAGCAGGCGACAGAACGAGAGTATCTCCTCGTCCGACAGCTGCTGGCCTTCAAGTTCCGCCGTGGCCAGGACGGAGATAACGTCCTGCAGCGGTTCCTCCCGGCGACTGGCGATCAGGGGCAGCAGGTAGGCATCGAACCCGGCCTTGGCCTGCAGGGCGCCCTCCGGATCCCAGGGGAAGTCGATGATTTTCAGGGCCCAGTCCAGAAACCTCGCATCGTCGTGCACCGGAATTCCCAGGAGCCGGGTAATGACCTTGAACGGGTAAGGTCGGGTGAATGCCTCCACCAGGTCCACAGTTTCCCGCCCCGCGATGTCATCCAGCAGGAGTCTGGCCTGTTGCTCCAGCAGCGGCTCCACCAGCTTGCGCACCTGGCCGGGAAAGAACGGCCTGGAGACCAGCCCGCGGCTTACCCGGTGCTGTTCGCCCGACATGGTCTGGATGGTCTTGCCCATGGAGGGTTCACTGTGAATGCGGTAGGCCGCTGCACATTCGAAATGTTCCTCATCGGAAAATGCCCGGCGCAACTCCTCGTAGGCAAGGATCAGCCAGGCTGGCTGGCTGTGGTATTTCACCCTGACGACGGAACCCTGCGGTCGCAGGGCGTCGAGCACCTCGTGCAGGTCCGGCAGTTCGTCATGGGCGAAATCGATGTCGGGTCGCTGCATTCTGGCGGGCCTCAGTCGAGGGATTTGCGGAAGCGCCGGGTGCTGATGGCCAGCATTATCACGGTGAAAACCAGCAACCATACCGTATCCGGCACCAGTTGCGACACATCGGCCCCGCGCAGGAACACCCCCCGTATCAGCCGGATGAAGTGGGTGGCGGGCAGTATCTCGGCGATATACTGCGCCGCTTTGGGCATGGCCTCGAAGGGAAACATGAAGCCGCTGAGCAGGATGGAAGGCATCAGGATAAACACGGTCATCTGCATCGCCTGCATCTGCGTCTTCGCAAAGGTCGAGATGAGGAGACCCAGCGACAGACTGGCCCCTATGAACGCCAGCGTGATCACCGCCAGGCTTCCCATATCGCCGTTGAAGGGTATCTGGAATACCGTGCGCCCCAGCCCCAGCACGATGGTGATCTGTACCAGCCCCACGAAGACGTAGGGCACCAGCTTCCCCACCATCAACTCCAGTGAACGCACCGGCGTGGTGATGAGCAGCTCCAGGTTGCCACGTTCCCGTTCCCGCACCAGCGCTATGGCAGTGAACAGGATCATGGTCATGGTGAGTATGATGGCGGTCAGGCCGGGCACGACGTTCACTTCGGATCGGCGCTCGGGGTTGAAAAACAGTGCTACCTCGAAGCTGGGGTCGCCCGGGCGGTAGGCTCCGGAGGGGGCTCCCGCTTCCAGGTGCAGTGGCATAGTGCGCAGCGCCAGGATCGCCGAGCCCACCATGGTGTCTGAGCCATCGACCAGCCACTGCCCGAGCACGTCACCCTCCACTGCACGTTGGGTGAGGTTCTTCGGCAGGACCAGGGCGGCACGAATTTCCCCGGCGACAATGGCGGCTTCCGCCTCGGCGGGTGTGTCGAAGCTGGCAACGATGTCGACCACCTGGGTAACCCGTACCTGCTCGGTGATGGCCCGGGCCGCCGCCGAGCCGCTGAGGTCTACCACGGCGATGGGAACATGGCGCACGACAGTGTTGATGGCATAGCCGAACAGCAGGAGCTGCAGCAGGGGAATCATGATGACCATGCCGAAGGTGAGCCGGTCCCGTGAAAGCTGTTTCAGCTCCTTGCCGGTGATGGCTCCAATGCGCTGCAGGGCGCTCACCGGTCCACTCTCGTATCGGTGGAGGCGACAAATACGTCCTCCAGGCTCGGCCTGGCCAGGTTGAAAGCGAGGTCGTCTTGGGCCAGGTGCTGCTGCAGGTAATCCACCGGGTTCTCAGACCCGGGGCGCAGCAACACCCGCAGGTCCAGCCCCAGTTGGGCAGCAGACTGCACCCGGGGCAGCTGCAGGGCGCGCTCTTTCACGCGGCGCAGGTTGTCACCGCTGACTTCCACCACCCGCTGGTCAAGCTCCTGCATCAATGTCTCCGGAGATCCCTGCTTGCGCAGGTGGCCTGTTTCCAGGATCGCCAGTTGGTGACACCGCTCCGCCTCGTCCATGTAGTGGGTGGATACCAGGATGGTGGTGCCGGCATCGCTCAGGTCGAACAGTTTTTCCCAGAAGTCGCGGCGGTTCTCCGGATCCACGGCAGAGGTCGGTTCGTCCAGAAACAGGAGCGTGGGCTCGTGCAGGGTTGCTGCCGCCAGGGCCAGGCGCTGCCGCTGCCCGCCGCTCATCGCTCCCGCCAGTCGTTCGCGCATGGGGACCAGGTTGTAGCGCTCCAGCAGTTCGCCGATGCGCTTCCGCCTGGCGCTGCCGTCCAGTCCCTGGATGCGGCCCAGGAACTGCAGGTTTTCCATCACGGTGAGGTCGTCGTAGAGGGAGAATTTCTGCGTCATGTAGCCGATCTGGCGCCGCAGGGTCTCGGCCTGGGCGGGGATGTCCAGCCCCAGAACGGACACCTCGCCGGCGGTGGGTGTAAGCAGGCCGCAGAGCATGCGGATGATTGTGGTCTTGCCCGAGCCGTTGGGCCCCAGGAAGCCGTAGATCTGTCCATGGGGTATTTCGAGATCTACCCCCTCCACGGCGATGACATCGCCGAAGTGGCGGGTGAGCCCGGCGGCCCGGATGGCCGGGTCCGGCATCAGGGTTCGCCCAGAATGACCTGGGCCGGCACGCCGGTGGGCAGATCCCGGCCTTCCTGCAGGTCGAACTCCGCCAGGTAGACCAGCCGGGCGCGGTCGCTGGCATTGAGGGCGAAGTAGGGCGTGAAGGAGGGGTCGGTGGCGATCCAGCGCAGTCGCCCGGGGATGGTTTTCTCCAGGCCGTCGATTCTGACCGGAAAGGTATCGCCCACATGCAGCCGGACCCGCCAGGGCTCGGGCACAAATACCCTGGCGTAGGGTTTGTCTCCCGCCAGCATCACCGCCAGGGTCGCGCCCAGTGGCACGCGCTCGCCCACGTTCCAGGGCAGGCTGTCGAGATAGGCGTCGCGGGTGGCCACCACGGCCAGTTCCGACAGCAGGTGCTCCTCCAGATCGAGCTGCGCCTGTGCCGATTGCAGCATGGCGGCTCCCTGGTCGAGCTGCTCCTGTCGTGTGCCGTTGGTCAGGCGTAGAAGGTCCTCGCTGGCGGACTCCAGATTGGCCTCCGCCTCATCCCGCAGCGCCTGGGCCCGGTCCAGGTCTGCCCTTGCCGCCAGGCGCTGCTGTACCAGGGACACGGCCCGCTGGTAACTGGACTCCGCCTCCACCAGGGCAGCTCGGGCTCCGGAGACCCGGGCGCTCGCCGCGGCGATTTCCTCGGGTCGAGCCCCGTTGCGCAATTCCTCGAGGCGGGCTCTCGCCTGGGCCACTTCGGCCCTGGTCCGGGCTACGCGGGCCCTCTGGCGGGTATCGTCCAACTGCACCAGCAGGGTGCCCTCGGCCACCATGGTGCCCTCGGGGATGGGTTGGTCGACGATGATCTCGTCGGCGGTGGCCTTGAGCACGATGCGGTCGCGTTCCAGGGTGCCCAGTGCCTCCCGGGGACCATCGCCGGTACAGCCCGGCCCTGCCAGTAATAAAGCGGTGAGGATTGCCGCCTGCAAACGCATGGTTAAACCCCGTTGGTACTGAAGATCGACCAACAGAAGCTTATACGCACAGGAGAGGCCGGATGCAATCGGCAGCCGGGAGTGGAGCGGTGATAGCGGGGTGCGCGCAGGCGCACCCGGCAATCATGCGGCGGACTTGCTGCGTTCTCCGGGTCGGGGGCCCGTGTAGTTCGCCCTCGGGCGAATGAGTTTGTTGTCCTGCCGGAATTCCAGGAAATGGGCGATGTAGCCGTATACCCGGGCCATGGCAAACATGGCGGTAAAGTAGTGGGTCGGCAGGCCCAGGCTGTGGAACACCGCACCCTTGTAGAATTCGACATTGGCCCAGATCTGCTTGCCGCGGCCGGCGAACTCCTGCTGGCAGGCCTCTTCCACCGCCACCAGCGTTTCCAGCAGGTTGCGGCTCTCGGCATCCCGGCACAACTCCATGGCCATCGGCTTCAGGACCCTGGCGCGGGGATCCACGGTGCGGTACTCCCGGTGGCCCATGCCCATGATCTTCACGCCGCTCGCCAGGCAGTCCCGCACGTAGCTTGCCGCGCGATCAGGGCTGCCGATCTCCATAGCCATCTCGAGGGCTGCCTGGTCGGCACCGCCGTGCAGGCGACCGAACAGGGTGCCGATGGAGGCTGAAATGGAGGACTGGATGGGGGCGAGGGTGCTGGCACAGACCCTGCCGGCAAAGGTGCCGGCGTTGAAACTGTGCTCCATCTGCAGGATCTGGGCGGCATTGAGCATCGCAACCTGTTCCGATGAGGGTGCGGTGCCGTGGAACATGGTGAGGAAATTTTCGTGGAACAGCTTGCCCGGGGTCGGTGGCAGTATGGCCTTGCACTGGCCCAGGCGGTGATGGGCCGCTGTCAGGGCGGAGATTTTGGCCGCGAGGAACAGTCCGTGCTCTGCGTCCATGCCCATACCCAGAGTCGCCTCACGGGGCAATTCAAGCAGGGGCACGAGGCCCTGCAGCATGAGCATCGGATGCAGGTCGCGGGGCACCTGTTGCAGGAGGTCGATCTCGCTGTGTGTCAGGCGTGTGTGGCGGCACATGAAAGAGACCAGGTGCTTGCGCTGCTGCTCATTGGGCCAGTCACCGAAGAGCACCAGCCAGACCACGTGCAGATAGGGCACGCCGATCAGTTCGTTGATATCGATGCCGCGGTAGCTCAGCAGGCCGGTTTCGCCCTGTACGTCGGAAATAGCGGTCTCTCCGACGACGACGCCAGCCAGGTCGGCGGAAAATACGGTTTGCTCTTCGGACATCAGCGAGTCTCCCCTTGCTTGTTTTTGGTAATTTTTCGCATTATACAAAGGTGATTTAATTAGTAGAGTTAATGTTTCTTATCATCCTATTAGAGAAACTTATATGCGCTTTGAAAACAGCGAGTTACGCGCCTTTCGCGCGGTGATCGAGGAGGGAGGCTTCAAGCGCGGGGCGGATGCCCTGCACATCAGCCAGTCGGCCGTCAGCCAGGCGGTAGCGGGCCTGGAAAGCAAGCTTGGCACGCCGCTGATCACCCGGGGCAAGGAGTTGCGGCTGACCGACGCCGGCAAACGCCTGTTCGACCACGCGGTGGAGGTGCTGCTGGACGAACAACAGACCCTGGAGGATATTGCCCAGCTCAAACAGGGCATTTCGGAAACCCTGCGCCTGGCCATGAGCGCCTCGATCAATCGTTTCTACGCCCCGGAATTGATTACCACCTACCACCGGGAAAACCCCCAGACCCGGCTGATGATTGCCGAGTTGCCCGCCCGCCGGATCATTTACGAGGTGCTTTCGGGTAGCGTGGAACTGGGCTTTGGTCCCTTCCAGAAGGACATGCAGGCCTTTGCAACCGTGCCTCTGTACCGCGATACCCGCCACCTGGTGGTGAGCCCCAATCACCCCCAGTACGCAGCCATGATGCGCGGTGACCAGACCGCTCTGCAGTTGACTCCCCTGATCGCCGCCGCCCTGGACAGCCCGGATATGCGCCCGTCCATACAGCGTCTCCGGGACCAGTTCAGCACGGTGTGGGAGGTGTCCAGCCTGCGACTGCGCATCCACATGGTTGCCCAGGGCATGGGCGTGACGTTTATCGACCGTAAACTGCTGCAGGAACACCCGCAGTGTCGGGAATTCCACATCATGGACGATGTATCCTTCGGGCGTATCGACAAGCAGGTGGGCCTCTACTATCGGGCGGGCCGCCAACCCAGCGCCGGTGCCGGCTCGTTCATCTCGCTTTGCGAACGGTTCTGGGGACTGTAGAGTGCTGGTTCTTCAGGGGGGCGACAGGTAAATGACAGCAACGCTTCGCGGCAGCAATGTGGAGAAATTGGGCGGCCAGGTATTCGATGTACTCATCGTGGGCGGCGGTATCAACGGCGCGGTGGCAGCGGCCTCGCTGGCCGGCCGGGGCGTCAAGGTAGCCCTGATCGAGCGCGAGGATTTCGCCAGCGGAGTCAGCTCCGCCTCTTCGAACCTGGCCTGGGGCGGGATCAAGTACCTGGAGTCACACGAATACCTGCTGGTCAACAAGCTGTGCAAATCGCGCAACCGGCTGATGGATGCCTACCCCTCCACCGTCAAGGAAATCCGTTTCTTCGCCACCATCCAGCGCGGTTTCCGCTTCCCGCCCTTTTTTGTATTCCTGGGCAGCGTGCTCTACTGGATCATGGGTCGGTTCAGGACCGGGGCGCCGCGCTATCACAGCGCCAACGCCATCGAGGCCGCGGAACCGGTGGTCAATACCAGCAATGCCGCGGGAGGCCTGGAATACTCCGATTGCTACCTGTATGACAACGACGCCCGCTTCGTTTTCAATTTCATCCGCAAGAGCCTGAACTACGGGTGCATCGCGGCCAACTACGTGGAGTCGCTGGGAGCACGGCGCGAGCAGGACCTGTGGATCACCAGCGCCCGCGACGTGGTCTCCGGGGAGGTCTTCGAGATCCGGTCCCGGGCGATGGTGAATGCCTGCGGACCCTACGCGGATGCCCATAACCACAGTGCCGGGGAGGAAACCCGCTACCACCACCTGTTCTCCAAGGGTGTACACCTGATCGTAGACCGGGTGACTGACAACAAGCGGGTGCTGACCTTCTTTGCCAGCGACGGCAGGCTGTTCTTCCTGATTCCTATGGGTCCCAAGACCTGCATCGGGACCACGGACACCCAGGTGGACAGCCCCGCAGTGGAGGTCACCGATGAGGACCGCGACTTCTTGCTGGACAACGTCAACGCCCTGCTGGACCTGGATCGTCCCTTCACCCGGGCTGATATCATCGCTGAGCGCGTCGGTGTGCGGCCCCTGGCAACCCGGGCAGTGGAGGCAGAGGCAGACTGGGTAAAACTGTCCAGGAAACATGTCATCGAGGTGGATGAGCGCACGAAGCACCTGAGCATCTTCGGCGGCAAACTGACGGACTGCCTGAATGTGGGAGACGAGGTGGCCCAGTGGATGGACCGACTGGGTATTCCCGTTCCCGAACCCGGCAATCGCTGGTATGGGGAACCCGACCGCAAGCTGCGGGAGGAGTTCAAGCTGCAGGCCAGGCTCATGGACCTGGATGGGCTCACAGACCCCAGTTCTTCCGAGCCCCTGTCCGAGCGTTTCTGGCGGCGCTACGGTGAGAGCGCCTTCGGACTGCTGGAGCGCATCCGGGAGGATCACAGTCGGGTGGAACTGCTCATCGAGAATGCCGAGTATACGCGCTGCGAGATCGAGCTGGCTGCGCACCGGGAGATGATCGTCAAGCTGGAAGACTTCATGCGACGCCGCTCCAAGATCGAGCAGGTGATCCGCCGGGAGGATATCGCCAGGGCGCCCGGTTTGCGGGAAGCGTGCGAAATCCTGTTTGGCGAGGAGGCCGGCCAGCGCCTGCGGGAATACCTGGAAAGTCGCTAGCAGACCCGGGCCAGCCGATGTCGCGCAATGCGAAACCAAGGGGTCAGGGTGAATGGTTACCGGAGCCCGCCGTTCCAAGGGGCTGCCCCGATGCAGTTTACCGGCCGATCAATTGTGCCCTGAGTTCCGGGCGGGACGTCTGTGGCGATAACCAGATGCCCAGGAAGTGCGTCCCGAAGTCCCGGTCTGCCAGGGTGCCCAGCAACTCACCGTTAAAATAAAAGGTGCTCCGGTCGTTCTCGTCCAGTTCCAGGGTGAGCACGTCATTCTCGTTCACGTCGGGCCACAGGCGCGCCAGGGTTTCCAGCCACTGTTGCTGGCGCTCGTGGGTGAGATCCTGCTGCTGCCACTCCAGCGCGGTCCGGGACACCAGGTCGTCTGCGTCGATGGTGCGCAGGTACTGGATCTCGAGCCGAACCGGTCGCTGGTCGGAATCGTAGCGGCCGTCGGCGGTATAGAGCCTGGAATGGTAAACCGGCCAGAAGAGGACCTTGAGTTCGGCTTCACCCACCAGTTGCAGGTCGGACGGGGCTGCGAAGCCCGCGCAGCTCCAGAAAATCGCTAAAAGTGCGCCCAGACGTTTCATGGAAGCTCCTCACTGTCGTTGGCAGAGCCGATCAGCGTGGTCAGTCGATAGAGGACGGGCAGCATGACAGCCCAGACCAGTGACATAATAGCCAGTGTCACGGGTACTGGGTAGCCGAACTCCACTGCGCCCAGGCGCTGGCCCGCCCAGTAGTTCAGGGGGATGGCTACGGCGCCCGCCAGCATAGCCAGCATGGGCCGCCGGCCCAGGAACGACAGACTCCGGCCGGGCGTGGTGGCGAAGGCCAGCCAGAGCCCGCACAGCCAAAGGGGCACGAGCACGCCGCCGGGGAAGCGGAACACGCCGGCCAGGCTCAGGCAGGCGTCGACGCCGATACCGATAGCGGCCAGGGTGGTCAGTTGGAGCAACTCCCGGGTCGTGTTGCGTACCAGCGCCAGATGGAGCACCAGCATCGCCGCGGTCAGCGGCAGCAGGCTTTCCCGGCCCAGCACGGCGCAGAACCAGGTGCTCTGGAACCAGACCGCGTTGAACCACGCCTTCTCGGTGATCGACTGGCTTTGGGTAGGCGCCGGTAGCGCCGTTGCTGTCAAATTGTCCATAGCCTGTACTTGGTGGGTGGTTTGTCAGATCTTTCTACGTGCCAGCGGGGAATTCGGATTGCCTCAGGGCCCCGGACCGGAGTGGTACTCGCGGCTTATCTCGACGACCTGAACGCGGTAGTTGCGATACCACTTCTCGCGACCCCGCTGCTGTGCCTGCAGGTGGTCCTGATCCTGCTTCCAGGCCCGGATCTGTTCCTCGCTGTCCCAGTAGGAGATGGCGACCTCCCGGTTGCCCTCGCGCAGGCTGGTGAATTCCCGACAGCCGTAAGTGGTCAGTGCCAGCTGGCGCAGGTGCTCGGCGGTGGTGGCGTACTCCTCATCCAGCTCTGCAATCTCCGCGGTGAAGATCACGGCGTAGGGCACTAGAACTGCGGCTCGGTGCCGTGTACCCCCAGGTAGTGGGAGCTGAAGTTGGGCCGCTCTGACAGCACCTCATTGATCTCGTAGACGCGCTCGTAGCGGGTATCCTTGATCAGCCACCGGCCATCCACCTTCAGGTAGCGGTCCCAGTACAGTGCAGTGCCGTGGGTCTTGGCGTTGTGGTTGAGAATCCACATGTTGTCTGCCAGGTACCACAGGCCCGTGGCCTCGGTAGCGCTGAGAACCTGGATTTCGGGATGGTGCGCATTGTGCTGGCCCACGGATTCCCGGCTGAAGGAGACGCCGATATTGTCCAGGTACTCCTGCTTGCCCTGTAATTTCCACTCATAGGTGCCGCCCTTGAAGTTCACGGTCACATCGTCGTGGAACAGGGTGGCCAGCTCCTCGAGGTTGGCGGTGTCGACACAGCGGAAATAGGCGTGCTTGAGCTGCTTGATGGCCTCGATATCCATCAGGAGCTGGATATCACGGCGCAATTCCTCGATGCCCCCCTCGGAGGCCTGCAGGGGGAGGCCCTCGGTGATGCCCAGGTTCTGCTTGCTGAGTACTTGCCGTTCTTCTGACATGATTGCGACCTCCCGCGTGTGATGCCGTGGTGAAAGTGGCTGACCAGTGTACGGCGAAGGTGAGTGCCTGGTAACCCCCGTGGCCTTTCCCAGGGGTCGGATAATTAGCCTGCTGGCGAAAGTCTGGGGGCGGTGCCGGAATTCCGACGTGCAGGCCCGCTATCGGCGCACCGCACTCGTGCTGAAGAAGGACGCTAGGCGATACCGTAATGGGCCGCCGTCCGGTCCAGCGCCCGGCCCAGCAATTCGACCAGGTCGTCGATTTCAGCGGTGTTGCATACCAGAGGCGGAGCCATGATCATCGCATTGCCGGTTTGGCGCACCATCAGGCCGCCTTCATTGGCTGCATCCCGGCAGAATATCGCCGCCTCGGATTCCGGGGCCAGTCGCTGCCTGGAAGCCTTGTCCCTGACCAGTTCCACCGCTGCGAACATACCCCTGCCGCGAACCTCGCCGACAATCGGGTGATCCTCCAACTCGCGCAGGCGGGACTGGAAGTGGGGGGCGATTTCGCTGGCTGCGCGTTCGATGATGCCGCCCTCGCGCAGTACCTGCAGGGTTGCCAGCCCCGCCGCGCAGGCCACCGGGTGTCCGGAGTAAGTCAGGCCGTGGGCGAACTCTCCACCGCCGGCCAATAACACGTCGGTCAGCTTGTCGCTGACCATAACGCCGCCCAGGGGTATGTAGCCATTGGTGACCGCCTTGGCGAAGGTCATCAGGTCAGGCTGCAGGTCGTAGGTCTCGGAGCCGAACCAGCGCCCGGTGCGACCGAATCCGCAGATTACCTCGTCCGCGATAAACAGGATGTCCCGTTGGCTGCAGATGCGCTTGATTTCCGGCCAGTAGGAGTCGGGCGGGATGATCACGCCGCCGGCACCCTGCACCGGTTCGGCAATAAACGCTGCTACATTGTCCTCACCCAGTTCGTCGATCTTCTCCTCCAACTGCCGCGCTACCCGAATACCGAACTCATCCGGCGACAGGTCGCCACCCTCCTCGAACCAGTGGGGCTGCTCGATGTGGTGGACGTAGTCCAGGCCCCGGGTCTGCTTGTGCATGGCACTCATGCCGCCGAGTGAGCCTGCGGCGATGGTGGAGCCGTGGTAGGCGTTCTTCCGGCTGATGATGAGCTTTTTCCCGGGCCTGTCGAGCAGATCGTAGTACCGCTGTACCAGCCGCAGGTTGGTGTCGTTCGCCTCAGAGCCGGAGTTGGTGAAAAATACGTGGTTGAACTGCGGGGGAGTCACTTCTACCAGTGCCTGTGCCAGCTCGACAGCCGGCTGGTTGGAGCATTTGAAAAAGTTATTGTAGAAGGGGAGCTGGTGTAGCTGGTGGGTGATTGCGTCCATGATGCGCTCCTGACTGTAACCCAGGTTGCAGCACCAAAGGCCCGACATGCCGTCCAGCATGCGATGCCCTTCGCTGTCGTAGATATAAATGTGCTCCGCACGGGAGAAGATCCTGCCGCCCTTCTCGGCGTAGTCATGCAGGTCGGTAAACGGATGCAGGTGGTGGGAGCGGTCCAGTTGGCGCAGCCGTGGCGTGCTGGCTGTTGAGTTCATTCGCGTTTTCTCCGTGCCGGGCTGTAGAGCGTACGAACGCCCCTGGCGATATTTATGCAGTTTGGCACAGTGAACAGGGTGTGGAATTACCCCGAAAGTGGTGTTTTAGCGACTGCAGCCGGTTCGATTGCCGGGTTGCCACGGGGTCCTTCAGTCTCCTCAGAGTTTCGCATCGGGGTGCGCAGGTATTGCACCAGCGTGTCGCCTCCCCCGTACGTCTCGGCGCTCATCAGCGAATCCAGGAAAAGATAGAACAACTCGGCCTGCGAGCTGATTTCCAGTTTGGCATAGGCGTGTTTGCGGTGCAGCTTGACGGTTTCGATAGAGATAGACAGTTTTTCGGCCAGGGTCTTGGTACTGTGTCCGTGCAATACCAGGTTGATGACCTGGGCCTCGCGCTGGGTCAGCAGGCTGCTGCCGAAGTATTCGAGTGCGCTGTGCAACTGGCCGCGTAGATCAAGGTCTGCGCCTTTTTCGCCGGTGTGTTCCCAGTGCTGCCGGCATAGTGTTTCCACCGTGGGCAGAACGTCCTGCAGGGTGGACAGCTCGCGCTTGCTGAAGCGCGCGCGTGGACTTGTCTTGCCCAGGGCGAGATTCACAAAGCCCTCACCGCCGAGGGCGATGAGGAACCCGCACTCGTCCTGGTAGCCACAGTTGCGATACCAGGCTTTGTAGTATTCACTCTCCCTGAATCCGGTCGGGGCGAGATCGCGCAGTCGGAATACCCCGAATCTCCCCGCTCGTGCAGCCAGGTAATAGGGATCAAGCAGGAAAGCGCCCTTGACGAATTTATCCAGGGTCGAGCTGCCGGCTCCCTCGGGTACCTCGAAATACTCGAGCCGTGGCAGGTCCGTCCCCGGGTAGACGACGACGGTCGCGTCGTCGATGTCCACCAGCTCCCGCAGCGTGGTGATAAGCCTTTCGGGGAAACTGGCGGAGCCAACCGCGGGAATCAGTCCGGACAATTGGCGGCTGAAGCTGGCTAGTATTGATATGGTCACCTGGCAGCGACTTCCTGGGATGAATGGGCGCTTATCATAACGTGATCGCCCTGTGATCCAAACCGCGGGGTTGGCCTTGCTTACCTGGCGGCCTCTGCTATGTTGGCATCGCGGGATGCGTCGGACGGGCAAAATCAATGGCAATACAGAATCGCTGGCAGACACTCAATTGGCAGGACCCGTTTCTGCTGGAACAACAGCTTACGAATGAACAGGCCATGGTGCGCGAGACGGCACACCAGTATGCGACCGAGCGCCTGCTCCCCCGGGTTCGCCATGCTTTCCGGCATGAGGAGACCGAAGCGGCAATATTCCAGGAGATGGGCGAACTGGGCTTGCTCGGCTCTACGATCGAAGGATACGGCTGCCCGGGTGTCGATTATGTCGCTTACGGTTTGGCTGCCCGAGAGATCGAACGCGTGGATTCGGGCTACCGCTCCATGATGAGTGTTCAGTCCTCCCTGGTGATGTACCCCATATATGCCTATGGCAGCGAGGCGCAGCGGGAGAAATACCTGCCGAGGCTGGCCACCGGCGAGTGGATCGGCTGTTTTGGCCTGACGGAGCCTGACCACGGTTCCGACCCGGGCGGCATGGTCACCCGGGCGCGCAGTGTCGAGGGGGGTTACCGGCTCTCCGGCGCCAAGATGTGGATCACCAACAGTCCCGTTGCTGACGTTTTCGTGGTGTGGGCCAAAACCGACGACGGCAGGATCCGCGGCTTCATCCTCGAAAAAGGCATGGACGGGCTGAGTGCACCGGTCATCGAGGGCAAGCTCGCACTGCGCACGTCGATCACGGGCGAAATCGTCATGGACGAGGTGTTCGTGACGGAAGAACAGCTGCTGCCCGGGGTGGCGGGCCTGAAGGGCCCTTTCGGTTGCCTGAACAACGCCCGCTACGGAATCGCCTGGGGTGCACTCGGAGCGGCAGAGACCTGCTGGCACGCTGCCCGGGATTACACGCTGGAGCGCAAGCAGTTCGGCCGCCCGCTGGCCGCCAACCAGCTGGTCCAGCTCAAGCTCGCGGACATGCAGGCCGAGATCAGCCTGGGGCTGCAGGGCTGTTACCGGGCCGGGCAACTGATGGATGCGGGGGGGATAGCCCCGGAGCTTATCTCGCTCATCAAGCGCAACTCCTGTGGCAAGGCCCTGGCCATCGCGCGCCAGGCCAGGGACATGCTGGGGGCCAACGGCATCTCGGACGAGTACCCTGTGATGCGCCACATGGTCAATCTGGAAGTGGTGAATACCTATGAGGGTACCCACGATATTCACGGGCTGATCCTGGGGCGCACCCAGACCGATATCCCGGCGTTCTGAACTTCGGGTTCTCCCGGGGGTTTACCGGGTCGTCCCCAACGCCGTCGTCGCTGATATCGCCGATCGACCGGGTATCTTTCCCGGACAGGGATCTGGCGGCAGTCACTTCACGCGTTAACGCAAGGGCTGGTCAACCCATTATGGTCTAGAATGGTGGGGCATATCGACGCGCAGCCCGATATGAACTCCCGTTGCGCTGCATTCCCGCGAACTCCTCTGGAGATGATGTAATGAACCCGTTCGAAGCTTACGATACAGCCCTCTGGGGTATCTTCGTCATCCTGGCGACCCTGCTCCTGCAGTTGCTGATCGCCAGCGTCACCAAGGCGAAGCAGCCGGGGGCCATACCGGGCAAGATGGATCCTGACCTGGGTCATGCCTCCTTCGTGTTCCGCTCCAACCGGACCTTCATGAACTCCGTGGAGAATGCCCCTGCCATGCTGGGCACTGCGCTGCTGGCTATCCTGGCCGGGGCCAGCACCTACTGGACCGGCATCCTGGTGTGGACCTATGCACTGGCGCGCCTGGTCCACATGGCTCTCTATTACGCTATCGCCACCGATATCAACCCGAGCCCCCGGAGTTACTTCTTCCTGCTGGGTTTTGCGGCCAACGCCGTCCTGCTCGGGGTGGTTGCCGCCGCGCTCGTCTGATTCGGGGCTGTCCGGGCCTACGGCTTCAGCGCCCGGTAAAGGTAGGGCAGGCTGACGTCCATCCGGTAGTCGATGCCCGAGTGAGTGCCGTCGAACTCCTCGTAGCGGTGGGTGACGCCGTGGCGCGCAAGCGCCTGTGACAGGCGGCGGGTGCCGTAGTGAATGTTGAACTGGTCGTGCCAGCCGCAGTCGATGAAGATTCCCTTCAGGGCTTTCAGCTGTGTCGCGTGCTGCGCGACCATGTGGATGGGGTCGTGTGCCAGCCAGCGCCGCCAGCGCGCCTCGATCAGGGCGCCGGTCTCCAGGTCGAAGGGTACCCTGAAGCCGTTGGGAGCAGAGGGGGCGGGATCGTAACTGGCCGCCATCGCCAGCAGCATGAGCGCCATAACCTCCCCGTGCCCCGGGTTTTTTTTCTCCCTGATGTGGTCGAGGAAGCGGCGTATGCGGCCGTCGTCCAGGCCGGGCCGGAGCCGCGCGGTCGCCCGGGTCACGTCGTAGCGCCCGGCCTTGCGAGGCGGGTTGCGGTGTTTGCCCAGTTCGTCCAGGACCTTTGGCCAGTCCCCGCGGTAGACGAAGTCGAAGTAGGCGTCGCCGGAGTGGTCGGCGACGGCACCCCAGTATTTGGTGTATTTCATGCCGTGCACGATAGCGCCATAGCCGCCGGAGGATTTGCCGAAGCAGCCGCGGTGCTCACGCGAGGCGAGGGTGCGAAATTCGCTGTCGATGAAGGGGATGATTTCCCGCGTCAGGTAGTCGGCGTACCGACCTATGGCACTGGAATTGATGTACTGGTTACCGCCGAGAGCGGTGAAGCAGTCGGGAAAGACGATGATTGCAGGCCCCATCTTGCGTTCTGCAAGCAGCCGCTCGGCCTGCTGTGGTACCGATTCGTCGAAGTTGCGCCAGGCGACGTGGGACCAGCCCGAGCCGGTGAATCCGGTCAGGTCGAACAACACCGGGAAGCGGCGCTTCTGATTGCGGTTGTACTGCGGTGGGAGCCAGACAGGGAACCGGCGGACATGGGGATCGCCCAGCGGATTGTCCGCCAGTACCTTCGACGTATGCTCGACGACGACGACCTGGCCGTCGAGCGGGGGAGGGGTTTTCAGCATCGGCTTGTTCCCGGGACAGGCTGGAGCATGCAGTATAGGAAAACCCACCGGGTCTAAACAGTGCTGGTTATGTCCCCACCAGGCAAGGTGGGGGTACTAGGCAGATTCCCCCGCCATAAAGCCCGGCAGCACCGTTTGCGGGGAGAGGGCGTGAATTTCCCGGTAAACATCTGCTGCATGTTTGATGTAGCGTCTGGAGAAGTGGAACGGTAACAGGTGTTTCACCCCGGCGGCATTGGCGATCTCCGCGCAGGCGCGGGTGGTCAGGTGGCCGGTGCGGCGCGCCTGGTCGCTGTGCTGCAGCATGAAGGGGGCTTCGCAGAAGAGGCTGTGAGCCCCCTGTGCCAGTAAAACCACGCGCTTGCGATTTTCTGCGGTGTCGGCGAAATCCGTGGCGTATACCAACTTGTGACCCGGATCGACCAGCAGGAGACTGTCCCGCAGGTCGGCCACCCGGTGCTCCTTACCATCGGGTGTGGCGATGATGTCCCCGAGGCGGCCGTCTATGACGGCCTCCTTGAGTACCTGTAGCCAGCGGCCGTGTTTGAGCCCCAGCTCATCCAGTCTTTCCCGCCTTACCTTGAGTTGCAGGGCCGACTCCCAGGCGAAGGCCAGCACCGCGGTGCCCTCGTGGTCGAGCTCCGCGGCCCTGACCAGGAATCCGCTCTCCCGCCACAGTAGTCCCTCCGTCAGGGGCAGGTCATCCAGGCGTTGCGCCGCGCCTTCTCCCGCCACCACCCGAAAGCACTGGATATGGTCGCCATGCCACTCCCTGATTTCGAAGCGCGGTGCGCGTTCCCCGACCCGGTCCCACAGTATCCCGCCGACCATCCCCGCAATCTGTCCGGCCAGCCCCCGTGGACCGTAGAGGCGGCAGGGTGGAAAGTCGCCGATGCGGGAACGCAGGAACCAGAGGAAACCGCCAATGTGGTCGGCGTGAGTGTGGCTGAAGAACAGGTCGCTGACCTGGTGCGCCACCCGGGCCGACATGCGGCCGGGATCCCCCAGGTCGAACAGCAGGCTGCGGCGGCGGTGAATCAATTCCAGCCGCAGCAACGGGTCGCCGAATACGCCGTTGACCAGGGTGGCGGAGGCGGAGCCGATGCGCGCAACCGGCACCGGCCCGCAGCTGTCTCGCTCAACCCAGAGCGCTGCGGGCAGCATTGCTCACCCCCTCCAGAAAGCGCTCGATCTCCGCCTGGCCGTGACGCCAGCTGAGGAACCCGTGGTGTCTCGGGTGGGCGAAAATGCCCTGCTGAGCAAGGGTGCCATAGAAGCGGTCGCGTCGCTGATCCTGGTCGGAGGCCAGGCTGCGATCAAAGTAGAGGAAGGGCATCTGGGGGTAGGGCGAAAGAGTCACCGGAAGCCCCGTCTCATCGACCACCGTCTGGAGCCCGGTCGCCAGCTGCTGGCCGACTTGCGCTATCTGCGTCAGCACCGGCTCGCGCGCGAGAATCTCCAGCGTGGCCAGTGCCGCTGCCATGGACAGGCCGTTGGGGAAATAGGTGGAGGAAATAAAGGTGCGCCTGGCGGCCTCCATTATCTCCCGGCGACCGACCAGCGCGCTGACCGGATAGCCATTGCTCATGGCCTTGCCCAGCGCGGTAAGGTCCGGGATCACGCCGTAGAGCTCCTGGGCGCCGCCCATGGCCAGGCGGAAGCCGGTGCGTACTTCATCGAAGATCAGTACCGTTTCGTGCTCGTCGGCGAGCGCGCGTACGTCCCGGAGATAGTGTGCTCCGGGGGGCTCGATCTGGGCATCAAAATCGTGACCCACCGGTGTCAGAATGACGCCCGCCACCTGCCCCTGGTACTTCAGCAACAGGTCGCGCAGCTGGTCCGGGTCGTTGTAGCCGAATTCGATGACGCTCTCGGTCACGGCGGCGGGCACCCCCGCGTCGCCCTCGAGGCACCAGTCGTGCCAGCCATGGTAGCCGCAGCGCAGAACGATATCGCGACCCGTGTGGGTGCGCGCGAGGCGGATGGCAGCGCTGGTGGCGTCGGAGCCGGTCTTGAAGAACAGCGATTGTTCCGCGCAGGGGTGCAGCTCCGCCAGTCGCTCCGCGAGCATCACCAGCTCGGGCTGCGGCAGGTTCAGACAGAACCCGGCCTGTTGTCTTGTGTTGGCGGCGTGATCCACCTCTTGGCAGGCGTGCCCGAGCAGCATCGGTCCGTAACCGAGCAGCATGTCGAGATAGTCATTGCCGTCCACGTCAGTTACGTAGGCGCCGGACCCTCCGGCCAGGAAAATCGGGTAGGCATCCTCGACAAAATTTTCGGGTGCGCGGATGCCGGGTACGCCACCGGGAATGACCGCCCGGGCGCGCTCGAACAGTTTTTGCGATTCGAGCCGGGTGTTTTTAGCCAATGTATCCCTCCTCCCGCGACTAATCCCCGCAGCGCTCGAGCAACAGCGCACTGCCGCTTCCGGCGGCACCGCTGGCAGCGACCACCCCGGTTTTCAGATTGCGGCGTTCCAGTTCATCCAGCAGCGTCCCGGCCATGATGGCCCCCGTAGCGCCCATGGGATGGCCCAGGGCGATCACGCCGCCGTTGACATTGAGCTTCCCTCCGTCAATGCCCAGATCCTGGCGCGCCTTGATGGTAGTGGCTGCAAAGGCCTCGTGCAGCTCGAACAGGTCGATCTCGTCGCTGCTGCAGGCCTGTTCCCGCAGCAGGCGCTCTGTGGCACTGACGCAGCCGGACAGTACCTGCAGCGGGTCGGCACTGGCCGTCGCGGCGCCGGCGATGCGTGCCCGCGGGGGACCAAGCATCTCCGCAAGGCTCTCGTCACCTACCAGCAGTACCGCAGCACCATCGCACATCGCGGGGGAATTGCCGGCGGTGTGGATATGGCTGATCTCCGCGAGTTCGGGGTAACTCGCCAACTGCGCCGCATCGACGCCCCGGGCACCGAGTTCGGCAAAGGCCGATGGCAGCTCGCTGAGTTGAGCCAGTGTGATGTCGCCGCGAATGCACTCGTCGTCGGTGACGGTGATGCCCTTGTCGGGATTCTCGATCGGGACGATGGAACGGAAATAACCCGCATCCCGGGCATGGGCAGCGCGCTGCTGGCTCTCCAGGGCGATGGTATCTGCCTGCTCCCGGGTTACCCCGTGAATACTGGCAATGAGGTCCGCGCCACTGCCCATCATCAGCATCTGGCAGCGGGCGGCGAATTTGGGGTCGATGAACGCCCGGGCCTGGTCGGCCAGCATGGGGACGCGGCTCATCATTTCCACCCCGCCGGCGATCACCGCCTGCTCCTGTCCCGCGGCCACCTTGAGGGCGGCGAGGGAGATGGCGTCTATGCCGGAAGAGCAGAAGCGGCTTACGGTCATGCCGCCGATATGGGTGGGCCAGCCCGCGTAGAGCGCCGAGGTCTTGGCGATGTTGCCAGCCTGCTCGCCATGCTGGGTGACACAGCCGAGGATGATCTCACCGACCGACGCCGGATCGAGCCCTGTCCGTTCACGCAGGGACTCGTACAATTGCCCCAGCAGGGCCTGGGGTGTCAGGTCGTGCAGGCCGCCACTGTCTTTGGCCCGGGTGCGGGCGCTGCGGATGGCGTCGTAGATATAGGCCTGCCTCATGCGCCTACTCCCACCACGAAGCTGGCGCAGGTGGTGGTGCTGCCGCCGACGTTGAACGTGATCATGTTTTCCGCTTTTGCCAGCTGGTACTCCCCCGCCTGGCCGCTGACCTGTCGGGCGCAGTCCAGCAGCATGCGCACGCCGGTCGCGCCCACGGGGTGGCCCAGCCCGATCAGCCCGCCACTGGGGTTGATGGGAAAGTCGCCATCGCGGGTGATGCGTCCTTCCTCTACTGCTTTCCAGCTTTCCCCGGGAGCAGTCAGTCCGCTGTGGTCGATGGCCATGTACTCGGTCACTGTGAAACAGTCGTGGGTCTCGAGCCCGTCCAGATCGGTGAGTGACGAGAATCCCGCCCGTTGCCAGGCGTCATCGAGGGTGGCCCTGGCGTGGGGAAACAGCAGCGGCTGGTCCTGTGACAGCTGCAACTTGGTCTCCAGCAGGATCGGCGCCGAGTGGTGGCCCCAACCCTTGATGCGCGGGATATCCTCCAGCTTGAGTCCCTGTCTGGCGGCGTGTGCCCTGGCCGCTTTTTCGCTGGCCAGCACCACGCAGGCGGCCCCGTCGGTGATCTGGCCGCAGTCCATTTTGCGCACCGCGCCGTCGATCACCGGGTTGAGTTCGTCGTTGTCAGAGAAGCAGCCCTCCGGGAAATTCCAGCCACGGGTCTGGGCGTTGGGGTTGTTTTTCGCATTGCCGAAATTGATTTCCGCGATCGCGTTGAGGTGGTCGCTGCTGATGCCGTGGCGCCGGTCGTACTCCCGGGTGATGCGGTCGAACATGTGCGGCCATGGAAACTCGCAGGTGTTGGCCTCGTGGCCCAGCCAGCGGGCAGCACCCAGGTGCTCTGCACCGGTTTTGCCATCCACGTTGCGCATCAGCTCCAGGCCGAGGACGCAGGCCACGTCGTAGTGACCCGCCTCGATGTCGCGCATGGCTGAGAGGATGGCGATGGAACCCGAGGCGCAGGCGGCCTCGTGTCGGGCGGTGGGGATGCCGGCCAGTTCGGGATACACCTGGCCGAAAAAGCCGTTGATCAGGCCCTGCCCCGTGAACAGGTCGCCGACGAAATTACCGACATGGCCTACCTCGATCTCGCCGGGCTCGATATGCGCCGCGGCAATGCCCTGCTGCAGCACCTCGGCGAACATGTCGTAGATTTCCAGCCCCTCGCGGGCCCAGTTGCGGGCGAAATCGGTCTGGGCGCCGCCCAGGATGTAAACGTGGCTCATGGTTGAGTCTCCGGTCAGGAAATCGCGTCCGTCAGGGCGCTGCGAACGACCTTGTTCATGGGGTTGCGTGGCAGGGCGCTCATTACTTCGAGACGCTCTGGCAGCTTGAACTTTGCGATGCCACGCTGCAGCAGGTAGTCGCAGACCTGCGCCAGCGTGGGTGCTTCTGCACCGGGGGCGGACACCACGCAGGCGCAGATTTTCTCTCCCAGATGGTCGTCGGGATAGGCGCAGACGGCAGCTTCCGCGAGTCCCGGGAACCCTTCCAGCAGCGTGTCGATCTCGCTGGGTGAAATTTTCATGCCCCCGCGGTTGATGATGTCCTTGCAGCGACCGACGATGCGGTAATAGTGGGGCGGCTCGCCGCAGATTTCCACCAGGTCACCGGTGCGGAAGAAACCGTCGGGCGTGAATACGTCGTCGCCCGTGTGGCCCAGGTAGCCGTCGAATACGGTGGCGCCGCCGAAGCAGAGTTCGCCCGGCTGCCCCGGCTCCGCGATCTCCTCACCCGTATCGGGGTCGATTACCTTGGAGCGCACGGTCTGCTGGGTGATGCCGTCAAACGGCATGCCCGCCACCCCGAAGCGAGGGAACATCGCCGCGCGCACCTCGGGTTCGGCAGCTGTGTCGGGTGTTGAAAACAGGCTGATGCCCTCGTTGGAGCCGTAGTAGTTGATCACCGGCTTGCCGTAGTCCCGTTCCATGATGGCGATCATGTCCGGCGAAAGGGGAGCCGAACCCGACCCCACAGCCCGCAGGGCGCTGAAGTCGAAACGGTTCCAGAGATCCGGACTCCTGGTCAGCTGGTTGAGCAGGGCGGGTGGGGCAATGGTGAAGTTGACTTTTTCGTCCTGCATCTGCTGCAGGAACAGGGTGGGGTCCAGCGGGTGGTGCAGGACCAGGGCGCAGCCGAGCATGGCGGAGGCGTAGAGAAATCCGCCCACCGCGGCCATGTTTACCAGGGGGAAGGGGTTGAGCAGGATCTCGCCCTCACGGTAGTCCCCGGCATTGGCTGAGGTGCGTGCGGTAGCCATCCACATATTGTGGGAGCGCGGGACACCTTTGGGTGTGCCGGTCGTTCCGGAGGTCCAGCACACGGTGATAATGCGGTTGGCATCGTCCCCGATGGCGGCGCGGTATTCGTGTAAAGCCCGGCGCGCGTCTGCGTCCGCCCTCTCGGCCTCCAGGCCGAGTTCCCGGCCAAAGGCCAGCACCCGGACCTGGTCCAGGGCGCTGGCGGCATGCTCCGCCAGGGGCTGTTCGCGAAACCGCGTCATGCTGATCATGGCATCTGTTCCCAGCGCTTCGGCCAGGCTCTGCAATTCGTGGCTGCCGTACTGGACGGGTACCGGGGAGATCACTGCGCCGAGTTTGCTCAGGGCGTAATAGCACACCACCAGCTCGGTGATGTTGGGCAGTTGCACCATGACGCGATTACCGGCCCCGATACCCCGGGCCAGCAGGGTGGCGGCGAGAGTGTCACTGGTCTCCTCCAGCTGACGGAAGTTCAGGCGGCGGGGCTCGTCGCCGGTCAGCTCTGCCCGGTTGGGCTGGTCTGCTACCGCCAGCGCGTCAGGCCGGTCAGTGGCACGGTCCGACAACAGCCCGTGCAGGGTACAGGTTCCCCACAAGCCCAGGTGGGTCAGTTCGTCGATGCGTTCCTGAGGCGTGGTATACATAGCGGGTGCCTGTACCGGATTCGCTGTCGCTATCGTGAAGGACCGTGAATTCCGATGGTTGCTTTTATAACAAGACCAAAAATAATAGGGTAGTCCGGACGGGTTGGCAACCTGCGCCCGGGGTCAGGAGAGGCATTGTACGAAGTCCTCGAATTCTGCATTGGCACTGGTCTGCGTCGTCCCGCAGGGGACATTGAGCAGCTCGTCGACAAGCGCCGGGATGCTGTCAGCGAGCGGCAGGGAGGCAGTCTCCAGTGACCGGGCGAGGCGCACGTGGTCCGCGCCCGCAATCAGGGTCGCTCCGCTCAGGGTGCATTGGTCACTGACCAGCCAGGTCGCCAGCCGGGCCACCGACTCCGGGGAGAACCGCGCTGCGCTCTGTTCGGGAAACCACGGCGCGGTGAGCCGAGTGACCGCGTACGGTGCAAGGGCATTCACGCCGATACCGCGGGGTGCCCCCTCGATCGCCAGTGCCTTCATCAGTCCGAGCAGCGCTGCCTTGGAGGCGGAGTAGGCGGCCTGGCCGTGGTTGCCCCAGAGACCGGCCGTGGAGGTCGATACCAGGACCCGGCCGTAGCCGGCCGTGCGCAGGTGTGGCCAGGCCGCGTGCAGCAGGCGTGCGACGGCGTGGAAGTTGATCTGCATGACCTCGTCAAAATCTTCCGGCGACTGCTTGTGAAAACTGCGGGTGTGATCGATACCCGCGTTGGACAGCACGATATCCAGACGCCCGAAATGGCTCAGTGCGGCAGACACCAGGTTTTCGCCGGCGTCGGGTTTTTCCACCGCGTCGTGGTTGGCGATGGCTTCTCCGCCTGCGGTGAGAATCTCCGCGACAACCGCGTCTGCCGACGGGCGGCCCTGTGGATCATGGTTGGCGCGGTTGTTGACCACCACGCGGGCACCGAGAGAGGCCATGCCCAGGGCGTAGGCGCGCCCCAGACCCTTGCCCGCTCCGGTGACGATAGCCACCCGCCCCTCCAGGCTGTGCGGGCCGGTCGTCATGGCCTGGCTCTCATCATCACCTCGAATAAATAGTTCGTTTATGCAATGCTGGTTCTGATATGGCCTGATTATAGTCCGGTTCCGGCGGGTAGGAGTACGACAGATGGTAATCGCAGTGGCGCAGGTTCTGGCGCTGACGTTTTTCGTCGTGATGGCACTGGTCGTGATTCTCTGGTTGCTCAGCATACCGTTGCGCGATGTGAGCATCATCGACATGGCGTTCTCTGCGCTCATCGCCGGCGTGTTACTGACGGCTTACCGGTGCGGGCAGGCCGGGGGCGCCATCCCCGACCTGATAATGCTGTTGGTGCTGGTGTGGGCGGCGCGGATGACCGTCTACCTGATGCGGCGCAACCTCGGTCACGGTGAAGACCCCCGTTACACCAGGCTGCGATCCTGGGTCGCGGAGGGCTGGCCCTTCTACTGGCTGAGCCTGCGCAAGGTATTCCTGTTGCAGGGCGTGGTGATCTGGGTGCTGACGGTGCCCCAGCAGATCGCCATGGTGACCGGTGGCGAGGCCCAGTTCGGCCTGCTGGCGGCCCTCGGCCTGGGCCTGTGGTGTACCGGTTTCTTTTTCGAGGCCGTGGGTGACTACCAGTTGAGCCGATTTAAACGTGATCCCGACAATCGGGGGCGGGTGTTGGAGACCGGCCTCTGGCGCTACACCCGTCACCCCAACTACTTCGGTGAGCTGTGCCAGTGGTGGGGGCTGTTCCTTATCGCGGCGGAAGCGCCCTGGGCGTGGTGTGGTGCGCTGGGGCCCCTGTTATACAGCTGGCTCGTGATCAAGGTGACCGGACAGGCGACCCTGGACAAGAAATTGTCGCGGGAAAAGCCCGAATACGCCGCTTACATGCGCCGGACCAGCGGCCTGGTGCCCCGCCCGCCACGCAGTGACTGAGCGTCGCACCCGCCGCTCGGGTCTCAGTCCAGCCGCTTGCTCATGGTCGTGAGAGTCCTGTGGCCACCGGGGTCGCCGGCGGTGGCGGGAACGAGGCAGATCTCGTCCGCGCCGGCGGCGCGATAGGCCTCCAGGCGTGCGTCTATCGCCGCTTCATCCCCGACCAGGCCGATGGCGGAAATCAGCGCGTCCGGCATGGCGGCCAGCAGGTCTCTCGGATGGGGACGGGTCCGGGCGAATTCCACCAGTTCCGCAAAACCGGCCTCGCTGATCATCTCGCCGTAACCGGGGGCAGCCAGGTAGCCCACAATCGCGCGCAGGAGCTGGTCGGTGGCCTCGCGCTCCGGCGCTACCGCACAGGTCAGCCAGACCGCCAGCTGCGGCGGCTTCCGGCCCGCTTTTACCGCTTCCTCATCGACCTGTTGGCGCAGCCGCTGCAGGCTTTGGGGGGTCACCATGTTCAACAGCATGCGGTCGGCCCGCCGGGCCGCAACCCTGACGGCCATGGGACCGAAGGCGGCGATGGTCAGTGGGCTGTGAACCGGGTCCAGCCGGAGGCGGAAGCCTTCACAACTGGCCAGGTCACCGGAGAAATTCACTTTTTCCCCGTCCAGCAGGCCGCGCACGATCCGGGCGGTTTCATCCAGGTGCTTTGCGGTGCGCGCCCGCGCCCGCCCGTGCCACTCCTCCACCACCACAGTGCTCGATGCGCCCAGCGCCAGGTTCGCCTGGCGCCCGGTAAGATCGGCTACCGAGGCGATCCCCATCGCCATGGTCATGGGTGTCCGTACCGAAACCGCCAGGGGCCCGATAGTGAGCCCGATCTGCCGGGTTTCGAGACCTGCAGCGGTGGCGAATGCGAAAGCATCGTAGGTCGCCATCTCACCCACCCATAACTCGGGGTAGCCCAGTTTGTCGGCAGTTCGGGCAACGTCCATGTTCTCCGCTGGCGGCCGGTCCTGCCACAAGGGTGTTACCACGCTGAGTTTCATCGTATCAGCTGCTCCATCGCTCGTCCGGACACCATGTTACTTTTATAATAAGACCCTAATCCTAGTGCACTCGCCAGCGAGGAACAAGTACGGGTGGCCTTCGGATCCGGCTGTTACGTAATGCTTGCATAAAAGAACCTCGCATCTATAATCGGTGTACAGGATGACATTGGACACGATGTGTCCACATGGTGGAGACGCTTATGGCACTGGCAAAAACGCTGAGAGAATACCCTGCAACCGAGCGCTGCGTCGGGGGCGTGACCCATTTCGAGGATGCACCCCAGTGGATCTATGATCTGGACAACCCTTACCTGCACGGCGTGTACGCCCCCACGGTCGACGAGCTGAGCGTGGAAGACCTGCCCGTGACGGGGGAGCTCCCGGCAGACCTGGTCGGCGGCTATTTCCGCAATGGGCCCAATCCGGTGTACCCGCCCAAAAACCGTTATCACCCCTTCGACGGCGATGGCATGGTTCGCGGCGTCTATTTCCGGGATGGCAAGGTGGGCTATCGTAACCGCTACGTGCATACCGCGGCGTTCAGCGAGGAGCGCGGGAATGGCCGGTCTGTCTCGCCGGGGGTGATGGGCCCGTTTGATTACAGCATCTCGCCCTTCGGTATCAAGGATACCTCCAATACCGATGTCTTCTGGTACGCCGGCGATATCATGACCCTCTGGTACAACGCCGGCCACCCCTACCGGCTGGACAGCCAGACCCTGGAAACAAAGGGCTATTACGACCTTGAAGGCCGCGCCCAGCGACGCATGTCAGCCCACTCCAAGGTGGACTGGAGCACGGGGGAGTTGCTGTTCTTCGACTATGGCGACGAGCCGCCCTACATGACCTACGGGGTGGCCGACGCCAACGGCCGATTGCAGCACGAGGTGGCCATCGACCTCCCGGGGCCGCGCCTGCCCCACGATATCGGCTTTACCACCCACTACGCGATACTCCACGACCTGCCGTTCTTTCACGATATGAATGTGCTGCGTCGCCACAAGTACCGGGTGCTGACCTTTCACCAGGATATTCCCACGCGGTTTGGCATCATCCCGCGCATGGGCCAGGGCAGCGAAGTGCGCTGGTTCGAGTGTGAGCCCTGCTACATCCTGCACGTGACGAACTGCTGGGAGGAGGGCGACTGGGTGGTCATGGACGGCTGCCGCTCCCTCAACCCGATGCCGGACGCCCAGCCGGGTGAAGGTGAGTTGGCCCATATGCTGGCCTACATGCGCCTGGAGGCCAACGCTTATCGTTGGCGCTTCAACCTGCGCACCGGCGAGGTGCGGGAAGGGGATATCGACACCCTGAACACGGAGTTCAACAAGTCCAACCCGATCTTTCACGGGGTGAAAAGCCGGTTCTCCTACCACCAGCGCATCCCGCTGCTCCATGAAGGCGGCCACACCCTGCGTTTTACCGGACTGGTGAAGTACGACAACGATACCGGGCAGTACACCCAGTGGGATTATGGCGAGGGCGTATTCGGCAGCGAGGCGGTCTTTGCCCCGAAACCGGGCGCCAATCGGGATTCCGGGGAGGATGACGGCTACGTGATCACCATGGTCACCGACAGCAACACCTGGAAATCCGAGTGCCTGGTGTTCGACGCCACCGACATCACCCCCGGCCCCGTCTGCCGGGTCCAACTGCCCCACCGGGTTCCCTATGGTTTCCACGCCATCTGGTCCCGCGGTGAGGATCTGTACGGATAGCGAGGTCATGACAGAGCTGTTTACCCGACACCGGGAGACCCTGGAGCGGGCGGTGGATGCCTGCGACAAGCGCTACTCCTGGACCGCTTACCCGGAAAGCCCCAGCAGCAAGATCCACGGCGAGGAGAAACCGCGGGCGGGCAAGGCCCGCTTCGAGGCGATGCTGGGTACGGACTATCCCCTGGAGCAGCCCGGCGAAATCGGCCGTACCGGTGCGGAGATCTCGCCCTATACCGGGGAGCCGTTGGGGATCACCTACCCCAGAGTGGATGTGGAAGCCCTTTACGCGGCCGTTCGCGAGGGTATGCCTGCCTGGCGGGACGCGTCCCCGCAGACGCGTATCGGCATCTGCCTGGAGATACTGGACCGCTGCGCCGGCCAGCTGTTCGAGAATGCGCATGCCACGATGCACACCAGCGGCCAGAGCTATATCATGGCGTTCGCCGGCAGCGGTGCCAACGCCCTGGACCGGGGCCTGGAGGCCCTGGCCTACGCCCACAAGGCGATGGCGGATGTACCCGCCACGGCCTCTTGGGAACGACAGTTCGGCAAGGGCGGAGCGGCGAAGCTGGAAAAACGCTACCGCCTGGTGCCCAGGGGCATCGGTGTTGTCATCTGCTGCGCCACTTTCCCCCTCTGGAACGGCTACCCGGCCCTGTGCGCCAGCCTGGCGACGGGCAATCCGGTCGTCCTCAAACCCCATCCCAGCGCCATCCTGCCCGTGGCCATGCTGGTTTCGGTGGGCCGGGAAGTACTGGCGGAAGCGGGCTTCGACCCCAACCTGATTACCCTGGTGGCTGACACCCGGGAGGAGCCGGCAACCCTGCCGCTGCTGGAACACCCGGATACCGCCATCGTGGATTTCACCGGCAGTCCACGTTTCGGCGAGTGGATCGAACGCAACTGCCCGGGCAGGCTGGTCTACACGGAGACCGCCGGCTGCAACTCGGTGGTGATCGAATCCTGTGATGATTTGCAGGCTATGGCCTCAGCCGTTGCCCATTCCCTGTGCCAGGCCTCGGCGCAGATGTGCACCAGCGTGCAGAATATTCATGTTCCCGCCGATGGCATCCTGGCCGGCGGCGAGCGGGTGGGCTTCGATGAGGTCGCCGCAGCGCTCGTGGCCGGTGTGGAGAGGTACCTGGAGAATCCCCAGGTCCTCTGCGGCACGCTGGTGGATGACGGCATCCTGGCGACCATCGAACGCTACCGCAGCCTGGCCGCGCAGTACGGGCGCCTGTTGCGCGATTCCGCGCCCCTGGATTACCCGGATTTCCCCCGGGCCCGGACGGCCTCACCCCTGATGCTGGAGGTGACGGAAGAGGCGCGGGATATCTACCGGGACGAGATTTTCGGACCCGTGTCCTTCGTGATCCGTGGAGCCTCTGCCGACGACTGCCTGCGGGATGCCACCACCAACGCCCGGGAGCGCGGGGCCATCACCTCTCATGTCTATTCGGTGGACGAGGCCTTCCTGGACCGTGCGGTCGCTGCCTACCACGCGGCAGGCGCCTCGGTCGCCTGCAACCTGACCGGCATGCCGATCAATTTTGCCGCGGCCTATTCCGATTACCACGTGACGGGCCTCAATCCGGCAGGCAACGCCTGCCTCACGGACCTGGCCTTCGTCAGCAGCCGGTTCCGGATCGTGCAGAGTAAACGGATGGTGTAACCCGCAGGGCCGTTTTACAGACCTGTTCCCCGGCGCTATCAGCGCACGATCTGCACCGGATGCACCGGGGCTTTCTGTCCGGTGGGATTCAGTTTCCGCATGGCGGGCGTCATCGCCGCCAGCGCGGACTCCCGGTTGGCGGGGGCGGGGTGGGTGCTGAGGAACTGGGGCGGTTTGGAGCCCCCCAGGGAGCCCATCTTCTGCCACAGGGTGGCCGCCGCGTCGGGGTCGTAGCCCGCCCGCACCGCCAGCTCCATGCCAATCTGGTCCGCCTCAGACTCCGCGGTGCGGCTGTTGGGCAGCTCCAGCGCCAGTTTGGCGGCCATCGCAGCACCGGCCATGGACGCTGCCGGACGATCCGAGGCCACTCCCACGGCGATCACGCCCACAGTGGTGGCCATCGCCCGGGACATGCGCTCCGCGGTGTGGTTGGCCAGGGCGTGGGAAATTTCGTGGCCCATGATCTGGGCGAATTCGTCGTCGGTGAGCTTGAGCTTGTCGAACAGGCCGGTGTAAACGGCCATGCGCCCTCCCGCCATGCACCAGGCGTTGACCACTTCGGGGTCGTCGACGATGGCCACGCTCCACTCCCAGCTGGCGCTGTTGGGGTACATCTGTATGGCGATGGAGACCAGGCGCCCGGTGATGGTGGCCACCCGGTCCATCATCTTCGGGTCGTCGATCAGCTTCTGTTGTTTGTCGAATTCGCCAACCGTGCTCAGGTAGGCCTGTTTCGATTCCACGATGGCTGCCTCCGGCGATATCAGCATCAGTTGCTTACGGCCGGTGGGGCTGGTGGCACAGGCGGCGAGCGCCGCGCCGGCGATAAGGATCAGGAGTAGTCGCTTCATGGGGTCGGTTTTTTCCCTTGGGTGGTAACGCGTCATTGGACCGCACATTTTAACGAAGATTGCGCGGATCGGAAGAGCCGCGCTGGCGCCTGCGGCCACCACGCTGTCGCTCCCGGCAATCCCCGCGGCGGGCGCGGGAACGTAAAGTGTACTCACTGACCAACAATACATTGAGTAGGGAGAGTTGACATGATCAAGCGTCTGAACAAAAAACTGCGTATGGCCGGCCTGGAGGATTCTCTGGTAACCCAACTGGGTCTCGAGCAGGGCAGCGCGTCCTGGCTGGCGAGGCTGGGCTGTGATGTGGCCTTCAAGGATGGTGTCGAACTGCTGGATTTTCGCGGACCGGCGCAGATTACCCAGCTGTTGTGGCAGCTGGAACGTGCCGGCTACGGCGCATTGCTGGACCAGATGGCGGCGACAGCACCCGTTCTGGGGCGCAGCCTGGAGGCGCACCGATCGACATTTGCCGAGACTGCCTGGCGCTGGGCCGCCTGACACTCGCAGGGCGATGAACCGGGGTTGTCAGATAGAGGACGGGTTTCGCCCCGTCCTTTTTGTTTACGGGGTCAGAACGGCAGGCCGTCGTCGATATTGTGGTTGGCTTCCTCGGGTGTCGCCATCCCTTCGGTGAGGTGTTTGCCGTTCAGCTCCTGCTGGATGTCCCGGGCCTGCTCCGGGGTAGCATAGAACTGTGAGTACCACTTGCGACCGGTGCGAAAGGGGCCGTCGGTTTTCAGCTGCATGATTTTCAGGGCGGGGCGCTTGTACTGCCAGACGTTGAAGTCCGCGCTGAAGGCCTCCAGCGCGCCGGCCTGCGCCTCCCTTGCCGCCTTTTTGTCCTCCTCGCTCGCCTGCTCCGCGCTGCCCCTGTAGAGGCAGCCGTGCCAGCAACGGCTGATACCGTCGTCCACCGGTGTATTGGCAATCAGTTCATAGATGACGTTGTCGGCAAAAACCTGCTTGGAGAGCAGGATGCCGGGACCCGTATACCAGGTCGTGGTGTACAGGTAGGTCTGGTACAGCTGCATGGGACCACCCTGGCGCTGGATGTAGACGTGGTCCTGGAACTCGTTTTCGAAATATTCGCTGGGCGCACCGTGGGTGGGTCCCAGATGGCGCACATCGGCCATATTGTCGAGGATTTCCTGGGGGTGCACCGGCAACTCGCCCAGGTGATCCAGCTCCCACTGCACCCACTGGGGATCGTCCCATTCCGGCAGGTGGGGAGCATCGTAGTCCGGCTCGCGACCATCGGGGTCGTACCAGGCCATGACACAGCCCATATTGTCCACCACCGGGTAAGAGCGGATGGAGGCCGATTTGGGGCAGGGCCCATCGTGGTAGGGGATATCGTCCACGTCGCCATCGGCGTTGTAGCGCCAGCCGTGATAGGGGCAGCGAATGGAGTCCCCCTCGATCTGTTCGCCATTCTTGACGATCATGGCGCTGGTGCTGGCAGTCAGGTGGGTGCCCATATGGGCGCAGTAGGCATCGAGCAGCACCGGCTTGCCGCTTTCGCCCCGATAAAGGGCCAGGTCCTGGCCGAAAAAGCGCACGGCCCTGGGGCCTTCGTCCAGTTCCTTGCTCTCGGCCACGATAAACCAGCCCCGGGGAAACGTGTTGGGTCCCAGGTTGTATTCAGCAGCTTTAGCCATGGTACGACCTCGTTGTTGATACCGATGCCGAAGTATAGTCGCCCCCGGGGACCGGGGTAATCACCGGGGGCGGGTATAGCCATAAGGAATGGCCATCAGGTCAACTATTCAACTTGGGTGCTGCCGTTTTCGGTCCGGTGCGGTTACCGGTCGTCCTCAAGGGCGACGGTCGCGTCATTCAGATTATTGAAGCGGCGGCCGAGATAGATGCCGGTGGCTGCCCAGCAGGCCGCGATGCCCGCACCTACCAGTGCAACCGCCGCCAGCCCGAGGCCAAGGCCCTGGGTCAGTGCGGTGAAGGCCCAGGCATTGAGCATGTCGCCGCCCCGGTAAATGACGATATCGATGACCGGCTTGGCCTTGAAGCGCACTTCACGGTCTACGGCGGTGAACAGCATTTCCCGGGCAGGTCGCGACACGGCGTAGTTGCCGGCGCGGCGGATAATCTGCAGCGCCACCACCACGCTCACCATCGGCGCGGCGGCCAGGACCAGCAGTCCGGCGCCGATCAGGACCGGTATGGAGGCCAGGGTGAAGGGGAGGCCGAGATGTTTGGCGATACGGCCGGTGGCGAATGCCGCCACCAGAATCGTCAGGCTGTTGACCACCAGGTCCATACTCGCCCAGATCTGTGACCGGGTTTCCCGGTCGTAGTCAGCCAGCAGGTTCTTCAACTCGAAATAGACGAAGGATCCGATCGACGTGTAGAAGAAGATGAACAGGCCGATGCCCAGCAGGTAGCGGCTGCTCAGGAACTCGGCAAACCCCGCCAGGGGATTGCCGCCGATAAAGTCGAAATCGCTCGCGGCTGCAGCGACGTTGCGGTTCTGCAAGTCCGAATCCTTCAGGTGCTGGATCCAGACCACCAGTGGCAGGGTCAGAGCAACCAGCCCACTGGCAATCAGCAGCAGCGGGTCGGTACCCAGGTCGCCCACGAGGAAAGCCGCAATCGCAGGCCCACCGATGGCGCCAATGCTGGCACCCGCGCCGATGAAACCGAACAGCCGGGTCGCCTGGGGTTTGGAGAAGGTATCCGCCATGAAGCTCCAGAACACGGAGATATGGAACAGGCTGAACAGGCTTATCCAGACGTAGAAAGACTTGTCCAGGAGCACGCGGTCTGACAGCGTCTGGGTGCCGAGGTAGAACAGGATAAAACTGGTGGCGAAAAAGCCGTAGACCGAGGGGACCAGGCGCTGGACGCGAATGCGGGTCACGGCAGCGCCATAAAGGGAGACGGCCACCGCACTGAACAGGAACGTGAAGGTCCACAGCCAGCTGACCTCCGCATCGGTCCAGTCGCTTGCCATGGCGTCGCGGACCGGTCGCAGTATGTAGTACGAGCCCATCAATACCAGCACGAGTGAAAAGGAGGCCAGGGTGGCCCTTACCTCACGCGGATGGATGTCACAGGCCAGCGCGAGGGCGCGCTGCAGGATTGTCTGGTCGGCGCTGCTCAAAGGCGATCAGAGGGCGTTGAACAGTCGCAGCATCTCTGCATGCTGTGCGGTATCGGGAACCGGTCCGAAATTGGCCTGCATGTTCTCCGTCATATGGCTCACTTTCGACGTGGCGGGAATGATGCAGGTCACGCCCGGGTGGCCCAGGATGAATTTTAGGAAGAACTGGGCCCAGGAGGAGCAACCCAGTTCTGTGGCAAGGGCGGGCAGATCCTGGTTGCGGGTCCTGCTGAAGAGGGAGCCCCGCTGGAAGGGGCGATTGATCATGGTGGCTATGCCGCGGTCCTGTGCGGTGGGGAGCAGCCGCTCCTCTGCCACCCGGTCTTCGATGTTGTAACTGAACTGCACGAAATCCAGGGGCTCCTTGACCATGATGTCCAGCAGGGCCTCGTGGTCCCGCCCATGGGATGTGGTAATGCCGATATAGCGTACCCTGCCGGCTTCCTTCCAGCTTTTCAGTGTGTCCAGCTGGGTTTGCCAGTCCACCAGGTTGTGCACGGCGATCAGGTCAAAGCGTTCCACATTCATGCGTCGGGCGGATTCCTCCATCTGGGCAATCCCCTGGTCCCGACCGGTGGTCCAGACCTTGGTGGCCGCAAAGACCTTCGCGGGAACCGGCATCTCCCGCAACACATCGCCCACTCGCGATTCGGCGTTGCCGTACATGGGAGAGGAATCTATGACACTGCCTCCGGCGCTGAAAAACGCGCGCATGACGTCGGTGAGGTTGCCCAGGGACTCGGCATCCCTGTCGGTGTCGAAAGTGCGTGAAGTGCCCATGCCCATGACGGGCAGGCGTTCGCCGGAACTGGGGACAGGGCGTGTGATCGCGGCGGGCTTCATGGCGGCGCTGGCGGTGTCATCCGCCCGCAACCCCAGTGAATGCGCGGCCAGTATCCCGGCGCTGTATTGCAGTACCTTGCGGCGTTTGATCACGACTCTTTCTCCCGGCCAGCCTGCCCGGCAGTGTTTCAGCCCACCAGACGCGGGTCAAGCAGAAAGATTCGACGCCGGGCAACGCAGCCGGTCAGCTGTTGGTCAGCAGCCATTTGCGCAAGCGGTTGGAATCCCCGAAGGGAGTCAGCTTGCCGAAAGAGTTGAGCAGAACGATGGAGACATCCTCGCCCTCGATATTGGCCTGCATCACCAGGCAGCGCCCCGCCTCGTGGATATAGCCGGTCTTGCTGAGTTCGATATCCCAGTTTTTGTTTTTCAGGAGACGATTGGTATTGCCGTAGGTGAGGGGCCCACGGCTGGCGTAGGGCCTGACCTCCATGCGGGTCGTGGTGCTGGCCTGGGTGATCAGGGGATACGCGTCGGCGGCGGCCACCATGCGGGCGAGGTCCTTGGCAGTGGAGACGTTGTCCGCTTTCAGTCCCGCGGGATCGGCAAAGCGGCTGTTGCCCATACCCAGGGCGCGGGCCTTGCGATTCATGTGCTCGACGAAGCGCTCCATGCCCCCCGGATAGGTTCTGCCGAGGGCCATTGCAGCGCGGTTTTCAGAGGACATGACAGCCAGCAGGATCAGCTCACGGCGGCTCAGGGTTGCACCGAAATCGAGTCGCGAACCGGTCAGGCGGATCATATCCCGGTCTGCCCGGGTGATCGTGATCTTTTCGTCGAGATCTACCCCCGAATCCAGTACTACCATCGCGGTCATCAATTTGGTGATGGAGGCGATCGGGCGCACGGTGTCTACATCCTTGCCATAGATCACTGCGCCCTCGGCGTCCAGAATCAGTGCGGAGGCGGAGCGGAGCCCCGGGTTGCCTTCGAGATGGGTAAATTTCGGATTCGCGTAAACTGTAGCCGATAGTGCCGCGAGCAGAATCAGCGCGCGGGAGATCGCTTTCGCAATGCCCATGATGTCACCCCGTTGTCATTCATTATTCTTTACAGTGACGGCCCCTACTCCGCACTGCATGGCTTATTCTGCCCCAATTACCGGCAAAGATCCGCCTTAAATTGCAAAAAACTCCATTTTGCGCTTCTGTGGGCGGTGGGACGCCTGGTCAGCCCGGCTCGGATTCCGCCCCCGCCTGTACCCGCAGCAAGCCGCGATAGGCGGCCCTGGCGTTGCTCTGCCCGGTGAGCACGCGGTAAACATCCGTGGCGATCGGCATCTCCACACCGTACTGTTCCGCCAGCGCCATGACCGCGGGTGCACTCTTGGCACCCTCCGCAACCATCACCATTTCGTCGATGATGTCCTGCATATTGCGGCCCTTTCCCAGTTCGATGCCCACGTGCCGGTTGCGGCTCTGTGGGCTGGTACACGTGGCTATCATGTCGCCCATGCCCGCCAGCCCGGCAAAGGTCTCCGGCCTTCCTCCCATGGCGACGCCCAGCCGGGTCACCTCCGACAGGCCACGGGTGATCAGGGCGGCGCGCGTATTGTCACCGGCGCCCTGACCGTCGCCCATGCCGACGGCGATGGCGATGATGTTTTTCAGCACGCCGCCAAGTTCACAGCCGATCACGTCAGTGTTGGTATAGACCCGGAACAGCCCGCTCTTGAACACGTTCTGCAGTTCCCGGACGATGATTTCATCCTCCATCGCGATAACGCTTGCCGCTGCCTGTCCCGCCATGATTTCCCGGGCGAGGTTGGGGCCGGTGAGAACGCCCACGGGATGCCCAGGCAGCACTTCGTTGATGATTTCGGTCATGCGCATACGGGTGTCCAGTTCCAGGCCCTTGGTCAGGCTGATTACCGGGACCCAGGCGCGGATATGCTGGCGGACCTCCTCCAGCACGGCACGGAAATTCTGCGAGGGAATACCCATGACCACCACGTCGGCACTGTGCACGGCCTCGGCGATATCGTTGGTGGCCACCAGCCGTTCCGGCAGTGGCGCCCCAGGCAGGTACTTCTGGTTGCTGTGATGCGCATTGATTTCGTCGACGGTATCACGGTTCCGGGCCCACAGGGTCACCGGCGCATTGCGTGTTACCAGGGAGGCAACGGTGGTACCCCAGGAGCCCCCTCCCAGTAGACCGACTTTCAGATCAGACATTGGCTTCTCCTAGATTGGCTCCGCGTGTGGCCACACCGATGGCCCTAATGACGTCCAGTCGCCGTAAAAGATCGCGCAGTTCCCGCGAAAGATCCATGCGGCGTTCGGCAATAGCCGGGTCACCCCCTTCCGTCAGCTGGCGACTCTGCAGCATTTTAAACCCGTTCTTGAAGAGGAGCTTGCCGATGGAGGACTCGCTGCTGATGCGGCGTTGCAGGTAGGCCTGGCGCCCATACTTGAGTGCCCGGCTGATACAGTCGGCTTCCTCCAGTGAGTCCGTCGGCGGCATGCCGGCGACCAGGGCGGCAACCACGGAATAGGCTTCGGCGTACGTCAGCAGGGTGGCATGCGACACCAGCGGTGTCATGGAGTCGAGCATCTGGCCAAAGCCCGCGGCGCCCTGGGACAGAATGGTCTCCCAGTCGTCGTGGTAGCGCTCCAGCTCCTCCCGGATCTGCCGGTGGAATTCTTCCGTTGGCGCATAGAAGAACTCAAACTTGAAAAGGTCGCGCAGTTGGTCGATCTCGCGCCAGAAAATGTCCAGCGCTTCCGGCCCTTCATGTTCGCTGGCCTTGAGCAGCGCCAGTTCGATGATGGCCTTGTTGACGAAGAAATGAATCACCGTATTGCGGTAGTAGCTGGCAACCGGGTGCTGTTCCAGCGCAATGCCGTATACGACCTCCGGGCCCTCGTCGTAACGGGTGACAATGTTCTCATCGATCATGATGCCCAGCAGCCCTTCCATCTGCTCGGCGAAGGAGTGGTCGAAGTCCGGCGATATGCGCAATTTGCGCGCCTCTGCCCAGCCCAGAAGGCTGTTGAGATCTTCCACCACCTCAGCCTCGGTCAGTGCCTTGGGCGCCGCCCCCAGCAGGCTCATGGTCACCAGCGACGGGAAGGTGATCGGGGTGATGTTGTTGGCTTCCACCGCGACTTCGAAGGCGATCTTGGACAGGGCCAGGCTGTCATCCGGGTCCGGCGCCTCCGCCAGCACGACCGGCTCTCCGATATCCATGTAGACCTTGCCCATCGGCCGCGCCAGGCTGCGAATGTAACCGATGAACCAGCGCAGGGATTCAGCGCCCTTTCCGCGACCGGTCTGTTCTGTGGCATATTCCTCGACATCGCGAATCAGGTCGTAGCTGATAGAGATCGGGATGATATGGATGTCCCTGGCATCGGTGGCGTGGCACGCCTCCAGTGCATACTTGAGCAGGCCGTAGCGCGGTGGCATCAGCTTGCCCATCCGCGAGCGGGTACCCTCGAAGGCCCAGTTCATGGGGAAGCGCTTTTCCATGAGGTAACCGATGTAGTGCCGCAACGTGGTCTTGTAGAGTTCGTTGTCCTGGAAGCTGCGCTTGATGAAGATACCCCCTGCCCGGTGCAGCAGGAATCCCAGTCCGGGGAAATTCATATTCGCGCCGCCGAACATGTGTGGCATGGGGAAGTCGTTCTCATAGAGTACCTTCGGTACGACCATCCCATCCAGATAGGTCTTGTGCGTCCATAACAGCATGGAAGGGTGGTCGCGCACGATGCGTCGCATTTTTTCCACCGCAGCCTGGTCGTAGACGATATCCTCCTCGTAGCCCAGTCCCAGGCAGAAGTCGTTGAACTTGGCAAAGAAATCGAGCCAGAAGGTACTGGGTACGGAGACCATCTCGTCCATGTACTCTGTCGCCTCTTTGACGAGTTCCGCCTTGTCCTTGCCGCCCTCGCGGGCAAGCTTTTCCAGTGCGTCGTTGTACTCCGGTCTTGCCAGCAGGCTGGCCGCTACATGCCGGGGAACCTTGTAGCGGCCGCCCTGCAGTTTGCGTTCGGCCATGTCCAGGACCACGGCGGCCTGTCGCGCCACGAAGTCGGCGAAGTCGCGTTGCTGCTTTTCTCCCTGCTCGATGTTGTGGTGGTGCTCGAAGCGTCGGCGCAGATTGGCCACGGTGTCCGGAAGGCCGGCGATCAGGTGCATCCGCTCCGGTGACTGGCTGATGATCTTGCGACCGCGTCGCGCATTCGGATGGCGGGGGTCGCCGAAAACCAGGTTGCGCAGGCGCGGTCCCGAGTTGATGTCCTCCGCCGAGGGCTGCCAGGCCACCCTCAGGGGGGCGATCAGGGTATCGCCCGGGAGGGCCAGGGCCATGACCAGCGCGTCGCTGTCGATACCCTTGCGGTCATCTCCCAGGTCGAGACGGACTTGCGGGGCGTGGAACTCTTCACTCCCGCTGTCCGTGTGGTGATGTATCCACTGTTTGAGGAGCTCCTGTTCGAAACTGTTTCTGGCATCCAGTATGAACAGGACCTGTTCGCCGCTCCGCGTCGGCCAGGGATTCTGTTGTCGGTATTTGTGTTCCGGATCCACGCCGTTGAGGCCCTCTGTTTATTGTTCTATTTTTTCCCGGAACCGGTCCCGGACCTGGATTTTGCGGCGGTTTTTGAGCGCGTGGCGCTGCCTCTGCCTGCCTTACCCTTTGCCGGTGCTTTGCCCTTTGCCGGAGTCTTGCGTTTTGAAGGGGCTTTCTTCTTTGCCGGTGCCTTGCGTTTCGCAGGGGCTTTCTTCTTTGTCGGTGCCTTGCGTTTCGCAGGGGCTTTCTTCTGTGCCGCGGGTCTGGCCCGTGATTTGCGCGCAGGCGTTTTCAATTCGGGCTGCCCCAGGGCACGGGCGAACATATTGCGTACCTCGCGCACGTGGTCCTCGATGGTCTCGGGGCGCCATTTGCTGGTGTCTACAGGGGGCAGGACCTCCACGTCGACAGTGGCAGCGCGGAACACGAAATCACCCTTGGGGGCCACATCTCCCGCATTGCGGATCACGATCGGTATCATGGGTACACCCGCCTGCATGGCGAGGTGAAAGGCACCTTTCTTGAATGGCGCCAGCTTGGGTGACACGGTGCGGGTCCCCTCGGGTGCGAGGACGACTGAGCGCCCTTCATCGCGCATGATGTCCACCAGCGGGGTGATGGCTTCGATGGCGCTCTTGGCATTGGCGCGATCGATCAGTACTACCCCCCCCATTTCCAGAACCGTGCCGATCAGCGGGTTTTCCTTCTTGATCTCCTGTTTGCCGATACCGGCGATATCCCGCCGCAGCAGTTTCGCCACGATCACCACGTCGGCCTTGCTCTGGTGATTGAAGACGAATACCGCGGGGCGGTGGGACCAGAGGTGCTCCTCCCCCTTGACCCTCAGGTCGAGACCGATCAGTGCGCTGGCCGTATCCGCGAACAGTGAAAAGGAAAAATTGTTGGCATCGCGCCGCGAGCCGGTGAGGGCGTAGATCGGCAGGCCCGCGACAAAACTGGTGACCAGGCTGCTCGTGGCGGCCACAGAACGCACGAACTCTGCCACGCTCGGCCGGCCGCGGCTGCCGAAGTGGACGACCGGCCAGTGGTTGGCACGTGCGAGGCGCTCGAGTTTTTTGCTCGGGTTCAGTGCCCTGGGGCGGCCGACACGCTCCAGCAGGAGCTGGTCGTCGGTGCTGTCGGAGTAGAAGAAACTCTGCTCCAGTTCTGAACCCTGTTCCCTGGCCAGGGATTCCGCCGCGTCGACTTTGCCCTGGCCGAAGCAGGTGGGTCGCACCACGGCCCCGGAAAACCGGCCATTTTTCACCTCCAGATGCGTGCACAGCACGTGCTCGATATCCAGGTCCCTGGCGGCGGGCAACACCTGGTAGGGGGTGGCGGAAGAAATGATGGCCACCGTGTGCCCCTTGGCCAGGTGGGCGTTCACCAGGGCGCGCGATTCCGGGTAGATCAGGCGGGCGATCTCCTTTGTATAGAGCTGATCGCCCACGTCGAGGTAGGTCTCTTCCTCGATACCACGCATGAATTGGGCGTTGATCGCCATCATGCCGGAAAATCCCAGGTTCCCCAGGCCGAAACTGCCCATGGCCCGCATGAGCTCCAGGAACTCCCTGGGCGAGAGGTCACCCCGGCGGACCTGCTCGCGGATGAAGGCCGTCGCCGAGTAACCGGCGATCAGCGTACCGTCAAAATCGAAAATGGCGGCGATTTCCGGGCCGTCCGGAGAGGCGTCGATATCCTCTAGGAGTTGGTCGATAGTGGCCATGTCGCTTCCCTGTGGTTACCCGGCAAGCATAGCGCATTCCCATGCAGTGGGGTGGGGTGGGCGTGGCGCTGGCGCAAAAAAAAGCCGTCGCAGGTAGGGCCGCGACGGCGCTCGAGGGGTAAAGCCTTTTTGTTGTCTGCCCAGGTCTTTAGTTCCGGCCCGCTACCGGATCACGTCCCCCTGGCCGCAAGCATCTCTGACTAATGCTTACCTGCTTCCCCAAAGGCAGGCGGAACTACCACGCTGGTGGGTATCCCATGCTTACCCGCCAGACAACCGCCTGACTTTCATTATAGGTCCCATCCGTCAGAGGGCAAGAAATTACTGCATGATATTTTGTTATATCATTCGATAACATTTGGTTATTACATGCCGGCTGTGATCATCTCCAACAATAGCGTTACACTGGGGCGCTTTCACCAGGCTACAGGGCATCGCACGATGAACATGGAGCGCAGACGCTTTCTCCAACTGACCACTGCCGCCGCCGCGACCCCGCTACTTGCCGGCTGTGGCGGAGACGAGGCAACGGTCACCATCGATGACCGCCTCCCCGTGAGCGCTTTCGGCGCGGAATCCACGGCGGAGGAGGTCACCGAGGGACTGGATCTCACCGGCCGCACCGCCCTGGTTACCGGGTGCAACTCCGGACTCGGCTACGAGACCATGCGTGTGCTGGCGCTGCGGGGCGCCCATGTCATCGGTACCGGCCGCACCCTGGAAAAAGCCCAGGTGGCCTGCGCCAGTATAGACGGCAGAACCACCCCCCTGGCGCTGGAACTGACCGACCTCCAGTCCGTAGTGGACTGCGCGATGGCGGTGCAGGACCTGGGACTGGGGGTGGACATGCTGATCTGCAACGCGGGCATCAATACCTTCGGGGAGCTTGAGCGGGTAAACGGTATTGAGAAGATTTTTGCGGTCAATT
>JAHEEV010000191.1 GCA_024640505.1 Halieaceae bacterium
GCGGCGAGGCGATGATAGACTAGGCCGAACACCCTGTACCCGCGAAGATATCCTGAAATCAGTGAACAGCTCCACCCCGGATAAATGGCCTCTCTGGCCTCTATTGGTCCTGTTCTGCATCTACCCTGCGACAGGGCTGCCTGCGGAAGGTCAGGCGGAAGCTTCCCGCTACCAGCGTACCGTCTTATCCCTGCGCACTGAGGACCCGGCAATGCGCGCGGATTTTGCCGGGATAGCCCTTGCCCAGCTGGCTGAAACCTTTATGGCCGAGGCAGATCTTGCTAGACGGGAAGCCCGGGACGCGGAATCCCCGGGGAAGTTGCTCGGGTGGTCCGCGGCTGTAGACCGCTATGCCGATGATCTGCTGCGGGTGCTGGATGAGGTGGAGGATGGCATACCGGTGGATATCTCCGCTGACCAGAACAATGCCGTGACGGTGACCGTAGCAAAGCGTGCGATCATCCTCACGCACCCACGATCATCGCAGCAGGCTGAATTCGATCAGCGTGTGCTGGCCGAATTCTGTTCCCGCAATGACTGCACCCGACTCACCAAAGTCGACGGTGAGGATGGGCCCATACCGGTATCGGCTCCCCGGGTCAGCCCCGACTGGGCTTTCTCGCCGGAGGGCCCGGTCTGCTCGCACCAGGACGTCGAGATCCGTTTTGCCAGCGCGGCAGACCTGGCTCGTATACGCGAAATCTGCAGCCAGTTTTTCCGGGAACTGCTCACGCTGGCCACCGAGTTGGCCTGGCAACAGCGCCATGGCGTGCTGGTGGATTGGTCCCGTTGGTCGATCGGGCCCACGAGCCAGAGACCGGAGCATCTGGTGACGCTCAACGTGGCTGGTGATTCCGTCCTTGTCACCATACCCCTGATTTACAGCAGTGAGAGCCTGCAGCGGGATATCTCTCCCTGGTTGCAGGGGCGTCTGGACGGCTCCGGGTCTACCCTCCTGCGGTTAAGCGGAGACAGATACGGGTGGCGCTGATCGTAACGTTGGCGAAAATGCACCTGCTGTGGCCTGGAGCCCGACTCAGGCTTTACGCCTTGCCTTGACGGCTCTCTTTCTACGCGGCCTGGCGGCGGTCGCCGACTGTAACTCTTCCCAGGCTTCCTGTAGACACTCCCGGTAAAACCCCGGGTCCGGCATCATTTCGCGACAGGAAACGAAATTGATACTGATTTTCCCTGCCCCACTGATCACGCCATGAAACAGTCCCATCATATCCAGGAGCGGCCCCATGCCGGTCAGCAGGTGGAGCCTTGCTCCCGCCAGGTAGAGGGGCACCTGGGGTCCTGGCACATTGGATACGACGGTATGGACGGGCAGCGGGACATCTCCCGCCACTGCAGCGAGCGTTGCAACCCGCATTCCCATGCCGATGAATTGCGGCCAGAGCCCCTGGCTGATATCCATCATGGTGCTGGCGCCTACCGCAGACGAATAGGCCTTGGATTGGCGGGCAAAACTGCTCACTGCCAGAAGTCGCTCGACCGGGTCTTCCACGTCCGTAGCCATGCGGATGGACATCATCCCGACCTGGTTACCCTTGGATTCACTGTTGCGCTCCTGCCTGACATTGATCGGGGCGCTGCACACCAGGCTCGATTCGGGTAATTCATCCCGGGACTCGAGATATTTGCGCATGCCGCCGCCCACCACCGAGACGATCACATCGTTTACGGTAGCGTCCTGTACCGACTGCCTGATGGCCTTGACGTCCGACAGGTCGAGAATGAGGCTGTCGGTGACCCGGTAGGCGCTTATTCGCCCATTGAATCGCGTCCTGACCAGGCTGCTCTCCGGTTTTTCCTCCGGGTTATCAGACAGGTTGGCCCGAATCATGTTGGGCACCAGTTCTCCCACTGTTTCGATCAGTTTCACCGGTCGCCGGAGGTTATTCCAGTAGGCTCGCGACCAGACCTGCATCGTTGATGGCTGTCTCTCGCCCTTCCACGAGTCCTCGACTTGCGGTGGTTCACGCTCCCGGGTCGGGCTGTGAATGGCGCTGAGGATTTCTGCCGCCGACACCCCGTCGATAGCCGCGTGGTGAACCTTCAGCAGGATGGCGAAGCTTTTCGGCGGAAGTCCCTCCACCTCGTTGAGACCTTCGATCACGTAGGCCTCCCACAAGGGTCGTCTCATATCCAGGCCGCGCGCGTGCAGGCGCGCCATGAGTATGCAGAGCTGCCGCCAGTCACCCGGCTTCGGTAGCGCGATGTGGCGCACATGGAATTCCAGGTCGAAGTCCGGATCCTCGATCCAGTAGGGGGTATCGAATCCGAATGCGCCGCCCGCCAGCTTCCGGCGGAATACGGCAGATTTGTGCAGGTTGCGCTCGAAGACCTTGAGGATATCCTTGAAACGTAATTTGCCACCTTTGACGCCCGACTGGTCGTAGAACATGACCGGCGTGATATGCATGGGCGTGCGGCTGCTTTCCATCTGCACGAAGGAATAATCCAGTTCGGTGAGCTGTTCCATGGTGTCTGTCCGTGAAGATGCAGTGAACCCGACACTTTGCCTCTAAACGCATGCCCCCGCAAGTGGGCGGTGTTCACATTGGATTTCGCTGCTGCAATGTGCTCGAAACCCCGTCTGCAGTCACGTTCCTGCCAACTGCTTCACAGTTCCCGGGCGGATTTCGCCCGCAAAAAAAGCTATTCTGGAACGGTTATAAATGCGGCCCTGGCTAGCCCTGTCATGATAGAGGTACTCAAAATCAATACGGCCGAACTGGAGGTGGGTATGTATATCTCCAGTCTCGACCGCCCCTGGCTGGATTCCCCTTTCGCGCTGCAAGGCTTTCGTATCGAAAGCGAACAGGATATAGAACGCCTGCAGAAATACTGTCGCTACGTCTATGTCGACAGTCAGAGAAGTACTCAGCAGAAGGAGCAGATTGCCCGGAAACTGGCCTATCGACCCCGCGAGTCACTCGGACGTCTGTTTATGGACCGAAAGCTCAAGGCCTATAGCGACACGACCGAGTGGTCCGCCGAGTATCCCCGGGCAGAAGTGGCGATACTGGCCCTGTCTGAAGGCATCGACAGTATCTTCGAGAGTGCCACCCGGGGTGGCTCTCTGGACATGGTCAGGATAAAAAAATCTGTCGAGCCAATGATCGAAAGCGTAACCCGGAACCCGGATGCCTGTATCTGGCTGGCCCGCATGAAACAGGAGGACCAGTATACCTACCGGCACTCACTTGGCGCGTCGATCTGGGCGGTGGCACTCGGTCGGCAGCTGGGACTCCCCAAAGCAGATTTGCGGTCTCTGGCCATCGGCGGACTCCTGTTCGACGTGGGTAAACTGCGTATCGATCGGGAATTACTGACCGCCACCCGGCCGCTGAGCGATGACGAGTTCCTCCAGGTGAAGAGCCACGTCGCACTGGGTGTCGAAATGATCGAGGCGAGCGGGATGATGAACCAGAGCGTTCGCGATATGGTCGCCCACCATCATGAGCGCCACGACGGGTCGGGCTATCCCAACGGCCTGCACGGCGACCGGATTCCCATTTTCGCCCGGATTGCCGCTATCGTCGATTGTTACGATGCCATCACCAGCCATCGCTCCTATGCCCGGGCGATACCGCCCGCTACTGCGATCAAGATGCTTTACGAGTGGAAGGATATCGATTTCCAGGCAGAGCTGGTGGAGGCTTTCATCCAGGCAGTGGGGATATATCCCGCGGGATCACTGGTGGAGCTCTCCTCCGGCGAGGTGGCGGTGGTGGTGGCGGAGTACCGGACCCGACGACTGAGGCCGCGGGTTATCGTGTTGCTGGATGCGAACAAGCAGCCGGTCGTGGAGGTGAAAGCTATCGATCTGCTCAACCAGGAAACGACAACCGATGGCAGGCCCCTGGAGATCGTGAACAGCCTCGAGCCCGATGCCTACGGCATCGATATGACGGCGATTCAGCTCTGATCCGGCTGCCCTGATGGACACCATGCCCGAGATCACCCGCACCCGGTTCCTGAGGGCGCTCAGCGGGTTTGTAAAAGAGGCGCGAAAAGAAGCCTCTCACCTGGGCCTCATGCTGATCGACCTGACCAACCTGTCGCGGATCAACCATTATCACGGCTACCAGACCGGCGACGCCATGCTGACCTCTGCGCACCGACAGTTACTGGGAATCAGCAAACTGCCGGATACGGTATTCAGGGTCGGCGATCACCGCTTTGCGTTCATCCTGCCCGGGCTTGGCAATCCCGCGTTCATCGCATTGGCCACCAACAAGGTGCACCGGGTGCTGGAAGAAGAGCTCGAGGTGGACGAGCAGATGATTACCGCGGAGCTGAAGGTCGGTATTGCCGTCAATCGCCTGGGGGAGCGGGACTCCAATAGCATGCTTGCGATGGCTGAATCCTCCCTGGCGATGGCCAAACTTGGCGCCTATCACCGGGTCGAGGAGTTGTTGGGTGAGAATGAGGACAATAAGTCCGACTATCAGCTCGAGCAGCGATTTGCTGAGGCCATGAACGACAATGACTTCGAAATGTACTACCAGCCCAAGATCGATCTCGATACCGGTCGGGTCAGCGGTGCGGAGGCCCTTTTGCGCTGGTTTCCCGACTGGAGGGAGCCGGTTTCGCCGGAGGTGGTGGTCGAACTCGCCGAATCCTCCGGCAGGACGTATGAGCTGACTCGCTGGGTCGTGCATCAGGGGCTGCGACAGCTGAAGGAGTGGCAGTCTTCTCTCGAAGTGACGGTCGCGCTCAATGTTCCGGCCAGCCTGGTGGGCAATCCCGATATAGCCCCGCTGCTCCGGGATGCTGTGGCGATCTGGGGTGTGGATCCGACAAAGGTGACGGTGGAAATCACGGAGAGTGCAATCATCCAGGACAAGCAATCAGGCTTCAACAGTCTGCTGGCTATGAAAGAGGAGGGCCTGAACCTGTCCATCGACGATTTCGGTACAGGCTATTCGTCACTCTCTTATTTCAAGCATATTCCCGCCGGCGAACTCAAGATAGACAGATCCTTCGTGGCGTCCATGATGGAAGACTCCCAGGATCTGGAGCTCGTCAAGATCATCATACACATCGCCCATCAGTTCGGTCTGAAGGTCGTGGCGG
>JAHEEV010000064.1 GCA_024640505.1 Halieaceae bacterium
TTCCCGCTGGAGACGGCCCTGTTCGGCGTCCCCACACTAGCCGAGGAAATCGATCTCATCAGCGGGCTGGACCGCAGCCGCGGACAAAGTACCGGCCTGTATATCGAACTCAAGGCGCCGAACTGGCACCAGGTCCAGGGTCACGATATCGCCACGGCCGTGTTGCAGGTACTGACAGACAAGGACTACGCACGCCGCACCGGCCAGGTATTCCTGCAATGCTTCGACGACAGAACCCTGCGGCGGCTCCGACAGGAGCTCGGCACGCCGCTGCCACTGATTCAACTCATCGGGGACAACAGCTGGGGCGAGGATACGGCTGCAGACTACCAGTACATGCAGACCGAAGAGGGTCTCGCCGAGGTCGCCACCTACGCCGACGGAATCGGACCCTGGCTGATGCAGATATACCAGGGGCGAGACGAGGCGGGCGAACTGCGACTCTCCCGCCTGGTTGAGCGCGCCCGGGCCCGGGGCCTGCTCGTGCACCCTTACACCTTCCGGCGGGACGAACTACCCGACGGTATCGGGGACTTCGACCAACTGCTCGATATTTTTATCGGACAGGTCGGCGTAGATGGGCTGTTCACCGATTTTCCGGACGCGGTGCGCGCCTACCTGAGCAGGCGCGAGCAGCGGTGATGAATCGCGAATCGGTACGGGACTACCTGCTCGGAAAGCCGGAGGCCTGGGAGGATTTCCCTTTCTACCCGGACGTGGCGGTCATGAAGATCGGTCGGAAGATGTTCGCAACCCTGGTAGACCAGGATGGCATTGCGCGCATGAACCTGAAGTGCGACCCGGATGAGGCACTGATTCTGCGGGACATATTTCCCGCGGTACTGCCGGGCTATCACATGAACAAGCGCCACTGGAACACGGTCATACTCGACGGCAGCATGCCCCGGGGGGAGATCGAGCGCATGATTGACAACTCCTACTCACTGGTCGTGCGCGGCCTGCCCGCCCGCGAGCGCCGGGCACTGGAGATACGCCACGGCAAGAGTAAACTGTACCCCTAGACTGGATGCAGGCCCCGCAATTTTGATCCCCAAGATAAACAGACGAACGAAGATAGTCGCCACCGTCGGCCCGGGCAGCGAATCGGAAGACATGATCGCCAGGCTGATCGGGGCGGGCGTGGACGTGTTCCGACTCAATTTCAGTCACGGCACCGCCGAGCAGCACGCTGCCGTGGCCAGACGGATACGCAAACAGGCCCATATCTCGGGCAGGTACGTGGGAATTCTCGCCGACCTGCAGGGACCCAAGATCCGTATCAGCAACTTTCGCAACGACGCGGTGGAGCTCGCCAACGGCGACCGCTTCCGCCTCGATCTGGAGCTGGATGAGGACGCGGGCGACGTGCGCGGCGTCGGCCTGAACTACCGCGAGCTCTGCAAAAGCGTCTCCAGGGGAGACACGCTGCTGCTCGACGACGGTCGTATCCGCCTGAGGGTAGACGATGTGGAGACCACGGCCGTGGAGTGCACGGTGCTGGTTGGCGGAAGGCTCAGCTCGCGCAAGGGCATCAACCGCCTGGGAGGCGGTCTCGCGGCGCCGGCCCTGACGCCCAAGGACATGGCCGATATCGACAGCCTGGCCCAGATCAGGCCGGATTTCGTGGCGGTCTCCTTCGTTTCAACGGCGGAGGACATCTTCCAGACCCGGGATCTGCTGCGGGAGCACCAGCTGCAACCGGCGATCATCGCCAAAATAGAACGGGCCGAGGTAGTAGCCGATGAGGATACGCTCAACGGGATTCTCGAGGCGGGATTCGGGATCATGGTCGCCCGGGGGGATCTTGGCGTGGAGGTGGGTGACGCCCAGCTGATCGGTATACAGAAAGAGCTCATATCCAGGGCCCGCAAGATGGATCGCGTGGTGATAACGGCCACCCAGATGATGGAGTCGATGATCAGTAACTCCATGCCCACCCGCGCCGAGGTCTTCGATGTGGCCAACGCGGTGCTGGACGGCACCGACGCGGTGATGTTGTCCGCCGAGACGGCGGTGGGCGCCTATCCCGTGGAAGTGGTCAGTGCCATGGCCGATTCTGCCCTGGGGGCGGAACGGCAACCGATCACACGCAGCTCTACTCACCGCGTGGAGCGGCAGTTTTCCAGCGCCCAGGAGACTATCGCCATGTCGGCGATCTACGCTGCCAACCACTACGACAAGGTGCGCGGTATTGCCTGCCTGACTGAATCGGGTACGACGCCCCTGCTGATGTCACGCCTCAGCTCGGGCCTGCCGATCTTTGCCCTGAGCGACAGCGCCGAAACGCTGCAGCGGCTCTGCCTGTGCCGCGGCGTGGTGCCCCTGTTTTTTGACGCCAGCGCCTTCGATCCTGACAGCGTGGAGCCGAGGGCCATCGAGTTTCTGCTGGACGGCGGATACCTGCAGAAAAATGATGCCATCCTGCTCACCCGTGGCTCCATCCTGGGCCACGCCGGGTCTACCAACATCATGAAAATTCTTCCGGTGCTCTGATGCAGCCCCGACGCATGGTGGCCGACATCGGTGGCACCAACACCCGCTTGGCCCTGTTCGACCCCGGAACCGGTGCACTCCGGTGCGTAAAAACCTACATCAACCGGGAGTACCTGCACCTGGAGGACGTCATCGCCCGCTGGCTTGCAGACCTGGACGAGCCGGCACCTACCGCCTGTTGTCTTGCCGTGGCGGCCCCGCTCTCCACCGACCACGTCGCCATGGTCAACATGGACTGGTCCTTCTCACGCAGTGAGATTGCCCGGCGCTTCGGCATGCAACAGGCCGGCTGGCTCAACGATTTCCAGGCGAACGCCCACGCCCTGCCCCATCTCTCAGGCGAGGAGCGAAGGCTGCTGCATCCTGGCAGGGACGGCGCCAGCGGCAAACTGGCCGTCGTGGGTCCGGGCACCGGTCTGGGAGGCGCTACCCTGGAGTGGGCGGCCGGCCTACCCCACGCCTGCCCCTGCGAACCCGGTCATATGGGCCTCGCCTGTGCCACTCCGGAAGAACGTGAACTGTTTCGCAGGCTGGCACCCTCAGGCGGGGAGATCTACGCCGAGCTGCTGGTCTCAGGCCCCGGGCTGCAGCGGATCTACCGGGGACTGGGGGAGGTGCGCGACCAGCAGACGGATTCCACCCTGTCACCCGCAGATATTTCCGGTCGCGCCCTGATAGAAGAAGACGCCCTGTGTACCGCCTCGCTGGCAACCTTCTGTGCCCTGCTGGGGTCGGTGTGTGGCGATTTCGTGCTGGCCAACGGTGCCTACGGCGGCCTCTACCTGGCCGGCGGCATCGTACCGCGCATGGTGGACTTCCTGGAGAGCAGCGCATTCCATCGTCGCTTCACCCACAAGGGCGCCCTGGCAGCGACGCTGGGGGACGTTCCGGTGCATGTGGTGACAGCGCCACACCCGGGACTGCTGGGGGCCGCCTACGCGCCCCTCTAGTGATCGGTCCCTAGAATTGCAGCCGGGCGCAGAACCCACTGCCATCCTGCCGGGGGCCTGCAATGAACGTCGCACCATGCTGTTCGGCGATTCGCTTCACGATAGACAGCCCGAGCCCTGCGCCCGGACAGATACTGCCGGGCACCCGGTAGAAACGCTCACTGATGCGGGCGAACTCCTCCGCGGATAGCGGGTCACAGTCGTTACAGATCGTCAGCAATGCCCCCGCTTCCCCTTGCAGCGCAACCTGCACGGTACTCCCCTCCCGGGCGTAGCGGAATGCGTTCACCAACAGGTTGCGCAACAGGATCGCGAGGGACCCGGCGTTGCCGGTCACCTGCACGGCCGTGCCCTCTGCGAGGTCTACAGCAAGGCCGCGCGCGGCAGCCAGGTGCCCTGTCTCTGCAAGGGTCTCCCCCAACAGTGCCCGCAGATCCAGCCATGTCATCGGCAGCGGCGTATCCGGGTCTACCCGCGCCAGCGTCAGCAACTGCTCTACGGTGTGTCCGGCGCGATCGACCCGCTGGGCGATACGATCCAGCATAACCCTGCCGCTGGCGTCCTGCATCTGCCGCTGGCAGACCTGAACTTCGGTCTTGATGGCCGCCAGCGGGGTCAACAGCTCATGGGCCGCATTGGCGGTGAAGCGCTGCTCGCCTTCCAGAGCCCTCGCCAGGTGTTCCAGCAGTGCATTGAGCGAAGCTACCACGCCCTGCACTTCCTCCGGGACGCCACGCGTGGATACCGGATCGAGCAGGCCTGGATTGCGACGGGCTATCTGGCCGGCAAGGTTCTTAAGGGGCAGCAGGCCGCGGGCAACACCGAAGTAGAGCAGCAGCACCGTCAGGGGTAGCACGATCAACAGCGGCAACAGGGCCCGACCGAGAATGCCCAACATGGCCCACCGGGCCCCGGCGAGTTCTATACCGACCCGCATCCAGAGTCCCGTGGGCTCATCATAACGAGTCAGAATCCGCCATTCGCCCTCCCCGTTGCCCTCCGGTTGCGCGAAGCTGAACCCCTCTTCGGTAGGCTTGTCGAAATGGGGGGAGTCAGCCAGTACCGCGATCAGCTTTTGGTCCATCCAGATATTCAGGGCCGGAGACAGACTCTCCTCCGGCGTGGCATCGATTACCATCGGCTGCTGGTGTGCCTCGGCAAAGCCGGCCCGGAACCAGGGCTCGTAGACCGGCAGGCCCTCATCCACCTGGCGCGCGAACACCTGCGTGATGTAATTCACGAGATCGGAGTACTGCTCCAGCTGCCGGTCCACCTGGTCGAGCATCACCCGACTGGCAAACACGAAAGTCAGCACTGCGGAAGCCACCCAGCTGCCCAGGGTAAGGCCCAGCAGAATCCAGACCAGGCGACGCTTCAGTGAGTGGCTCACACCGGTATCCGGTAACCCACGCCGCGCATGGTCTCTATCGCGTCGCTGCCGAAGCGTTTGCGCAACCGGGATACATACACTTCAACCGTATTGGAACCGACCTCCTCGCCCCAGCTGTAAATACCCTCTTCCAGCCTGGCCCGGGAGACAAAGCGGCCTGCATTGCGCACCAGTATTTCGAGGATAGCGAATTCCCTCGCCGTCAGCGCGACCGTCTCGCCATCGAATTCCACCAGCCGCTCCGCCGGATCCACCGCAATACCCGCCGCCTCCATCCGGGTGCTGCGCTGGTTACTGCGCCGGCGCAGCAGGGAGCGGATTCTGGCAAAAAGTTCGTCGACTTCGAAAGGTTTGGCCAGGTAGTCATCGGCGCCGGAATCCAGCCCGTCGACCTTGTCGGCCAGTGTGTTACGCGCGGTGAGCAACAATACCGGCAGCGTGTGTTTATCAGCCCGCAACTGTCGCAGCACCTGCATGCCCGGGACGCCAGGTAAACCGAGGTCGAGGATCAGCAGGTCATAGGGTGTCGCGCCAAGCGTCGCGCGCACCGGCTCGCCGCTGCGCAACCAGTCCACGGCATACTGCTCCAGGCGCAGCGCCGCCTCCAGGGATTCCCCCAGCTGCGGATCATCTTCTACCAGCAGGACACGCAAGGACGCTTGCTCCGGGAGGCCGTTCAACCAAGGTTATACCCTGCCCGGGCAAGATGAAACCGGGCTGAAGAGGGGCTTGAAAGGGCGAAATATTTCCAAAATAGTTGTGTTGCAGTCACAGTAAATTGGTATTTATGGTGCTAAACTCGAAACTGCTGAACAATTTCAGCACTATTTATGCTCGCGGTCGAAGTTCCATCAAGATCATCGGTACGTTACCCATAAATAATTTTTCATCAAATGGCGCCGTAAGACAGCGCCGAACGCATTACAGGTACGCATTATGTCTAGTACAACCGGCACCGTTAAGTGGTTTAACGAGACCAAGGGTTATGGATTCATTGAACGGGAGGACGGACCTGATGTGTTCGTTCACTTCAGCGCCATCAAGGGAGACGGTTTCCGGACCCTTGCCGATGGTCAGAAGGTCCAGTTCGATGTCACTGATGGCCAGAAAGGCCCGCAGGCAGAGAACGTCATCGCCATCTGAGCACTTTTGCTTGTTTGGAGATACAAAAAAAGGAGCTCTTTGAGCTCCTTTTTTATTGGGGTGTAACCTCGGGTTGATCAGCGGCGGGCTCCCGCAGGGCATTGGTAGGAGCCCCCTCCGCGGGCGATTACCCTATCAACCTTCCTGCAGTTTCTTCTGCCGTTCCAGCTCCGTGTCCATGTACTTGATCCACTGTTCGGCGTACTTGGCGGAGCGCTCATCACGACCAGCCGCCTTGAAGGCCTCCCTGGCTTTGTCGTACTGTTTGTTGTTGAAGTAAGCCATACCCAGCACCAGGCGTGCCGTATCGGGCCGCTTCACGCCGCCACGGGACAGGCCCTTGTTGATGGCACTGATCGCTTTCTTGAACTCGTCCCCGTCCAGATAGATATTACCCAGCCTGGCATAGAGCTCGCCGGTATCGGATTTCTCCGCCGCCTTCTCCATGGCAGGTATGGACTTGTCCAACTCCTGTGCCTGGCGCCACGCACTGCCGGCGATCTCCCAGTTCTTGCTCTTGCCCTCGATCGAGCCATCCTTGAGGCCCTTGTCCATGACCTTGCCCGCCTTGTAGGGCACTTCGGCGTTCAGGTAGAGATAGGCCATGGTCACCTGTTCGGTGCCCTTATCCAGCATGTCCTGCACATAGGCGGTTTCCATGGCCGCCAGTTGCTGCTTGTCTTTCTTCTGCTCCCCATACATGTGGGAAACCTGCACCCAGTACTGTTTCTTGGGATAGTGGGTGAGCAGCTCCTCAAGGACGTCGACGGTCTTGTTGATGTCGTTCTTTTCGAAGTACAGGAAGCGGGCCAGGTTATACCACTGCTCCTTGGGCAGCTTGCCCTTCTCCTTGTACATGCTGATCGCCTTCTCGACGTTCCGCAGGGCCTTGTCGTAATCCTTGGTCTGGTAATAGCCCTGGGCCAGCAGTACATAGGAGTTGGCATTGGGGTTGTCGGTCATATCGAACCACTTCAGGAGGGCATTGATACCCTGCTGCCACTGCTCCTGCACGAAGTACAGCTGCGCGATGGTAAAGCGGGTGTTCATCTCCATGGCCACGGGAATATCGGGCTGTGAGACCACCTCCTCATAAGCCTTCAGTGCCTTGCCGTAGTCCTCGCGGGAGTAATGGATAAAGGCGTAGAGGTTATAGACGTTGGCCAGTTCATAACTGTTGAGGGATTTCTTGCCCCCGGCACCGATCATCCCGTCGAGGATCTTGGCTGCGCCGTTGTAATCCTTGGCCTCGGCGGCCGCCTGTGCTTCTGCGAGTTGCTCATAGACCTTGTTACGCAGGGCTGGCGTACGGCGGGTCTCCCGCTCCTTTGGAACGGCCGCCTCCTCTCCCTGGGCCTGCGCGGCCGCCATGGGCCGGAAACCCAGGTCGCCCTGCAGCTGTGACATAACAACCTGAGCAGCCACCACCGGCACCGCCAGCAGCAGGGCGCGGGTCCAGCTCTGTAAATTAAACAATTTCATGTGGTTTCAACCGTCCTACTCTTCCAACTCGTAGGTAAACTTGTTCTGTACCCCGGCCACCTCGATGGCCTCGCCGTCCACCACCCGCGGCTTGTACTTGAACTTGAGCGACGCCTTCACCGAGGCACTTTCGAAGACACCCTCCGGCTGGCAGTCCACCGGTACAGGATCCCTGATAGCGCCGGAAGTCGTCACCGTGTACTCCACGATACAGTAGCCGGTAATTCCCCGGGTCTGCGCCCGGCGCGGGTAGATCGGCGCTACCTTGACGATAGGCAGGTATTCGCCGTCACCCGACGACATGCCGGTGGCATTGATGGAGACATCCACCTCGGCCCGGGGCGCTGTGTTGACGACCTCCACGTCCATGTCCATATCGATGTCGGGAGTGTCCAGGTCCGGTGGCGGCTCCTCGGGATCATCCACCTTGTCCGGCTTGACTTCCTTGACGTTGGTATCGATCTCGCGCTCGGGCATGTGGATGTCCGCCAGCTTGCGGCGCTTGCTATCATCAATCTGGGGATCCGCGGTGGCGATCAGGTACTGCATGACGAAGAACAGACCACCCGCAACCGGGATCGCCAGCAGGGCACCGAATAGTAGTCTGGCTATATTGCGACTGCTCATGGCGAATTACTTATCTTCCGTGGCAAGGGATACGTCGTACACACCCGCCTCGCGGGCCGCGTCGAGTACCGCGGCAACGGTCTCCGTATTCGACTTGTTATCCGCCTGAATAACGACCGCCCCTTTGGGGTTCTCCGCGTGCAGTCGCTCGATATTGGCCCGCACGGCGCGCACATCAATGCGGCGTTTGTCCATCCAGATCTCATTGTTGGCGTTGATCGCTACCAGGATATTTACATTCTCCTTCGGCTGCGACGTGGAGGCTTCGGGGCGGTTCACCTCGATACCCGCCTCCTTGATGAAGGAGGCCGTCACGATGAAAAAGATCAACATGATGAAGACGACGTCCAGCATGGGCGTCAGGTCGATCTGGGCTTCATCCTCGGCAGCTGCTGCTGAATTATTCCTGCGCATTATCGTATCTCTTAGTGATCGGTCGTCAGATTGTCTTCGAGGAACGCGCTTTGTCGCTCCGCAATCCGAGTTACATAGGTGTTGGCGAATACGCCCGACAACGCGGCCACCATGCCGGCCATGGTCGGGATGGTGGCCCGCGAGACACCGCCCGCCATGGATTTTGCGTCACCGCCGCCGGTGACCGCCATGATATTGAACACCTCGATCATACCGGTCACCGTTCCCAGCAGACCCAGCAGGGGACACAGGGCCACCAGGGTCTTGATGACCGGCAGGTGCTGGTTGATCTGCATTCGCGCCTGCGATATCAGTTTTTCCCGGATCTGCTGGGCCGCCCAGGACTGGCGCTCACCGCGCCCTTCCCAGATGGCAATAACCGAGGCCACGTCCTTCTTCCAGCCAGTCTTGAAGTACCAGACCCGCTCGAAAATCAGCGTCCACATGAAGAACAACAGGATCGCGATCAGCCAGAGTACGTTACCCCCCATATCCATGAAGCGGGAAACGGCCTCATATGCACTATCGAACCAGTACATGCTACTTCCTCAGGTTGGCCTCGGTGTGCTCTGCGATGATCCCTGTCGTCTGCTCGTTCAGAACGTGAATGATGCGCTGGGCGCGGCCGTTCACGATGGTGTGCAACAGTACCGTCGGAATGGCCACCAACAGCCCCAGCACGGTGGTCACCAGTGCGCCGGAAATACCGCCGGCCATCGCTTTGGGATCCCCCGCACCGAAAATGGTGATCGCCTGGAAGGTGATGATCATGCCGGTCACCGTACCCAGCAGACCCATCAGCGGGGCCACCGCAGAGATGATCTTCAGGAGTACCAGCCCGGTTTCCAGTTTCGGGGTTTCCTTCAGAATACCCTCGGAGAGTTTGAGCTCCAGGGTCTCCGTGTCCATGGTGGGGTTGTCCTCATGGATCTTGAGCACGCGACCCAGCGGGTTGTTCACGTTGGCCTGCTCAGACTTGAGCTGCTTGCTGACCTTGCCACTGACACCGGTCAGAACGATCAGGCGCCAGATGGCCAGCAGGAAGGCGAATGCGCCCAGTGCCGTGATGGCGTAACCGATATAACCGCCCTGGTGCCAGCGCTCTTCCAGATTGGGGCTGTTGATCAGAGCCGCCAGGAAAGAACCGCCGCTGGGGCCAGTCGGGTCGATGCCGAACTTTTGGAGGCCACCGCTGGATGCGGCCAGGTTGCGGGCCCAGCCGATGTAGGGGCCCGAGGGCTGGCGCGCCAGCTCTTCGAGGCTGTCCTTGGCAGGCACATACTGCAGGTACTTGCCTTCCTCGGAGACGATGTTGAAGGACCCGACACGGACCACCTTCTGTGTGACCTTGTCCCCGTTGGGCTTGGCCAGCTCCGCATCGAAGGATACGACCTTGCCGGACTCGACCATCTCGCGGTTGAGCTCATACCAGACGCGTTCTATTTCCTCGATGCTCGGCAGTTTGTCGCTGCCACTCATCTTGCCGATCAGCTCCTCAAGGAAGGCTTCACGGCCAGGGTACTGTGCGCTGGTCAGCGAAAGTTCCAGGTTGGAGGCCAGGTCGCCGGAGGTGGATGTCAGGTGCCCGAACAGTTCAGCGAGGGTACCCAGCTTCTCTTTCAGCTGCGCCTGCTTGGCGGCCACCAGCAATTCGTTTTCCTCGAACTTGTCCTCCAGCTGCGCACTGATCTCCTCCTGGCGAGCACGCTCGGCTTCGGCCCTCTGCAGCTCAGCCGCCTGATTGGCCTTGTCCTGCGCGAAGCGCTGTTCCCGGGCCCGATTTTCCTTGGCTTCAGTCACCTGGCCGCGCTTCACGAAATCCAGCAGCTGGTCCAGGCTCTTGGCTTCCTGTGCCTGGGAAACGGAAGCGACCCCTGCCAGTGCCAGTGTGCCAGCCATGGCAAAGGTGGCAGCTCGTACGAATTTAATACTCATTATTTCGCCTCCGGTGCAGCAACGGGCAGGTTCAACAGGTCTATCGAGGCCTCTTTACGAGCGATCCGCAGGCCCTTCATGATGGCATTGCGGTATTCACCGCGCTCCAGGGGCACCCAGCTGCGGCTGGACTGGTCCCAGGCACCGGAAATCTCGGTGTCCGTGGTCTGGTACAGGAGGGCAATGCGGCCCACCCGCAGGAAATTCACGTCCCGCTCGACACCGTCGATTTCAACGCTGCCCTTGTAAGCATCGATCTTGCGACCGTACTCGCTTTCGATCTTGTAGGCTTCCAGCACCTGGCGGAATTTCTCCGCAACGGACACGTCGGAGCGGTCCAGGTTGGCGCGCAGGAAGGCAACGCGCTGCTGACGCTCATCCATATGGAAGGGCACGTCCAGTTCCACGAACTTTTCCAGACCATCGATCATGCGAATGACCAGGGGGGTCATCTGCCGCGAGATGACGGTGACCTGATCGATAGACCCATCGATCTCGGTGATGCGCGCCATCTGGTTGTCGATCTGCCGCTGCAGGCGGGTGTTATAGACCTTGAGACCGTCGATCTGCTTGGTGACGGTCTTGTAGTCTGTCAACAGGTCGCGGGTTTCGTCAGCCAGGCGGTCGATCTTGGCCTGCGACTTGCGCGCGGCCTCGTTCTTAACCTCACCGACCTTGAGTACGGAATCAAGGGAGGCGGCCTGCACCGTAGCCACAGCACCCAGCAGGGCGCCCGTGGTCAGCAGTGCAGCGATCAAACCTGTTTTTAATCGATGCATAGTCATGGGAACAAAGTTTCCTATAAGTCCAAAAAAAGAGTTATGAGGAGCTACAAATCAAGACTCGGTACTACTTATATAGTGGAAATTACCGAGTGAGCAAATCAGGGGAGCAAATTTAAACCATTCGATCCTCTCATTTCAATCAAACCGTCTTGCCATATAGGGCATATCACCGGTACGTGTAGATTGGTGACAATGTTTGTAACCGCGCCGCCGTTTGGTAACACGTCTCGAGTGGGGCGGGAGGATCACCCGGACTTGCGATCATAGATCACGAAACTGTAGTCGTAAGGGTTAGGCCCCTCGGCCTCATGGCGCTCCCTGGCGGACTCGCTCCACTGGTCCCAGTCCACCGGCGGAAACTGCGTGTCGCCCTCGATACTGGCGTGTACTTCCGTAATGTAGAGCCGGTCCACCAGCGGCAGGGCAAGGCGGTAAATATCGGCCCCACCGATCACGACCACCTCCTCCACACCGTCGATGAGGGCGACGTTCTCCGCGAGCACCAGCGCCTCCTCCAGCGAGGGGACCACTTTCGCCCCCATAGCCTGGTAGGCGGGGTTGCGGGATATCACGATATTGGTGCGGCCGGGCAGGGGCCTGCCCATGGAATCGAAGGTCTTGCGCCCCATGATGACAGGCTTGCCGAGCGTCACCCGCTTGAAATACTGCAGGTCGCCGGGAAGATGCCAGGGCAGGGCGTTGTCGCGCCCGATCACGCCATTGTCGGCGGCAGCCACCATGATGGCGACACGCATCAGACGGCCACCGGAGCTGCGATATGGGGATGGGGATCGTAACCCACCAGCTCGAAGTCCTCGAAACGGTAGTCGTAGATGCTGTCCGGCCGGCGCAGGATGTTGAGTCGCGGCAGGGGCCTCGGGTGGCGACCCAGCTGTTCGCGGACCTGCTCGAGGTGGTTGCTGTAGATATGGGAATCGCCCGTGCAGATGATGATCTCTCCGGGCTCCAGGTCGCACTGCTGGGCCAGCATCATGGTCAGCACGGCCAGGCTGGCCGTGTTGTAGGGCAGTCCCAGAAAGGAGTCGCTCGAACGGATCAGCAGCTGGGCGGAAAGAACCCCCCCGGCCACATAGAACTGGTACAGCAGGTGGCAGGGCGGCAGCGCCATGCGACCCGCCCGGACGTTGTCCTGGGGGCTGACGCCTTCGTCGGGCAGGTACTCCACGTTCCACCCATGAAACAGGATGCGACGGCTGTCCGGATTATTGCGCAGGCAGTCCACCACGTAGTCGATCTGGTTGATGCTGCCGCCGTCCCGGGTGGGCCAGGCGGTCCACTGGGCGCCGTAGATCGGCCCCAGATCGCCCTCCTCGGTGGCCCATTCGTCCCAGATGGAGACGCCGTTCTCCTTGAGCCAGCGGGTATTGGTATCGCCTTTCAGGAACCAGATAAGTTCATTGACAATGCTCTTGAGATGCAGCTTTTTGGTGGTCAGCAGGGGAAACCCGTCTGCCAGATTGTGACGGTACTGGCGCCCGAATACCGACAGGGTGCCGGTGCCCGTCCGGTCATCCTTGCGGGCGCCGTTGTCGAGAATGTCCTGCAACAGGTCCAGATATTGCCTCATCTACTACGCCCCTTGCCCTGCCCGGATGTCGGCTCTGCCGTTACCCCGCCGCGGTAGGCCCTCGTCATGAGGTAGACACCCAAAAGGATCATGGGCAGACACAGCAGCTGGCCACGGGTCATCCATCCCAATGCCTGGAAGCCGAGATGCGCATCGGGCTCGCGAAAAAACTCGGCGAAAAAACGCAGGCAACCATAGCCGAGGGAAAACAACCCCGCAACCGCCAGCCGGGGCCGCGGGCGTGACGAAAACCACATGAGGATGACAAACAGCAGTAATCCCTCCAGCGCGAACTGGTAGAGCTGGGAGGGATGTCGGGCAAGCTGCAGGGGGTCCTTGGGAAATACCATTGCCCAGGGCACGTCCGTGGGACGTCCCCACAATTCCTGGCCGATAAAATTCCCCAGCCGACCCAGAGCCAGCCCGACCGGTACCAGTGGCGCGACAAAGTCCAGCAGACCCCCGAAGGGAATATGGCGACGACGGGCAAACAGGAACATGGCAACGATCACACCGAGAAAACCGCCATGGAATGACATACCCCCCTGCCAGACACGCAACAGCCACGCGGGGTCTTCCGCCAGCTTGTCGGCGCCATAAAAGAAGACATACCCGATCCTGCCACCGAGCACCACACCCAGGGCCGCGAAAAAGATGAGATCGTCGACCTGTTCCCGCTTTACGACCGAATCCGGTCGGGTGCTGCGGCGCACCGCCAGCCACCAGGCGAAGGCAAGGCCCGCCAGGTAGGTCAGGCCGTACCAGTGCACTTTCACCGGTCCGATAGCAATCGCAACGGGATCAATTTGGGGATAGGGCAGCATAGGGGCCTGTGGTGACTGATCGCCCGGCCGGTGGTACCGGAACCGGGGGACAACAGTTGCTTAAAAGCGGTATTATCAATCACCCCGTGGGGATTCACAATTGTTTCCCCGATTACCCGGAGCCCTCCGCAACCCGACACCTGCCTCATGTGCCTGTTGATCTTCGCCCACCGGGCCAATCCGGATTACCCGCTGGTGGTTGCCGCCAACCGGGACGAATTCCACGCCAGGCCAACGGCCCCGTCGGCTTTCTGGGCGGAATCTCCAGACCTTCTCGCCGGGAGGGACCTGCAGGCTGGCGGAACCTGGATGGGCATGACCCGGGATGGCCGCTTCGCCGCCATCACCAACTATCGCGACCCCTCCCGTACACATCCCGCCCCCCGCTCCCGGGGAGAGCTGCCGCTGGATTTTCTGGCAGGTCGCGCCGACCCCGCGGATTACCTGGCGGAAGTGGCGGCCGTCGCCGGCGAGTATGCGGGATTCAACCTGCTGCTGGGTAACCGCCAGACCCTGTGGTACCTCACCAACAGCCTGTCGGGGGAGCGTGCCTCACCGGTCGAGCTCTCCCCGGGCATCTACGGCCTCAGTAACGCGCAGCTGGATACGCCCTGGCCAAAAGTGCTGCTGGGCAAGCGCAGGCTACGTTCACTGCTGGAGATGGAAGCCCTGGATCACGACAGCCTACTGGAGGTGGTGTCTGACCGGCAGCTGGCAGATGCTGACGCGCTGCATCGACAGGGGATGGTCAATGGCATGGACCGGATGCTGTCGGCCCAGTTCATCGTTACCGGCAGCTACGGTACCCGCTCCAGCACCAGCCTGTGGACCGACCGGGAGGGTGATGCGCACTGGCGCGAGCGCAGCTTCGATGCCAGGGGCGACCTGCTCGGGGAGCAAGAGGAACGTTTCAGGCTGACCGGCTGAAGGCCCGTGGCGGGACGGATGCTGCCGCTACTCCACCGGGCTGTGGATAAACTTCTCCATCCCGTGAGCGGCCAGAAAAGCCACCATTCGCTCCTGGATATCGGCAACGTCCTCCATCGCCATGACCTCCGCAAGCAATTCGCGGGCCTCAGTCAGATTCAGGTTGCGCAGTGCGTTCTTGACCTTGGGCAGGCTGGTGGCATTCATCGAGAGGATGTCATAGCCCATGGCGAGCAGCAGCACCGCGCCCATGGGTTCGCCCGCGAGCTCACCGCAGATCCCCACGAGTTTACCCTCCGCCCGGGCCGCTTCCGCGACCGAGGCCAGGGCCTGCAGGACTGCCGGGTGGTAGGAGTGGTAGAGATCGGCCACGCGCGCGTTGTTGCGGTCCACTGCCAGCAGGTACTGGGTCAGGTCGTTGCTGCCCACTGAGAGGAAGTCCACCCGTCGCGCCAGGGCCTGGGCCTGATAAACCGCCGATGGCACTTCGACCATGACACCGACCTGCGGCATCACGGCCTCAACGCCTTCCTGCACCACCTCGCGATGACTGCGCCGGATCAGATCCAGCGCCTCTTCCAGTTCCCGCACGTTGCATATCATGGGGAGCATGATGCGCAGGTTGCCCAGACCCTCATTGGCCTTCAGCATGGCCCGGATCTGGGCGAGAAAAATCTCCGGGTGATCGAGGGTGACCCGGATTCCCCGCCAGCCGAGGAAGGGGTTGTCCTCCTCGATGGGGAAATAGGGCAGTGCCTTGTCGCCGCCGATGTCGAGGGTGCGCATGGTCACCGGCTTGGGCGCAAAGGCCTCCAGCTGGTTGCGGTAAATCTGCCGCTGCTCCTCTTCCGTGGGAAACCGCTCCCGCAGCAGGAATGGGACCTCGGTGCGATAAAGGCCCACGCCCTCGGCACCCTGCTCCAGCGAACGGGCAACATCGGCCATCAGGCCCGTATTGACCCACAGGGGCATGCGATGCCCATCCAGCGTCTCACAGGGAAGGTGCCGCAGCGACTCCAGGTCGCGACTCAGGGCCCGATCCTGGTCAAGCACCTCCCGAAAACGCTGCTTGATCTCAGGCAGGGGATTGAGGTGGACCGTCCCGTTGTAGCCATCCACCACGACTTCCCGGTCCTGCAGCAAGGTGTAGGGCAGGTCGACAGCCCCCATCACCGTGGGCACGCCCATCGCCCGGGCCAGAATGGCGACATGGGAATTACCGGAGCCGCGTACCGAGATCAGGCCGGCCAGTTTCTCCCGCGGGATTTCCCCCAGGGAAGAGGCGGTGAGCTCCTCGCCCACCAGAATCGCGTTGTCGGGAAAAATCAGCTTCTGCTTGGACGAGGCCTGCAGGTAAGTGAGCACTCGCGTACCCAGGTCCTTCACGTCGACAGCACGCTCCCGGAGGTAGCTGTGCTCCATCCGTTCAAAATGGCGGATGTGCTCGATCATCACCTGGCTCAGGGCCCCCTGGGCCCACTCTCCGCCCTTGATCATGCGCACGACCTCTGCACCGATCGCGGAATCATCCAGGATGCCCAGGTAGACATCGAACAGGGCGTGGTCCTCCGGGCTGAGCTCTGCCCCGAGATTGTCGGCCACTGACTGAATATCCTGCCGCACCCGGTCCAGCGCATCCCGGAACGCCTTGACCTCCTGGCGCCTGTTCCTGGCCTTGCGACGCGGCACCGCATACATATCGGAACCGGGAGACACCACCACGGCCGTGCCGATCGCCACGCCAGGCGCTCCCGGCACACCGGAAATCTTTGCGGGGGCACCTGCCCCTACGAGCGCCTGCTCACCCACCGCACCGGTGACCTGGGCATGGGCAATAACACCCGCCAACTGGGCGGACATGGTAATCAGGAAGGCTTCATCGCTCTCATCGAAGCGCCGCCGATGCCGCTGCTGCACCACCAGCACTCCCAGCACCCCGCGCTGGTGAATGATCGGCACACCGAGGAATGCGTGATACTGCTCTTCCCCCAGATCGGGCATAAACTGGAAACTGGGGTGGGTCTCGGCGTTCTCCAGGTTGACCGGCTCCTCGCGCTCCGCCACCAACCCGACGAGGCCCATGCCCGCAGCCAGGCTGGCCACGCCCACCTGATCCTGGTTGAGCCCCTCGGTCGCACGCAGGATAAGCTGGTTCAGGGCGGCGTCGTGCATGTAGACACTACAGACTTCCGTGCCGATCGCCTCACGCGCCCGTCGCACGATGATCTGCAGGGCATCATTCAGTCCTTCGGCAGCATTGACCTCCTGGACGATATGGCGCAGAACTTCCAGCACGACGCCCTAGTGCCCCAGAACTTTATCGGTATGACGACCGAGCGGCGGGGCAAGCTCCTTCATGGCCCGGCGATAGACTTCCCGTTTAAAGGAGATCACCTGGTTGAGGGGATACCAGTAGCTGACCCACTGCCAGTGGTCGAACTCCGGTTTGTCGTTGATATCCAGGCGCACGGCACTGTCATCCGCCAGCATGCGCAACAGGAACCACTTCTGCTTCTGCCCGATACAGACCGGGTTCTGCCCCTTGCGGATGAAGCGACGGGGCAACCGATAGCGCAACCACCCCCGGGTGGCAGCGAGTACCTCGACGGCATCCGCTTCCAGGCCGATCTCCTCGTGCAGTTCCCGGTACAGGGCCTCCTCGGGCGATTCACCGCGATTGATACCGCCCTGGGGAAACTGCCACGCGTCGCGCCCGCCCACGCGCCGCGCCCACAGCACCTGGCCGCGGTCGTTGGCCACGACGATACCCACATTAGGACGAAAACCCTCTGAATCAATCACTTGGACACATCACCCTTCATTCAAGCCGTTTATTGTTCCACACTTTCCGGCCCCTGAGAAATTTACTATCCCGGACACACCCGCTATGCTTGCCGCCCTTTTTCACCAACGCCGGGGCCCGCACGCACCGTGACACTGGCAATTTTCGACCTGGACAACACCCTCATCGGCGGCGACAGCGACTACCTGTGGGGCTGCTTCGTCTGCGAACAGGGTCTGGTGGACGGCGACCAGTTCGCCGCCCGCAATGAGCAGTTCTACGCGGACTACCAGGCGGGCAAACTCGATATCCGTGCCTACCTGCGCTTCGCCCTCTCCCCCCTGGTCGGACAGGCACCGGAGACACTGGCTGCCTGGCACCGGGAATTCATGGCCAGCAAAATCGAGCCCATCATGCTGCCGAAGGCTGCGGCCCTGATCGCGAGTCACCGGGAGAGGGAGCACGAACTCCTCATCGTCACGGCGACCAACCACTTCATCACCCGCCCGATCGCCGATGCCCTGGGTATCGCCGAATTGCTGGCCTGCGAGGCGGAGATGATGGACGGCCGCTATACCGGCGAACCGATCGGCGTGCCCTCCTACCACGAGGGCAAGGTCACCCGCCTCAGGGCCTGGCTCGCGGACCGCGACACCACCCTGGATGGCGCCTACTTCTACAGCGATTCCCACAACGACCTGCCGCTGCTCAAACTGGTGGACCACCCCGTGGCGGTAGATCCCGATCCCACGCTGCTCGCCCATGCGGAAGCGGCCGGCTGGCCGGTGATTAGCCTCAGGGACTGA
>JAHEEV010000192.1 GCA_024640505.1 Halieaceae bacterium
CAGTTGTTGCATGCCGGCCTGCCCGGTAATCCAGCCGATCAACATGCTGCCCATGATCAGGAAGACGGAGCCGTTCAGGCAGGCTTCCCGCAACAGTTCGCTCCAGCCGTGGGATTTTCCCACCTGGTCACCAACCTCCCGATAGCGCTTGTAGAGGAGCAGGCCAAGAATGATTGCCGGGGACTCCATCAGCGCCATGGCGGCCACCATATGTCCGTTCCAGGGCTCATCCTGCAGTGTGAGATAGCTGGTGGCAGTAATGAATGTCACGGCACTGACAGAGCCGTAGGTGGCTGCCGTGGCGGCCGCGTCTGCCAGCGAGAGTCGCCGCCGCAGAATCAGAAAACTGTATAACGGCACGATGGCCGATAGCAGCACGGCGGCGCCGAGAGACAGCCAGACTTCGGCGCCGAGATCGGACTCGGCGAGGGCAACCCCCCCCTTGAATCCGATGGCAAACAACAGGTAAAGGGACATGAACCTGGCGATCTGCCCGGGAATATCCAGGTCAGACCGGACGACCACCGCCAGTACGCCCAGGAAGAAGAATAACAGCGGCGGTGAAGTGAGGTTATCGAGGAACACGACCGTTAATCGCCTGAAGCCCCGGCCTCGATGGCGGAGACTTTTGCCATGACCTTCTCTTTTAAACCGCGCTTGTACGCGTGCAGTCTTTCACGCAAGGCCTGGTCCCCGGTGGAGAGCATTTGTGCAGCGAGTATTCCGGCGTTGGTTGCGTTGTCTATGGCCACCGTGGCGACCGGCACGCCCGCCGGCATTTGCACGATTGACAGCAGGGCATCCTCCCCCGCAAGTGAAGTGGCGCTGACAGGGACGCCAATCACCGGAAGAACAGAAATCGCCGCCGCCATCCCGGGCAGGTGCGCAGCTCCCCCGGCACCTGCAATGATGACCCGGAGCCCGCGGCTTTCGGCGTCGCGGGCATAGTCAAAGAGACGCTCCGGCGTTCTGTGCGCACTGACGATGGTGAGTTCCCAGCCGACGCCGAGCTCACTCAGCATATCGGCAGCGCCACGCATGACCGGCAGGTCGGAGTCGCTGCCCATGATGATCCCCACCCGGACAGTCACCGACATTGGGCCTCCTGGACGGCACATTCCGACAGGGCGCGCCGGGCTTTGGCCGCCGCGAGTGCAGCAGAAGGGCCGAGCGCGGTCACATGTCCCATCTTGCGACCTTCTGTGCCTTTGGATTTACCGTACCAGTGCAATCGTGTTTCGGGCCCCGCCTCGACCTGCAACTTACCGGATTGCGGCTTACACTGGTCCTCCCAGGTTGAATCGAAGAGAATGTTCAGCATCACCGCGGCGCTGCTTCGCCGTGCGACCGGAGCCAGCGGCAGCCCCATGACAGCACGCACATGCTGCTCGAACTGGGACGCCGCAAAAGCTTCCATTGTCAGGTGGCCGGAATTATGTACCCGGGGTGATATCTCATTGATATAGACCCGGGCCTCTTCATCGATAAAGAACTCCACGGCGAAAACGCCTGCGGCGCCCAGGCGGGCTACCGCCCGCCGCGCCACCGCCTCGCAGGTCCGCTGCAGCTCTACCGGCATCGCCGCCGGGCTGGTGACACTGGCAACGGCATTGAAACGGTCGTCAAACTCCATCGAGACCGCCGGGTAGGAGGCTATTTCCCCATCCCATGCCCGGGCGACGATCACCGCCGCTTCCCGACAGTTTTCGAGCAGCGGTTCAAACACACTGGGAACCGGCCAGAGGTTTTCCAGGTCCTGTGGCGACCTGATCATCTGGACGCCCTTGCCATCGTATCCACCCCGGCGGCTCTTCTGCACCAGGGGCAGGGTGCCCGGCTCCTGCCCGGCCAGGGAGAAACCCGCTCCCGGCGTGACCACTGAATAGGGCAGTGTGGGCAATCCTTCTTTCACCAACCACTCTTTCTGGGAGCCCTTGTCCCTGAGTAGCCGGAGAGTTTCCAGGCCCGGGTGGACACGGACCTCGAACCGCTCCACCGCTGCCTGTAACACTTGCAGCGTCTCGTCCGGAATTGACTCCCACTCGAACGTGATAACGTCCGATGCTGCGATGAGATGCTTCAGGGCCACCGGGTCATCCAGATTGGCCGCGATCACGGCATCGGCCTCGTAACTCGCCGACTCCTGGTGGCGCGGCATGAGCACGGTAGCTTTCACGCCCAGAGATCGTGCCGCCTGGCACAGATACATGCCAAGCTGTCCGCCTCCGATGATGCCGAGCCGGCCGGGCCGTGGGGTCTTATGCATCGATGAATTCATGACGGATTGCAAACCCTGTAGTGGTTGAGCAGGCGCGACTATACGGCAATCGCAGCTATGAACAATTCGATGTTTATTTGTTAAAACATCGTTTTCCTCGATGATTTACAATGCCTTTGACACCCTTCAGGCAATAGCCGCCTGCGCTGAGTCATTCTGGTCCACTACATAGTCCCGAGCAGGCTTACTACGACTATTTTTCCGTTTATGGCGACGGGTCATCGCCCGGGAAACGGCGTGTCGCGCCCGATGTGCAGAACTGTCTATGGCGTGATAGAGATCGGCTTTCGTATCCTTAATGACAAACAGACCCACGCCGGGCAGTGCAAAAAGCAGTTTGCACTGCTTGTCCTCGCCGCCCCGGGGGCCATTGATGTCGGACAAGGCTATGGTTATCTCGGTTTGAGGTGGCGCCACTCTGGATAATGCGCTGTTGAGCTTGCTGCGAATATAGGCGTCCAGTGCGGCGGTGAGTTCGAAGGGGCGTGATTGAATGTTGAGCTTCATGTGTCATTCCTCTGGTTGCGCAATGATGCTGTTCTCCTCTGGTGGACACAGTTATACGGCTCGAGGAATGATCCGTAAATTCGTATATTTTTGCCCCATTCATCGTTTATCTCGAGGTTATAGTGGTGCGACGACGAGAGATCGATGCATGCTATGCTGGCGTCAATTCCAATACTTGACCCAGAATCAGAAAAAAGAAGATGCTATGACGGCACGTAATCCCGCTTACAGGCCGACAGCCCTTAAAGTGCGGTGAGGAAGTGTCCACCGTTGGCGAAGGCCATCGAGCTATCGAGAAAAACATGAAACCAGGTACCCAGAATTCCGCCATCCGGACCTGTTCACGATACGAGGAGCATCGACGGTGATTTTTTACACGCAATTGCGCCTGCTGGTTATCTTTTTCGCACTACTGGTCGGCAGTCAGCCCGGCTGGAGCCAGGAGTCTGACCCGGATACCAGTATGCGGGAACTGATCGAGACCGAGCAGGTAATCGAACAGCTGGCCGAAGATAGAGAGGGGGGTCACGGTGACGTCCCAGCCGGGTCAACGCCACTGAGTTCACTGCTGGCGGTACGGGAGGCAATTCGCAACCAGGACTATGCCACCGCGGGGAAATTCCTCGACATGCGGTATCTGCCGGAAGAACTTTCGGAGTACTCCGAGGAGGAACTGGTACAGGCCCTGGCGTTGGTCTGGGGACAGCAGAATATCATCGACCTTTCCGCGATCAGTGACGATCCCGGCGGTAACCGGGATGATGGACTGCCCAGCTACCGCGACCAGGTGGGCACCGTCACCATCAGCTCCGGGGAGATACCGATCTACCTGCAGCGTGTCCCGGATGGCGAGGGCGGCCGTGTGTGGAAGTTCTCCAACGCCACGGTGGCAAGAATTCCCGAGATGTGGGACGAACTGGGCTACAGCCCGGCTGCACTCTATCTGCGAGATATACTGCCCGATTTTCGCTTCATGGGCATGGATAACTGGCAAGTGGTGGCAACGGCCCTCTTCTTTCTACTTGCCTGGCCCCTGGCGGTCCTTATCAGCAATCTGCTACTGCGGATCGCGTTAAAGATTCCGAATCGATTCCCGAAGGGCATCACGCGATTCTTCCGCCGACCATTCCGGTTTTTTCTCTTTATCCTGATCGCCCGGCTGCTGATCAACCAGATGGGCCTCTCCCTCTCCGCGCGGATTCTGCTGGAGTCGAGCGGCGTCGATTATATTGCTTTCACCGTACTGTTCCTGGGCGTCATATCTCTTTTCCGCGACTACCAGATCCGGAAGATGGAGCACCAGGGCAACCTGCAGTACGTCGCCCTGATGAAACCGTTCACGACCATCCTGCAGATTCTGGTGATCATCGTTATTGCCCTGTTCTGGGCCGAGCGCGCAGGATACGACATGTCCACCATCCTGGCGGGGCTGGGTGTGGGCAGCCTGGCGGTGGCACTGGCTGCGCAGAAGACCCTGGAGAATGTCATCGGGGCTATTACCCTGTACACCGCCCGCCCTGTGAAAGCCGGGGATTTCTGCCGCTTCGGGCAAACCGTGGGCACCGTGGAAGAGATCGGTCTGCGCTCAACGATAATCCGCACTCCCGATCGGACCAGGGTGTACATCCCCAACTCGGTTTTCTCCTCCGTAGAGGTGGAGAACTACTCGAGTCGGGACCGCATCCGTTATTTCCGGCAGTTGGAACTGCAGATGACGACGGCTGACCAGCTCAGGGTGATCCTGTCTGAACTGCGCAAGCTGTTTTACTCACATCCGATGGTGCTTCCGGATACGGTCTCAGCGCGACTGGAAAAGGTTGAGCAGGCTCTCGCCGTGTTCCGCCTGGAGGCAGGCGTGAAAACGAAGGATTACCAGGAATTCATGGCCGTGGCTGAGGATCTCAACCTCAGGATTATCGAGCTGGTGCACAGCGCGGGTGCCGCATTCAGTGGTCCCGGCCAGGTCCTGCAGGTCAGGGAGTTCAAACAGGCCTCAGAAGAGGAGATGAGCCGCGTCCAGGCGATACTGCAGGAATGGCGCGAGCAGGATCGACAGCCTTTCCCCGATTACAGCACAGAGGAAATCGAGCAATTCAGGGATTCCCTGGACTTTCCGCCCCGGGTTACCCCGGGTGCAAGCCAAAGCTGAGACAAAATTAACAGGGTAAGAGAGGGTATGACATGGCTGAGCAGTCACAGGTCGCGGTCGTTACCGGCGCGAGTTCGGGTATTGGCCTGGAAACCGCGAAG
>JAHEEV010000065.1 GCA_024640505.1 Halieaceae bacterium
CCCCTTTGTCGATGCCACGATACGCGACGTTGCCCTCGCCATGAAACTGTATTACGAGAGCGGGCAACCCACCACGCCGGCCGCGCTCAAGGCATTCAAGGCCTCACTGTCACAATAACCGGCCAGGTTATCCCGGCCCGGCACAGGCACATCGCTACGCGCTCCCATCCCAACGATCCCGGAAGAAGATCTCCTCTACCGGCTTGCGCCGCAACCGGGTCAACGGCTTGACCGGTCTTCCCAGGGGAATGATTGCGGCCACCGCCCACTCCCGTGGAATATGCAGTAACGCCTGCACACCCGGCTCGGCCGCGGCCCCCCAGGTAGTCAGTGTCCCTGCGTATCCCTCATTCCTCGCGGCCAGCAGGATGTTCCAGGCCAGGGGGTAGATGGATCCACCCCCGATCAGGCCGACACGGTCGAGGTCCTTGTCCATGGCGGCGACCAGGCCCAGGTCGACCGTGACAACCAGAAGGGTGGGCGCCTCCCGGATATGGGCCACCAGCCAGTGCGGTGGCTCTGCCGCTGCGACCTCTGCGTCAGTGACGCTGGAGCGTGTGACGGTATTGAGAGGGCTCTCTCCCGCCTGCATCTCCAGCAGGTAGCGTGTAGCGGCCGGCAGGGACAATTCAGCCAGGGCCTGCTTGTCCTCGTCCCGGGTGACCTCGATGATGCGCCAGCCCTGGCGATTGCCGCCGCTGGGGGCAAATCGCGCGTGATCAATAATCCGGTGAAGCACGTCGGCCGGCACCGGCTCGCCCGTGAATTCGCGGCAGGCAAACGTCGTTCGCATGACGTCATAGAGTTCCATGGTGATGCGCTCCTCAGTTCTTTCCAGTTTACGACGGGTGCCACTCAGCGGACCAACCCTTTGCTGACCCCATCTGATCGACTTGTGCGTTGATGTCGTACAATGATACTAACCTTGAACAAACGGACGTCCAACGTGCCAACCGATCAGCCTCAGCGCGCGACACCGACAACCGCCGCCACTGGCGACTCCTGCCACCGCCTGCCCTGCCGCGGGTGCCTGCCGGATTGCAGCAACTACGCAGCCTGCGAGGGTCGCCCCTGGCGGTTACCCGCCAGTCAGCCTCAAGCACATGACAGCGCTGCCTGATACCGCCGAGATTCATGGCGCCCTGCGCTGCTGGCTCATAACGCTGGCGCTAGGCCTGCTGCCCCTGGTGGCTGCCTGCACGGCAGCACCCGCCTACGAGGGCAAGGTGACCGCCAATTTTGACGGCACCCGTTTTGTTAACAGCGACCCCATCGAAAAATCCGCCGGCGATTTTCTCAAGCTGGCCTGGGGGGCGGTGAATGACCCCCGCTCATGGCCGAGTTGGGTGGAGGTCACGCAATACGACGTGCCGCTTGATCGTGTCTATAACGGCCTGTCGGTCACCTTCATCAACCACGCCACCTTTCTCATCCAGGTGGATGGCATCAATATTCTGACCGACCCGATCTATGCCCAGCGCGCCAGCCCCTACCAGTGGGCCGGTCCCCGGCGCGTGCATGCACCGGGAGTGCCGCTGGAAAAGCTGCCCCCCATCGACCTGGTGCTGATCAGTCACAATCACTACGACCACCTCGACGCCTATACCTTGCAGCAGCTGCTCGCACAACAGGAGACGCCCCCGCTTGTCCTGGCAGGGCTGGGGAACGGCAAACTCCTGAGTCAGCTCGGACTGGACAATCACCGCGACATGGACTGGGAGGAAGCGCACCGCCTCGGCGCTATCGAACTGGTTTTCGCTGAGTGCCGACACCGTTCAGGTCGAGGCATCGCAGACCAGATGAAAACCCTGTGGGGCTCCTTCGTCATCAAGACCAGTGTCGGCAACATCTATTTCGCTGGCGATACCGGCTATGGCCCGCACTTCAAGGAGGCTCGCGAGCGCCATGGGCCCTTCGCCCTCTCCCTCCTCCCCATAGGAGCCTACGAGCCGCGCTGGTTCATGGCCGATGTGCACCTGGATCCGGATGAGGCTGTCAGAGCACACCTGGACCTGGGCAGCGAGCACAGCATCGGCATGCACTTCGGTACCTTCCGCCTTACCTACGAGGGTATAGAGGAGCCGGTGGAAGAATTGATCATGGCCATGGATAAACACGGGGTTGGCACCGACAGCTTCGATCTACTACTGCCGGGTGAAACCACTGCGCTCGGGGTCACCTATAACGTGGCGGGGGCCCGATGACAGCCGGAGGACGATGGGCGAGCGCCCTGATCTTCTGCCTGGCGGGCCTCTTCATTCCGCACGCGTCGGCCGGGGACTACTACCAGTTTGCAGAAGCCAGCCGGGACGGTACCGGGAAATTTTACCTGGGCCGGGAAATCGCCCAGGTCATGGGACACCTCGGGGCCGGATGGCTGGAGCGACCGCAACGGGAACAGGAGGAGCGCACGGATCGGCTGCTGGAACTGCTGGCGCTGGAGCCCGGCGACGTCGTTGCCGATCTAGGAGCGGGCACCGGCTATTTCAGCCTGCCCATGGCGCAGCAGGTGGGAGACCAGGGTCGCGTATTGGCGGTGGACATCCAGCCGGAGATGCTGGCGATCATAGAGCGCCGGATGCTGTCAGAGGAGCTGTACAATATCGACAGGATTCTGGCCACGGAAAGCGATCCCCGCCTGCTCCCGCAAAAAATCGACCTGGCGCTGCTGGTGGACGCCTATCACGAATTCTCCCATCCGAGAGAGGTGATGGAGGGCGTCGTCGCCGCACTGGCACCCGGGGGGCGCGTGGTGCTGGTGGAATACCGCGGGGAAGATCCCCGGGTACCCATCAAGCCCCTGCACAAGATGACACTCGACCAGGCCGGGCGGGAGATGGCGGCCGTCGGCCTGGTCCTCGATCGGGTGCACGACGACTTGCCGCTGCAGCACGTGATGGTGTTTCGCAGGCGGGATCCCTGAATTGCGGGCAGGTTACCGGCCGGGCCGTTTCACGAAGCGGAAAATATCGCCTTGAAAAATGCCTGTGTGCGAGCCCAGGAATCCTCGTCCGCTTCCGCATCATAGGCCAGCGGCAGCCCGAACTCCCTACCCTTCTCATCCGCCCCCGGATTGGTGAATCCATGCACCGCGCCGGGATAGTTGATAAATGTGTAATCGGCACCGGCCGCATCCATCTCCTGCTTGAACGCCTCGATCTGCTCGGGCTTGACCAGCGGGTCATCGGCCCCGTTAAACACCAGTACACGCGTTTTGACCGCACCGCTGGCCGCAGGCTGACTGGTGGCCAGGCTGCCGTGGTAGCTGACCACGCCGTCGATATCCGTACCGAGGCGGGCCATGTTGATCACGACCCCACCCCCGAAGCAGTAACCGATCGCAGCAATGTCGTCTGCCGCCACTGTCGGCTGGGCGCGCAATGCTTCCAGCGCGGCCTCGAACCGCGCCCTGGCCAGGGGCAGGTTGCCACCGACCGCACCGGCGAACTTGCCGGCATCGTCGGGATGGGTCGCGGTTCGGCCTTCACCGTACATGTCCACCGCCAGTGCGGTATAGCCCAGCGCAGCAAGCATGCGGGCACGCTCCCGGGGATAGTCGTTCTGGCCCCACCACTCGTGCACGACCAGGATACCCGGTCGCTTGCCACTGACGGCATTGTCGTAGGCGAGCATGCCGTGCATCACCGTGTCACCCTGGCGGTAGGTGAGCTCCTCGGTGACCACCTCCGCAGACACCGGCAGGCAAATGGCTAGGCTGAGGAACAGCAGGACAGTTCTCGAAATCATGGTAAACCTCCTCGATAGTGACATCTGTGAGATAGCAACGAACACCCGGTTCGTCAAATAGCTGCAGTTACAGACTCGAATCAGGGTCTGATATAACTATAGCCCTGCTCCTGCAGTTCCATGAGTCGAACCACACCCGAGGGCACACTGCGTGCCTCACTGAGCAATGCCAACTCGGCACCCGACGATTGAGACATGGCCCTGATGGTATTTTCACACGCAGAAAACGTGATGTTGCCCATCGTCTTTTTTGCCGCCACGATTCTCTCGGATACAGGACTGCTGTTCTGCAACAGCATTTTCAGGCCCGGACCGTAGGTGACGACTTCGATAACGATATCATCACCCCGTGAGCTGTAGTATCTCTCGGCATTCTGCGCATTATTGAGCGCCATATTCATGGCACCCACGTCGTCTTCGTTGACCTGGATCGCCAGGTAGTGTGTTTCTGCCGACAAGGCAGGGCTGAACATCGCGATCGTCAGGGCAAGAAAGGTGAGGATTTTCATAACGGAGTCCTTGGACAACTGCCAGAAGAAATAATCGATACTCAGTGAGCAGGAAAACGCCGGGACCCGAGTGTCACGGCCCGGGACAGAGTATACACTAAGGCACACGGCCATTTTCGCGGTCACCTCAGCACAGGCTCTTCGAGAAAACACACCGATCAAAACCATGATATGAACTGAAAGGCCAGCCCAGCATGAAATACATCGGAGCCCATGTCAGCGCCGCAGGCGGTGTGGAGAATGCGCCACTTAACGCACAGAAGATCGGCGCTACCGCCTTTGCACTGTTTACCAAAAACCAGCGCCAGTGGCACGCCAGGCCACTCTCCCCGGAAAGCATCACCGCGTTCAGGGCCAATTGTGAACGCTGTGGTTTCAGCCCCGCACAGATACTGCCCCACGACAGCTACCTGATCAATCTCGGGCATCCGGAGCGCGAAGCACTGGAAAAGTCCCGCGCTGCATTCCTCGACGAGATGCAGCGCTGCGAACAACTCGGACTGATCTACCTGAACTTTCATCCCGGCAGCCACCTGCGCAAGATTTCCGAGGCTGACTGCCTGACCCGCATCGCCGAGTCGATCAATCTCGCCCTCGATGCCACCCGGGGCGTCACCGCCGTGATCGAAAACACGGCCGGACAGGGCAGCAACCTGGGTTACCGTTTCGAGCATATCGCAGAAATCATCGAACAGGTGGAGGACAAGTCGCGGATTGGTGTGTGCCTGGATACCTGCCACTCCTTTGCCGCCGGCTATGAACTGAGAACCACCGAGGGCTGCGAAACGACCTTCCAGACCTTCGCGGATGTCGTGGGCTTCGACTACCTGTGCGGGATGCACCTCAACGGGTCGAAGGCCACTTTCGGCAGCCGCGTGGACCGCCACCACAGTCTGGGCCAGGGTGAGCTGGGTATGTCCGTATTCGAGTACATCATGCCGGATGAGCGATTCGATGGAATACCGCTGGTGCTGGAGACCATCGATGAGTCCCTGTGGCCGGACGAGATCCGCCTGCTGCAGAGCATGGTGCCCGGCGCCGGCAACGGTTAAGGCAGCTGCAAAGGGTGGTGGGCAAACAATTCGCGGCGATAAAGCCGGCGATACAGGGGCAGGCTCCGCGGATCGACCTCGCCTTCCTCCAGCTGCCGTTGCAGTAACTGCAATACCAGGTGGGTGATGGATGCCAGATTGAGTGCCTCCACTTCATCCAGGCCTACCCAGCGCAGATGTTCCAGCTCACCATTGCCCGCCAGGTTCCCGCGCACATGCCGGGCATCGACGACAAAAAACCGTGCATCGAATCGCCGCACCAGCCCCGGGGGCGTCACGGCCCGGGCGAAGTAGTGGAGCTTATCCAGCGCTGGCGCCATGCCTTTGGCAAAGAAGGGTCGCCAGTGCGGTGACCGGGTCAGGGCGCCGGGGCTCCGCGGCGCACCCAGAACCAGGCCGGTTTCCTCGAAGGTCTCCCGCACGGCAGCCATGGCGATTCCACGCGCCCTGGGGCGCGTTGTCGACTGCAGCAGCCGCGCCTCCACGGGCGCGCTCAGACTGGTAGCGGGGAGAACCCGGGAGTCACCGGGATCGACCCGGCCGCCGGGGAATACCCACCGGTCGGGCATGAATACGTGGTGAACAGCACGCACACCCATCAGCACCTCGCGCCGATCACGCAGGATGATCAACGTCGCAGCATCAACGGGTCTCATCGGTCACTACCACCGGGTATCGGGTGCGATTCTGCGTCAACGCAATGCCCAGACAGATGGCGATCAGGCCAAGGAACTGGCTCGGTGCCGCTTGCTCGCCCAGGAGCACCACACCGGCCGCGAAGGCTATTGCGGGGATAATGTAATTGATGATCGAGAGAAACGCAGGACCGCAATCGGAGACCACGCGGAAATAGATCCACGTGGCAACGCCGGTGGAAAGAACGCCCAGTGCAACCGTGGCGAGCATAGGGGTCAGTTCCGGCGCAAGCAGCCAGGGCCGTTCCAGGTACAGGGAAAACGGCAGCAGCATCAGCGTACCAATTATCAGGGTGCCTGTTGCCACAACCACCGTTTCAATCGGCGGCAGGGTTTTTGTGTACACTGCATTGACGGCATAAGCGAGTGTTGCCACGAGAACCGCGGACTGCGCCAGCACTTCACCACCGCCTATGCCACGAAGCGCATCGCCACCGATCAATACGGCAACCCCCGCCAGGCCCAGCATCACGCCGCTCACTTTGCGCGGCGTGAGCACATCGCCCGGCACGAAAAAGTGCGCCAGCACCAGGGTACTGATGGGCATCAATGCCATGAGCAGCCCGGCCTGGGCGCTGTCGATGTGCGTTTGCGCCCAGGAAATCAGGGAGAACGGGACGAGGTTGCCCAACAGGCTCAGCAACCCGAACCTAATCCACCAGCCGCCCTCCACTGGCAGCGAATGCCCCTGCCAGCGCATGAACAGATACAGGGTGAGCGCACCCACCGCGAGGCGCAAATTGACCAGCGTCAGGGGCGGAAAAGATCTCAGTCCCACAGCAATCAGGTAAAAAGCAAAGCCCCAGAAAATGCTGAGAAGCATCAGCATGATCCAGTGTACGAGACGGGGCTGTTGCATGCGGATCCCTCTTTAATATGGTTGTGGCGCTGCCGCTACAGCAGCCGGCTCATCACGCCTGTACCGGTTACAACCAGTTTTTCCGCTTGAAATAGAGCAGCAGGAGCACGGGAATCAGCGCAAAGACCACCCAGAGTGACGGATAAGCCCACTTCCAGCCCAGCTCCGGCATGTATTCGAAGTTCATGCCGTAGATACCGGTGAGGAAGGTCAACGGGATAAAGATCGAGGCAAACGCCGTCAGGACTTTCATGATCTCATTCATCCGGTTACTGACACTGGAGACATAAATCTCCATCAGCCCGGCAAGAATGTCCCGGTGTATCTCGATCGATTCCATGATGCGTATGATGTGATCGAAGACGTCCCTCAGGTAGATATGCGTTTTCTCATCGATCAGCTTTGATTCGCTGCGCAGCATTTCACCGACCAGTTCACGCAACGGGGAGATGTATCGCCGGATATGGACAATTTCCCGCCGCAGTCTCTGGATCGAGTGCAGTGTGTCCCGGGTCGGTTCGGTCATGAGCAAATGATCCTCGAGACCGGTAATCGCCGCGTCGAGTTCGTCGATCAGGATGAAGTTGCGGTCGATGATCGAATCGAGAATAGAGTAGGTCAGGAAATCAGGGCCGAGTTTTCTGAGGCGGCCCTTGCTCGTTCTCAAGCGCTGCTGTACGGCGTGAAGTAGATCATCCTGCTTTTCCTTGAAAACCAGCACCAAATCCTCGAGCACCAGCAGACTGACCTGCTCATAGACAACCGCAAACCGCCCCTCCTGGGGCATCAGGGCCTTGAGCACGATGAAGAGGTAGTTCTCATACTCCTCGAACTTCGGCCTCTGGTTGGTGTTGAGGATATCTTCCAGCACCAGCTTGTGTATGCCCAGAAGGTCCCCGATCTGCTCCACGACCCCGACATTGGCGAGGCCCTCGACGATCACCCAGGTGACCGTCCCACTGCCCCTGTACGTCACCAGTTCTGCCACCGACTCGATCTCCCGTTCGACCAAGCCGTCCTGGCTGTAATCGACGAGGGAGACGCGGGTCTCTTCGGCCTGGACACTGCCCACATGAACCAGTGAGCCGGGAGGCAGCCCGCTTTTACCCGATGCCGTGTTGAGTGATTCAGTCATATGTTCTTCCGCTTCGGTTCCCCGGTCAGACTGTATCCGAAACTGTCGCACCATGGCCAGCGGCACCGCGGCCGCGTGACCCGTGACTGCCACTGCCTCTCCCGTCACCGCGGCCGGGGGGTTCTCCACCACCGGGGCCTGACGTAAGATGGCCTTGTCGCCACCAAGAAGGGCTCGCGGGATCTTCCGGCACGTACCGCTGCGGTGGCTCTTTATCCATTGCAGACACTCATTTTCCCGTGGAGTACGCCGATGTCAGTTTTCAATGAACACATACTGCGCGACAAGGTGGCCATCGTCACCGGTGGCGCGACGGGTATCGGCAAGGTGATAGCCCGGACGCTGGGACTGCACGGAGCCGCTGTGGTGATTGCCAGCCGGAAGCGCGATGTGCTGGACACCGCAAAGGCCGAGCTGCAGGCAGAGGGCATCCAATGCCTGGCCATGGTCGCGGATGTTCGCGAACCCGACGCCGTCGAAGCCGTCGTGGACGCCACACTTGAACACCTAGGCCGTATCGACATCCTGGTCAACAATGCCGCCGGTAATTTTCCGGCGACGATCGATAATATTTCCTACAACGGTTTCAAGGCCGTCGTGGATATCGATCTGCTGGGCACCTACAACGTCACCAAAGCAGTCTACACGGCCTTCATGAAAGATCACGGGGGAGCGGTCATCAATATAGCCGCGCCCTTCGAACACTGGGGTGTGACCTACCAGGCTCATGTGGCTGCGGCCAAGACCGGCGTCATTTCGCTGACGCGCACCTGCGCAGTGGAGTGGGCCGCCAGAGGCATCCGCGTGAACGCCATAGCCCCCGGCCAGGTTGACGATACCGAGGGCCTGGACCGCTTTGAACAGGCGGTCGAGGGGATCACATCCGGGCTCAGCGGCACCAAACAGGATATTGCCAACGCGGTGCTATTCCTGGTCAGTGACGCGGCGCGCTTCATCAGTGGCGAATGTATCCGCGTTGACGGGGCGGCCTGCGTCGATATGCTGAAAGTGGGCGCCGAATAGCGCTGGAGCCACCGAATTCAAGCCGGTGACACGATCGACCTACATTTAAACACTACCAAGGAAAGCAGAGATTATGGCCAACGCCGTTGAGCTGACCCGGGACGGGGGCATCGCCGTCATCACTTTCAGCCGTCCGGAAACACTCAATACCATGACCTACGACATGCTGGAGCAGCTGGGCGCGGCTTATCGACTCTGCGATGAGGACGACGACGTCCGGGTGGTTGTCGTCACCGGTTCCGGCAAGGCCTTCTGCGCCGGGGCCGACCTCAGCGATGGCACCGCTTTCGATAGCACGGAACGCGACGATATCAGCTCCTGTCCGCTGGACTTCCAGGCCTGGCAGGTGAGAAAACCCGTGATCGCGGCCTGTAACGGGCATGCCGTGGGGGTGGGGCTGGGAATCGCCGCGCAGTGCGACCTGCGGGTGCTGGCTGAGGATGCCCGGTACGGCTTCCTGCAGAACCGGCGCGGGGTGGTCGCGGATTTTGCCGTGGAGTACACGCTGCCAAGGCTGGTGGGCTTTGAGCGCGCCTTCGAACTCATCGTACGGGCGATCCGATTGACCGGCCGGGAGGCAGTGGAATGGGGACTGGCCAGCCGGGCCGTCCCCGCGGACCAGGTTCTGGCCACAGCCATGGAGATCGCCAATGACATGGCGGTCAACTGCTCACCACTGGTCATGGGACTGCACAAGCGACTGTTGTGGCAGAGCCTCGATACGTCGATGGCCCAGGCGATCGATCTCGAATCCCGGGCGCTGAATTACACGATGCGCAAACCCGATGCCGTCGAGGGCGGTATGGCTTACTTCGAGAAACGCCAGCCCCAATGGCGCACCCGTCTCAGCGAGGACTGGCCAGAGGATTTCTAATGCCGACCCTTACGTATCGGCACACCGGCCGTCAGCGACGCGCCTTCTCGAAAGCCTGTGCAAAGGCATTGCCGGCCGCGGGCTTGTCCCTGCTGCCCCGGGATTTACCACGCGGCCCGGCGGTACTCTCCCGACGGGCTTCGCCACGACCCTGACGCTGATCTGCGGACTTGTCTGACAGGCGCATGGTCAAGCCGATGCGTTTGCGGGCCTCGTCCACGGCCATCACTTTCACCCGCACCACGTCCCCGGCCTTGACCACTTCCCGTGGATCCTTGACGAACCTGTCTGCCAGCGCAGAGATATGCACCAGCCCGTCCTGGTGCACGCCGATGTCGACAAAGGCACCGAAGTTGGTGACATTGGTGACGGTTCCCTCCAACACCATATCCGGTTTCAGATCGGAGATTTTTTCCACGCCGTCCTGGAACGCCGCCATCCGGAACTCAGGGCGCGGGTCGCGTCCGGGTTTATCCAGTTCGGCAATGATATCGCGCACCGTGGGCAGGCCCACCGTGTCGCTGGTGTAGTCGGCGGCATCGAGGTCGCGCAGGAAACTGCTGTCGCCGATGAGGCTGCCCACGTCCCGCTGGCGCCGGGCGGCGATGGCCTCTACGACGCCATAGGATTCGGGGTGCACCGCCGAGGCGTCCAGGGGATTCTCCCCACCGGTGATTCGCAGGAAACCCGCCGCCTGTTCGAAGGTCTTCGCACCGAAACGGGGTACCTTGAGCAGGTCCCGGCGACTGCCGAAGCTACCCTGCTCATCCCGCAGCCTGACGAGATTGTCGGCAATGCCCTGGCTGAGGCCGGATACCCTGGCCAGCAGGGGCACGGAGGCGGTATTCACATCCACGCCCACGGCATTTACACAGTCTTCCACCACCGCGTCCAGCTGCCGCGACAACTGCACCTGGCTGACGTCGTGCTGGTACTGGCCCACACCGATGGATTTCGGCTCGATTTTCACCAGTTCCGCCAGGGGATCCTGCAGTCGTCGCGCGATGGAGACCGCTCCCCGAATGGTCACGTCCAGGTCGGGAAACTCCCGCGCAGCAAATTCCGAGGCGGAGTAGATCGAGGCGCCGGCCTCGTTGACCATCACCTTGCGGGTATTCAGCTCCGGGTGATCGCGCAGCAGGTCGCCCACGAACTTGTCCGTTTCCCGCCCCGCGGTACCGTTGCCGATGGCGATGAGTTCCACGTCGTGCTGGCGGATCATCCGCAGCAGCGCAGCCTCCGCCTCCTGAATCCGTTTCTGCGGCGGGTTGGGGAAGATAGCGCCATGGTCCAGGAGCTTACCGTTGGCGTCCACCACCGCGACCTTTACCCCGGTACGCAGTCCGGGGTCCAGGCCGATCGTGGCCCTGGGGCCGGCGGGCGCCGCCAGCAGCAGGTCCTTCAGATTGCAGGCGAACACGTCGATGGCCTCCGCCTCGGCCCGTTCTCGCAACTGCCCGAACAGGTCGGTCTGCAGGTGCGTCAGCAATTTGACCCGCCAGGTCCAGCGCACCACCTCACGCAGCCAGGCGTCTGCCGGGCGGCCCTGATCATCGATGCGCCAGTGCTGCGCCACCATGGCCTCGCAGGGATGACTGTCGGTGGGTTTCTCCTCCGGATCCATCACCAGGTTGAGGTAGAGAACACCTTCGTTGCGCCCCCGGAACATCGCCAGGGCCCGATGGGAGGGCACTTTCGCCAGTGCCTCGGTGTGCTCGAAATAATCGCGGAACTTGGCGCCCTCTTCCTCCTTGCCATCCACCAGGCGGGCGGCGAGGAGTGCATTGTCGGTAAGAAACTGGCGCAAACCGGCCAGCAGGTCTGCATCCTCGGCGAAGCGTTCCATCAGGATCTGGCGTGCACCGTCCAGCGCCGCTTTGCCATCGTCGATCCCCGCATCCGGGTTCAGGTAGCCCGCGGCCTCGCGCTCAGGATCCAGGGAGGGATCGGCCAGCAGGGCACTGGCCAGGGGTTCCAGACCCGCCTCCCTGGCGATCTGGGCCTTGGTGCGGCGCCTGGGCTTATAGGGCAGGTACAGGTCCTCGAGGCGGTTTTTCGTATCCGCCTCCTGCAGGGCTCGCTGCAACTCCGGGGTCAGCTTGCCCTGCTCCTCGATGCTGGCGAGAATCGTCCGGCGCCTCTCCTCCATCTCCCGCAGGTACTGCAATCGCTCCTCCAGCAGGCGCAGCTGGCTGTCGTCCAGGGCGCCGGTGACTTCCTTGCGGTAGCGGGCGATGAAGGGGACGGTGGCGCCCCCATCCAGGAGACCGATGGCCGCGTCGACCTGGTTTTCGCGCACGGAGAGTTCCTCGGCAATGCGCTGGGGTATGGACTTGCTCATAGCTGTTATCTGCTTCAGTGGACCGGAGGAGGGTGATGGCGGGCCATTATGGGCCAGCGGCGGGCGCAATTCGATATGGCAATTCAACAGGATTTATGCATCGGGTGAGGCGCGCCCGATTGCCCGTGACGCCAGCGCATGTTTACTGCCGGAAGTGGCGGGCTAGACCAGTTTACCTTCTGCCAGCAGGTCCACCGGGTCGCGCATCTCGACCATACCGAGATAGCCCCCGAGGTCCTCGATGGCGTCGTGCACGCCGTAACCCAGCAGTTGCTGCGCCCGCGTGGACAGTCCGGCGGCGACCGGCGGCGGCACCGCCAGGACATTGTTCTCCTCCGTTCGCAACCAGCCCAGGGTATAGCTCATATGGATGCCGCGACGCCATTCGTCGGCGGTGCTGTTGGTGCCGCCGCCGTGGATGGTGGAACCGAGGTAGATCACGGCGGAGCCCGCCGCCATTTCCGCGTGGCATTTTTCCTCGTCCCGCCCCTCCCGGTCCCGCTCCCAGCGATGGCTGCCGGGGATCACGTAGGTACAGCCGTTCTCCCGGCGGAAGTCCACCAGTGCCAGGATGGTGGCGACCTGCAGTTCCGGGTGCGGCCGGGGCATGTGGATCCAGACATCCTCGTCCCGGTGCATCCACTGGGCCTCGGCGCCGGGACCCCGGTCCATGAGGTGGCCCAGGTTGAGCTGGTAGTCGGCGCAGCTGGGAAGCAGAACACGGTCGCACAAGGCCAGGTATAGCGGATGGCACATGATCTCGTTGGCGAAGGCCGCCGATTTCGCGGCCATGCCGGTGACGTGACGGGTGTGCTGCCCGAAAAAGGCGTCCAGCGTTGGGTTCAGGTGCCTGATAGTGGGATCTGCCGCCGCCACGAGTGCGTCGATATCGGCATTCACCCGCTCGAGTAGTGCGTCATCCAGCAGGTTTTCGACGATAACGGCGCCATTGGCCAACAGGCTGTCGCCAATGGATTCCACACTGCTGCCGCGCTTGAACCTCTCCAGTTGTGCCATCTCAGGTCTCCTTCATCGACCCCGACCTACCGGGGAAATCCCCGACTCCCGTCAGGCCGGAATCATCATTGGCTGCCCTGCAGCCCGGTCTCCAGTGCGAAGATCTCACGCAGGATACGGCGCCAGTCACCGTACTGGGAATCGAGCGTACCGTTAAGACGGAAAACACTGCCGCTGACTTCCACCACCGTGGGGGCCACCTCATTGTTGAATCCCAGGGCCAACTCTCCCAGATCCTGCTCCTGTATCTTGATCGAACGGTAGGCATTATAGCTCTGCTGCATGGCGGCAAAGCTGCCACGACTGCCCTGGCTGCCACGATCCGCTGCCCGGCGCTCATAGTCTGCCAGGTAGATCGCGCGCTCCCGATCGTACTGGCGCCAAAGGTTATAGGTGTCCGCCATCTCATCCCGCAAGGCGAGGTACTGTTCATCCACCGTGTCGATGAACAGGTACTCCTGGTTGCGGATACGATCTACCCGCGCAATCATGGGGTCACCCTCTGCGGGCAGTCGCGATACGCGGTAAGCCTGCTCCCCTCCGCCGGCGAGATAACCGGCAAACGCCTCGGGAGACAGGCCCGCCGCATAGCGCAGAAAAGCCACCCTGCGGATCGCCTGCAGATCCTGTTCGCCCAGCGTTTCGCGCACGGCGAGCAGCTCATTGGCAATGGCCCGGTAGAGATCGGCATAAGGGTCGACCCCGGGCGCTACCGGGTAATCGGCCGGCGCGGTTTCATCCAGGAAAACCCGGTCCAGCCAGCGCCGGCCGGTGGCGTCCTCCGCCCGGATCGCAAGCTGGAGCGCCCTGCCATCCGAGCGTTCGATGGTGCCGGTGACCAACAGCTCCGGCAATACGGCGGTTTCCGGCAGCACCCGCACGGCACCCCACATGTTGCTGTCTACCAGTGTCTGCCTCAGCAGGACGGGCAGGTAGCGGGCTTCCGCCCGCCTGATTTCGGGGAATATACCGAGAGCACCGTGTGTGGACGGATCAGGCGGTATGCCTGCATCGAATATCACCACACCGACATCCAGCAGCGCCTCTTCAGCGACCGCCCGTTGCTCCAGCACGACATCTCCCACCGGCAGGCGCTGACCGTCGGCATCATCCGCCCGGGCAGTCGCGCAGCAGGCAATACACAGCAATGCCAGGCGCAGCAGGATCACGGCGATCGCTCCGTGGTGCAGACACGCCCCCGGCTCAGGGTCTGTTTACAGGTGATGCCATCGACGGACGGGTCGAAGCGCCTGTACACCTTGTCCAGCGTGAAGGGATAAGAGACCTGACTGGAAAAGACCGTGGTGGCAACCTGCAGCCGTTCACCCTCGGGATCCAGCGTGAGCCGGTGGCGGATGCTCAGCCCCTCGGGCAGGGATATCATGAAGACCAGCTGGTGGCCATCCCAGCCACAGGTCTCCTCTCCCAGGGGTGTCTCCACCCGGTGCAAACGCCCGGGATAGAACTCGCAGGTGAGGGCAAAGTTGCCCTCGCGCTTTACCGTGATCCCGTTCTCTTCCTGCGTGATCTCCAGCAACTGGGTTTCGGTAATGATCTCGGACATTCTCGCCAGGGCATACAGGTCGGCGCCACTGCCCGCCACATAGAGCCCCGCCGCCGGCTGGTTGCCGCCCTGTCGCGCCCGCCTGTCATATTCGCGCTGTAATTCGCGGAGCATCGACTCGTAGCGCTGGGCCACGGTCTCGCTCTGGCTGTAGTCCACTTCCCAGGAGCCGCTGAAGTCCACCGGCTTGGTGTTCCGGACTTCCCGGGCAGGCGGCTCGGCAGCGCAGGCCTGCAGCAGCAGGCTCGCGCACAAAATCATCAGGGGTATCGATAGCGGGCGGTTCATGGCGCCCGCCAGTTTACCCCAGCCCTGCCTCTTTGACAGGAAGCGTTCACAATTCTTGACAGCCCCCGGCAGCTGACCGATTCGCTCCTATAATAGATTGAAGTAACCAGGTTCCGCACGGATCCACAGGCCAGCCGAACACAGGACGGAAAAACCCACGGTAGCATCGATGAATAACCCGAGAAGCCCCGCCGTCGCCGCGGTCCGCGATGCAATCCCGATTTTCATACCCGCCATTCCCTTTGCGCTGGTACTGGGGCTGGCGATCGTCGAATCCGGTATCGACCCACTGCTCGGGTGGAGCAGCTCCCTGATCGTGTATGCGGGGGCCTCCCAGCTCACGCTGGTAACGCTGCTCGGCGAGGGGGCGGCGGTCGCGGCCGCCGTCACGGCCGCGCTCATCGTCAATGCGCGGCACCTGATGTATTCCGCCGCGATGGCCCCGACATTTCAGCAACAACCGGCCTGGTTCCGGTGGCTGGGACCCTACCTGTTGATCGATCAGGTGTTCGCGCTGTGTATGTTGCGGATCAACGACGATCCGCGGGACTTCCGGATCTACTACCTGGGGGTGGGTACCACGTTCTGGCTGCTGTGGCTGATCACAACAGCCTTCGGCCTGTTCATCGGACCGGTGGTACCTCTCGAGTGGGGACTCGGCTTTGCCATTCCCATCCTGTTCCTCGGGGTACTGGTCATGGGGGTTGACCGCTGGCCCAAGGCGGGGGCGGCCCTGGTAGCGGCAGGTACTGCCTATGTGGCCGCGGATATGCCCAGTAAATCCGGCCTGTTGCTGGGTGCCCTCGCGGGCGTCCCCGCCGGCGTCATACTGGATAAATTCAGGCAATGACGACGTTTCTCGCCATTTTCGCCACGGGCATCGGCACCTACTTCAGTCGCTCCCTGTTTATCCTGTCGCTGGCAAACCGCCGGATCCCCGACCCGATACGCCGGGCCCTCGACCATGTCGGACCCTCGGTGCTCGGGGCCCTGATCGTCACCATGCTGATCGGGCCCGATGGCAGGGTGATGATGGGCTACGCGGAAGCATCGGCCCTGGCCGCGGCCGGCCTGGTGGCGCTCAGGACCCGGAACCACATCTTCACGCTCATGGTGGGCATGTCCGTGTTCTGGCTGGTCCGCGCCCTGCTGTAAATCCCGAAAGGTCAGTGACTCGACTGAACTAAATGGTGGATCTGCGCGTATAACCCCGCAAACCATCCGGAGAAATGACATGAGCAACCTGGTAACCCTTGACGAAACCATCGACGTACGACGCCCTCTGAACGAGGTGTTTGCCTACGTTTCCGAATTCTCCCGCATCGATGAGTGGGACCCCGCCGTGGCCCGGGGCCACAAACTGACTCCCGGTGCGCCGGCTGTCGGCAGCGAGTACCGGATAGACATGAAGGCGGGATTCTCGCTGCACTACACCATCATCGAACTGGAGCAGGACAAGCGCATGTTGATGACGGTGGACTCGAAGCTGTTCACCGCCCGAGAGGAGATCCTGTTCAGTAAAACGAAGTCCGGCACCCGGGTTCGCTACATCGCCAAATTCGACTTCCCGGCGCCGCTGGCCGCCGCCCACCGCCTCTACCCTGCGGCCATGGAGCGTGTCGGGAAGAGTGCCATGGCGGGCCTGCAGGCAGCCCTCGAAGACGATTTCGAGGCCCCGGAAGAGTCCCGTCGTCTCGCCCTCGCCGACCGCCTGGTGTTGCCGGGCCTCTGGCGCTTCACCCGCCTGGGCTATCGGGAATCGCGCCGGCGCTGGAATCCCGTTTCCGCCTACCTGGGAGACCGCCACGCGGTCATCACCGGCGCCACATCCGGTGTGGGGCTGGCCGCTGCCCGGGAGCTGGCATCACTGGGCGCCCGTCTTACGCTGGTGGCCCGCAACCGTCGCAAGGGCAACGCCGTGGTACGCGAACTGCAGTCCGAGTCCGGCAACAAGGACATCGCACTCGAGATCGCCGATATGAGCGTGATGAAGGACGTGCACGCCCTGGCTGACCGACTGCTCGCAGCCGGCAAACCGGTGGACATCCTGGTCAACAACGCGGGCGCCCTGTTCAACCCCCGCCAGCAGACGCCAGAGGGGCTGGAAAAGAGCTTTGCCCTGCTCCTGCTGGGACCTTATATCCTGACGGAGCGACTGCAGCCTTTGCTGGCGAAATCCGGGGACGCGAGGGTAGTCAATGTCTCCTCCGGTGGCATGTATTCCCAGAAAATACATGTCGACGACCTGCAGAGCAGCCGCGGCCGCTACTCCGGCTCGGTGGCCTACGCCCGGGCCAAGCGGGGCCTGATGATCCTGACCGAGGAGTGGGCGGGGCGCTGGCGTAAGGACGGCATTACCGTCAATGCCATGCACCCGGGCTGGGCCGATACGCCCGGGGTAGAGACCGCTTTGCCCGGCTTCTACCGTGCCACCCAGCACCTGCTGCGCAGCCCGGAAGAAGGAGCAGACACCATCGTCTGGCTGGCCGCCGCCAGTGAAGCCGGGGATGTATCCGGCAAGTTCTGGCTGGATCGCGAACAGCATCCCAGTCATATCGGCCGGCGTACCCGCGAGAGCGCAGCGGAGCGCAAGCAGTTGCTGGCCACGCTACAGGACCTGCTGGCGTCCACGCGGCCTGCCGCGACCCGGAAGAAGCGCACACGCAAACGCGCCGCCTGAGACCGGGCGATCGCAACGCGCGACTATTCGCAGGGACGCACAGCGACCGGGATGTTGCCCATGAGCGGCATCCCGGTAATCCGGTCGTAATCCTCGTCGGTGCGCACCAGCCGGCCGGTGTTGGCGCCCAATTCGCCGTAAC
>JAHEEV010000193.1 GCA_024640505.1 Halieaceae bacterium
TTCGGCTGGTCCTACAAGACCAACTACCTGGGGGCGGTGAGCAATATCTTCCACCAGGAGGGATCCTGGGCGGAAGTGGTCTCCGAGTTCGAGTACCAGAAGGCCCGTAGCCTGGGTGTTCCCGGCCCGAACATCCTGTTCAACGGCCCCGGGAAGAAACCGGAGACACTGCGGCAGGCCGTCCGGGAAGGCGCGCGCATCCACATCGATCACCTCGACGAACTCTACGCGCTGGAAACGATTACCGAGGAGCTCGATACACATATCGATGTCGCCCTGAGGCTCAATTTCGACACCGGCTTCACCGAGCCCTGGAGTCGCTTCGGTTTCAACGTCGAGTCCGGGCAGGCCATGGACGCGGCCTGGCGGATCGCCGCCAGCGAGTACCTCAATCTCACCGGCCTGCACAGCCATATCGGCACCTTCGTCACCGAGCCGCGCGCCTATACCCAGCAAGTGCGCATCATGTGCAATTTCATGAACGAGGTGGAGAGCCGCACGGACTGCCGTATCGATTACCTGGATATCGGCGGCGGGTTCGCCTCCATGAACTCCCTGCAGGGCATCTACCTGCCCATGGAGCAGGTCATACCCAGCATCGAGCAATACGCGGAAGCGATCTGTGACGTCCTGCTGGAACTGACCCACGACCGCGAGGCGCGCGGCCTGAAACGCCCCACCCTGATCCTGGAGACCGGCCGCGCTCTGGTCGATGACGCCGAGTACCTGGTCAGCACCGTCATCGCCAACAAACGGCTGCCCGATGGCAAGCGCGCGGTGGTCGTCGACGCCGGCGTCAGCCAGCTTTTCACCGCCTTCTGGTACAACCACAGGGTGACACCGACCCGGCTGTTGCAGGGCAGGCCCGAAGAAACGGTGATCTACGGACCGCTTTGCATGAATATCGACGTGATGCGCAACAACATCATGCTGCCACCGGTGAACGTGGGCGATGCGCTGGTCTTCAGCCCCGTAGGCGCCTACAACAACACCCAGTGGATGCAGTTTATCGAATATCGGCCCAACGTGGTGCTGATCGACGAGTCACAGAATGTCTCGGTGATTCGCCAGGCCGAAAACCTCGAGGTGGTCACGGCACAGGAGTGCCTGCCGGCGCACCTGGCCGAGCCCTACCCGCAAGGTGCACCGGAGAACCCGTTCTCCAGCGACCGCGCCGGGCGCAAGCCATAGGCCAGATGAACACTGCAGGCCCACTCGCAGCGTCGCAACGATACCTGGCCGATACGGCCAGGGCCTACTCGGCGCTTTTCTTTCTCGACAGCCCGGTGGCCGGCGCCCTGCTGCTGGCCGGGACTTTCGCCTATCCCAATATCGGCTCATCCGGCCTGCTCGCCGCCCTGGTCGGCCTGTCGGTGGCGCGCCTGTTCCGGTTCCCGGCGTCACGCAACAATATTTTTGTCCTCAACAGCCTGCTGGTCGGCCTCTCCCTGGGCGCCTTCTACCGGCTGGGCGTTCACCTGGCTGTCCTGATCGCCGCCGGCGCCATCCTGGCGGTGTTCGTCAGCGCCGCCCTGGCAGACCTTTTCTGGCGCAGGGAGCGCCTGCCGGTGCTGGTGATACCCTTCCTGATCGTCGCGGCGATCACCGCACTGGTGGCCCGGCAGCTTGCCGGCCTCACGCCGTTTGTCGGCTACAGCGAGTTCACCATAGGCTGGCTCCCCTACCGGGCGAACGAGTTTCTCAGCCTGCTGGGGGCGACCTTCTTCACGGTCCATCCGGTGGCCGGCGCCATCGTCCTCGCCGTCATCACCTGGCGTTCCCGCTACCTGGCCCTGCTGGCCATCGCGGCCGTGCTGACAGGCCAGCTGGTATTCCTGGCCCTGGATGTGAACCAGCAGCCACTGCTCATCGCCTGGGCGGGTTTCAACCTGGTGCTGACCGCGATCGCCGTAGGCGGGATCTATACGGTGCCCGGCCTGGCGAGCTTCCTGAACGCCATGCTGGCCACCGCGCTTACCGGGCTGCTGTTGATCGCCTGCCAGAACCTGTTATTCGTTCACGGCCTCCCGCTCATCGCCCTTCCGTACATCAGCGTCACCCTGTTATTCCTGGTGGCGCTGCGCACCCGGCTCAGTGTCGCGCCCCCCTGGCTGGTAACGCAATCAGGCATGCCCGAGCAGAACTACGAGCGCTCCAGGCTGGCGCGGGTGCGCAACGGCGACATCAACAGCGTACCGCTGCTGTTGCCGATTTTCGGGCGATGGCAGGTTTACCAGGGCTTCGACGGTGAGCACACACACCAGGCACCCTGGCAGCACGCCCTGGACTTCTACATCACCGAGGATGGCAAAAGCTTTTCCGGGGACGGGGAGGCGCTGGAGGATTTCTACTGTTTCGGCCTGCCGATACTGTCACCCGTGCACGGCCAGGTGGTGAGGGTACGCGATTACCTGGCGGACAACGCGCCGGGTGACGTGGATGTAAAAAACAACTGGGGCAATTTCGTGTTGATCCGACTCGAAAGCGGCCTGCATGTGCTGCTCGCGCACCTCAGGAAGGACAGCATCAAGGTAAAAGAAAGCGATCGGGTAGAACCGGGCAGGCCGCTGGCCGCCTGCGGCAATTCCGGGCGCTCACCCCAGCCCCACCTGCACCTGCAGGTCCAGCGCAGCGCACAACTGGGCAGCCCCACCCAGCCATTCCATCTCTGCAGCCTGCTGCGGCACCGGGAAGACGGCGGCAGTGAATACCTCGTCAACGGGCGCCCGCGACAGGGGGAGACGGTGGAAGCCGCGGTGGTCGACCCCCGGCTGGCCACACCCCTGCACCTTCCCGTGGGGCGACAGCTTACCTACCGCGTCGAAGGTCCCGGCCTGCCAACCGATACGGAGCGCAGCCTGCAGGTGGAACTGACCCTGCTCGGCCAGTTCCGTCTGGTGAGCGACACTGGCGCCAGCGCCGCCTTCGAGGAGACCAATGGCGTCCTCGCCTTTTACGACAGGCAGGGACCGCCGGACACGTTCCTGGATATCTGGCTGCTGACCAACGGCCTGACGCCCCTCAGCGAGAGTGCGGTGCGGTGGCAGGATGCACCCTCGGCGCGACTGCTGCCGATGGGCCTGTGGCACCACGTCCTGTGGGGGCTTCTCTATCCCCTGGGTTGCGGCCTCGACAGCCACTATCACCGCACATTCACTGCGGAGAGTGGACTGTGGCGCCAGCAGGGGCAGCATGAACTTCACCTTGGCGCCCAGCGATTGAGGGCGGAAACGGAATGCCTGATAGATCCCGAGCAGGGCTTTCGCTCAATCAGCTGCCGGCTCGACTCACAGCACTGGCGCGCCCAACTCACCGAGCTCGGTCTCGCCGGCGACGAGGGCGTACCGGGTTGGCAACTATCATCACACTCAGACAAAGACCTGTTGGAGGGTTCATCATGAGAACGACTGTACATTCACGTAAAAAACTGGTCACCGGCTGTTCTGTCCTGACTGCCGTGGTGGGCCTCTCTGCCACAACCGTCGAGGCGGCGTCCGATGCCTGGGAAATGCGGGCGACGGGCCAGGCCGTGGTGGGCAGCTACGGCGGGTCGGACCTGCGCGACTCGCTGTACGCCGCGGGCTTCTTTATCGGTGGCGACTACCTCGAGCAGGGCGGATTCACCCTGGGCTACAACTACACCGAAGTGGAGGGCAAGGCAGACAACCCCGGTGACTTCGATACCCTCGAGGAAAACACTTTCTACCTGAGCGGCAAGATCCACAGCTACCCGGACAATCTCGGGGGCAAGCTGACCTGGCGACTCGACGGCTACTTCATCAAGGATGAGGCCGACGTCAAGGGCGGTAACGGGCAGGATGGCAGTCTCTGGGCGGATGGGGACATCGGCGTGATCAACCCGATTGTCGGTTTCATCAACAATGAAAAAACCCGCGCATTCGACCTGGGCTACGCCTACTCGAACTATGACTTCGACGGCTTCGATGACTACCAGGCCCACCAGCTCACCCCCACCTTCGGTTTCGCCCCGGGCGGACCTTCCAACTGGGTTCAGCTGCGTGGCTACTTTATCCACCTGAGCGAGGACGACGTAAACGACGGCAACTCGGATACGGCGGCACTGGAGGCGAAATGGACCCACTGGTTTGGTCCCAATGCGCTGCTGGGGCTGCACAGCGCGGGCGTGAATGCCCTGGTGGGCGAGCGTTTCCTGGCGGTAGACCCGGATGCCGCGGTGGTTTATACCCTGGCCGACGAGCAGCAGGGGGGAATCGCCCTGAACGGCTCATGGAAACTGGGGGACCAGACCAGCCTCATGCTGCAGGTGGGTTATGATCAGTACGAAAACCGCGTGCTGAACGACGACTATGACAGCGCCTACGTTTACCTGAACCTGTCGCACGGCTGGTAGGGAGAGCATGATGAGAATTCGCACTGTACTCCTTGCGACGGCGCTGCTCGTCATCAGCGCCGGCAGCCACGCCGATATCTGGTCGGATAGCTACAAGCTGGAAGCGGCGGGCAAATATGACGCTGCCGCGGAGCTGTTCGACCCACTGTTGAAAAAGGAGCCGGGCAACGAATTCGCCCGGCTGCGCCGCGCCTGGCTGCACTACCTGGCCGGTGACTATAACGACTCGCAGAAGGACTACAAGGAGGCGCTGCAGGCCAACCCCCGTTCACTGGATGCCCAGATCGGCCTGGCCCTGCCACTGCTGGCCCAGCAGCGCTGGAAGGAGGCCGCCATCATCGCCCGCCAGGCGCTGGAGGTGGCCCCGTGGAACTATTACGCCCACCTGCGCCTATTGGTAGCGGAGGAGGGCCAGCGCCAGTGGCAGGCCCTGCGTGACCACAGCGACCAGCTCCACGAACGCTATCCGAGCGACGCCACCATACTGGTGTACCGGGCGCGCGCCCGGTACTGGCTGGGTGACATGAAAGGCGCCCGGGAGAACTACCTGCAGGTGCTGCAGCGGGTTCCCGGGCATAT
>JAHEEV010000066.1 GCA_024640505.1 Halieaceae bacterium
ATGTCGCTGTTACTGGACAGGCTGAGGGATATACCCTCCGGCGTATCGCGGACGGCCACCAGCTGTACGAATACATTCACTCCCAGGCTGAACATATCCCTCACGATATGCGTGTAGTTGCTCGAGATGTAATTCTGCTGGGCTACCGCCACGTTCTTCATGGAGCCCGCCTTGAAATAAAGTTCGCTGACTCCTATGTTTTTGGGCAGGCTCCCCGAGCGGATCGCCTTCATGAAATCCAGGTCTTCGTAATCACCGAAGAGTCGCGCAACGATCGGACCCGCCAGTCCGGCCTCGATATGGCTTCCCGGAACGGGCTTTTCCAGCGTCAGCGCCGTGTAAATATGCAGGGAAAGTGACGGGTCTGCCGCGACACGGCGATAGAATGCATTGAGCAGCTGCACGGGCTTGCCGAGCCCCAGTGGTGCACCGATGACCAGATCCCGACCCACGGCGGCAATGGCCCGATCCACGCAGGCCTCCACCGTATCCACAAATTCACTCATATCCCTTTCTCCCTGTACCGTCCGTCGGATCTGCACGTACAAAATCTCACCCGGCGCGACGAGAACGCGGCGGTCTAACGTTGGCTGTCCCCGCCCTGGGCCGGTACGACGGCCCGCCCGAAATAGTCACGGCTGATCCTGAAAACCAGTGGCCCCAGCAGGACCAGGGCAATGAGGTTGGGTATGGCCATAAACGCATTCAAGGTATCGGCGATGAGCCAGATCAAATCCAGTTCTACGAGCGTGCCAACCGGTATGGCGATCACCCAGGCAATCCGGTAGGGCAGAATGGCCCGCACACCCAGCAGATAGACTATGCAGCGTTCGCCGTAGAATGACCAGCCGATCATGGTTGTAAACGCAAACAGGCAGAGTCCCAGTGTGACGATGTACTGCCCCCCGGGAAACGCGCTGGAAAACGCCAGTGAGGTGAGATTGGCGCCGCTTTCTCCGCTGGGCAGTACATCCATGATGACGATAACCAGGCCGGTCATGGTACAGACCACCAGCGTATCGATAAATGTACCGAGCATGGCGATCATGCCCTGCTGTACCGGCTGGTCCGTGCGGGCGGCGGCATGTGCGATCGGCGCACTGCCCAGGCCGGCCTCGTTGGAAAAAATACCGCGGGCCACGCCAAAGCGCAGGGCAGCCCATACCGTGGCGCCCGCAAAGCCACCACCGGCGGCGGCGCCTGAGAAGGCACTGTGCAGGATGGTCGCAATCGCCCCGGGTACGGCATCGAGGTTGGCCAGGATCACCAGGAGGCTCATCAACACGTAGCTCAGGGCCATGATCGGCACCAGCCAGCTGGCAACACTGGCAATCCGCCTGATGCCGCCGAGGACGACCGCGCCTACCAGCAACATCAGGACCAGCCCGGTGGCCACCGGAGGCACCGAGAATGCGCTCTCCAGCACCTGTGACACAGAGTTGGACTGCACGGTATTGGCCAGACCGAAGCCGGCCAGAGAGCCGAACAGGGCAAAGGCGATGGCCAGAAAGTGCCAGCGCCGGTGCAAGCCATTTTTTATGTAGTACATCGGGCCGCCGCTATAGCTGCCCCGGGCATCCTGCTCCCGGAAGTGCACGGCGCACACGGCCTCGGCGTACTTGGTCGCCATGCCCACGAGCGCGGTGATCCACATCCAGAACAGGGCACCGGGGCCGCCCAGGGCGACGGCGGTGGCAACGCCGGCGATATTACCGGTGCCGATGGTCGCCGACAGGGAGGTCATCAGCGCGCTGAAAGGTGAGATATCTCCCGCTCCCCTGCCCTTGCGTCCCTGCAACAGCAGGCGAAGTGCTACCGGAATCTTGCGCAGGGTCATGAAGCGCAGGCCGATGCTGAGGTAAAAGCCCGTGCCCAGCAGCAGGCCCAGCATGAGCGGGCCCCAGGCCCAGGCGTTTACAGCGGTAATGAATTCGACCATGGTTTTTCCATGTAACTGTTATTGTGATGCGACGGCGCGTAACGCGACGGCACGGCTACCCTAGCTGTCGAATCCGGACCGCTGGGGAAAGAGGCCGAAGATGCCGCCCGTATGCACGAAGACGATATCGCGGCAGCCCTCGAAGCGCCCTTTTTCGAGCTCACACAGCAGCCCGTGGAAAGCCTTACCCGTATAAACCGGATCCAGTACCAGCCCTTCCAGGCGGGCCAGTTCGGCAATACACCCGAATACCTCCCCGGAAGCTACGCCATAGCCCTCGCCTACGTAGCCGTCGATCACGCGGGGCAGAGGCTCGACGGCCGGCACATCGGGATAGCGGCGGCGCCAATCAGCCGCATCGCTGGCCACCTTGTCGAGAAAGTACTGTTCGTCATCGCAGACATTGACGCCCCACACGGTGGCCGGCAGTTCATGCAGGGCCGCGCCCAGCGTGAGGCCGGCCTGCGTACCCCCGGAGCCCGTAGCCGTCACGATGTGAGCCCGCTCTATTTCATGCCGGCGGAAATCCTCTGCCAGCTCGCCGCAGGCAGCGATGTAGCCCCATACCCCGACCCCGTCGCTACCCCCGGTCGGGATAGCCAGGGCGTTGCGCCCGAGGCTGGCGTAATGCTCCTGCCAGTGCCGGAACAACTGATCTATCTCGCGGAAAAATCGTTTCGGCGGGTAGCAATTGACGCTCGCACCGGCCAGGTGGTCCAGGAATAAATTGCCGTCGCGATCTGCCGGCTCATCGCCCCGCAGCAGCAGGTGGACGGCCAGTCCCAGCTGCGCCCCGGCGATGGCGGTGGCCCTGCAGTGGTTGCTCTGCAATCCGCCGCAGGTAATCAGGGTATCGTAGCCGTTGTCGATGGCGTGAGCGGTTATGAATTCGAGTTTGCGGACCTTGTTGCCACTGAGTGTGCAGCCGGTCAGGTCATCGCGTTTCACCCAGAGACGATGTCCCGCCCCCCACTTCCGGGAGGCCCGCTCAAGATACTGGAAAGGCGTCGGCCTGCATGCCAGCGCTATCCGGCGGGGGTAGACAAGCGCCATTCTGGAACGGGCCTGTCAGCCGATGGACTTGAGCGTGCCCTTGGGCAGGATGGCGTGGACGTGTATCCGCTGGAACTTCATATCCACGTTATTGGCCACATTGAGCACCATGTAATTTTCATCCAGCGACGTAACCTTGCCAAGAATGCCGGAGCTGGTGACAACCTCGTCGCCCTTGCCCAGGGAAGCGACCATCTGCTGGTGCTCCTTCTGCCGCTTGCGCTGGGGGCGGATGGCGATGAAGTAAAAGAGGACGAACAGACCCACAAGGAACAGGATCTGGAACATTTCCCCGCCCTGGGGACCCGGAGCCGCCGTCTGGGCGTGGGCACTGGCTGCAAACAAACTCATCTGGGCTTCCTGTGACAGTGAAAAACGCGGCTAATGTACAGGGTTTCCCGCTGCCCCGCAAACGTCAGGGCGTGATGTCCAGGTCATAGTCCATGATCTGGGGGGCGTGGTCGGAGAAGCGCTCATCCTTGTAGATATCCGCTGCCCGGACACGGTCGGCCAGGCGCGGCGTGATCACCTGGTAGTCCAGACGCCAACCCACGTTGTTCGCCCAGGCCTGGCCGCGGTTGGACCACCAGGTGTACTGGTCCGGCTCCTGGTTGACCAACCTGAAAGCATCGATATAGCCCAGTTCGTCGTAGAGCCTGTCCAGCCAGGCGCGTTCATCCGGGAGGAACCCGGAGTTCTTCTGATTGCTGCGCCAGTTCCTCAGGTCGATTTCCCGGTGACAGATGTTCCAGTCGGCGCAGATGATAAATTCCCGGCGCTTCCGACGCAGGGATCTCAGATGTTCGAGAAAGTTATCCATGAACTGGTACTTCTTCGCCTGGGCCGCCTCGCTGCTCGAACCGGAAGGAAGGTACAGGGAGATGATACTGAGCCCGGCATAGTCCGCCTGCAGATAGCGCCCTTCGGAATCCAACGGCTCCCACCCCAGACGGGTGACCACCTGCCGCGGCCTGACGCGACTGTAGATTGCCGTGCCGCTGTAGCCTTTTTTTATCGCGTCGTTGTAATAGCAGTGATAACCCTCCGGGCAGAAAACCGTATCCGCAAGCTGGTGCTCCTGCGCCTTGGTCTCCTGGATACATACGACGTCCGCCTGCTGCTGCTCCAGCCAGGTAAAAAAGCCCTTTCGAGCCGCGGCCCGGATGCCGTTGGTATTACAGGTGATAATTTTCGCCACGGGTTCACTCCACTGACATCGGTATCGCTCGAGGCCGCGCAGTGTAGCGGAATTGTTCGAAGGGCTTCAACGCGCGGGTCGCTCGGGGGGATAGCCATATCATGGTAATCGGCCTATAGTAAATTTCTTATGTGTTTCTTGTGACGAGTAAAAAAAGAGTGCCTCGCCGGCGTGAAGTAACGCACATGAAAACGAAAACAACTGCTGAACGAAACCGCGACATTGCCTATCGGCTGTCCAATAATATGCCTCGATTGCTGCGGGAATTTTCCCGGGATTTCGAGCGTCGGATCTGGGAAGGCCTGGCTTCTCGCGGCTACGCGGATATCCGCCCTGCACACAGCCAGGTATTTGCCAATCTTGGTCTGGGAGCCGTCCGTGTAACGGAACTGGCAAAGCGCGCCCAGGTGACTCAACAGGCGATGGGGAAGATGCTAAAGGAACTGGAACGCATGGGCTATGTCAGCCGCGATGTGGATGAGTCCGACCGGCGCGCCCGGGAAATCCACCTGACCCAGCGCGGCATCGACCTGGCGGCCGATTCCCTGGAAGTCGTGGAAGAAGTCTATGCACAGTACGCCGAAAAGATTGGCGAAAAAAGACTTTCGGCGTTTCAGGAAAGCCTGCGCGAAGCCGTAGGGCTGCTTGAACTGGATTACCTGCCGGAGTCCTGGCAGGAAACAGACGGTAAGTGACCCTTCGCGTCGACCCCCTTCACTGAAGGCGCAACCGGCCCGGCTGGCACCGTCTGCAATCTTTGCCCCTATGGTATACCCGCCGACCTTGCTATGGCTCTGGGGATTGGGCTCCCAGCACCATCGTACGGGCTCTTCGCGAGAACTCCTCGGCATCCTCCTCCCGTTTCGCGTCCATGATCTCCGCGATATCGACAGGCACTTTCACCCCCCGCTGGGCGCCGGGACGTTCGGCAATAGCCCCCATCCAGCGGGACAGGTGGTCCAGCCCTTCGATGTCGATTCCCGACCACCGGTGGGTGCGCACCCAGGACCAGTTGGCCATGTCGGCAATACTGTAGTCACCGGCCAGATACTCGCTCTCTCCGAGACGGTTGTTCAGTACTTCAAACAGACGGCGACCCTCCGCCTGGTAACGATCAATGGCAGGCTGGATCTTCTCGGGAAAGTAACGATAGAAGACATTCGCCTGGCCCATCATGGGCCCGATGCCGCCCATCTGGAACATCAGCCACTGAATGACGCGGGAACGCCCCTTGACATCTGTGGGCAGGAACCTGCCGCACTTTTCCGCCAGGTAGATCATGATCGCGCCCGATTCGAATAGGGCCAGATCATCCTGCTCTTTATCGACGATGGCGGGAATGCGCCCATTGGGACAGATCCTGAGAAATGCCGGATCCCTCTGTGCTCCCGTGCTCAGGTCGATGGGGTGGACCTGGTAGGGAATTGCCATCTCCTCGAGCGCGATGGAGGCTTTGTAACCATTGGGTGTGGGAGCCGTATACAACTCAATCATCGTTTTTCCCCTTCCGAGCGAGGCGATACAAACCGCTTTAGAATTGCATGAAATCGGGTGTATTGAAGGCCCAGCTCTTTTCTTCCACCCGGCGACTGATACGCCATCCGCCGGGCGTACGCCGGTACTCATCGACATACCATAGACCCAGCATGAACGTGTGGGTGCTGCCATCCGGCTTTGCCATTTCCATGGGGTTGAAACACATGACGCGGCCCTTCGCGCTGTCCCCGTCGAGGGTCACCTGCACGTTGGCATTGAGGTGCTGGCAATTGGGAAAGGTACTGGTGGCAACGGCCTCCTTGAGAAAGACTATCGTTGTTTCCAGGTCCCCGACACTGCCCCCATACACACTGTAGTCAATGTGGGCATCTTCGGTAAACAGGTCTCGAAGTTCATCGAACTGGCGGCTGTCGATAAGATGGGCGTAGCGGAACACGAGATCCTGGATCTCGAAGCGGTCGGATAATTCCTGTTGGGACAGCATAGGGGTCTCCTTGGTGTTCAGAAATCCAGGGGCAGCGCGATATGACGCCGGTACATCATATCCCGGTGTGCCTCCAGCCGGGGCGTAATGCAGGCCCGGGTCTCCCCGTCGGAGGATTCATAGGTGGCCCTGACAGGATCCGGCATCGGATTGTCTCGCGGACCCAGCGGCAACACCATACCGGCAAAGTTGGCCCAGTAGAAATCGACTGCGGTCACCGAATCCCCCACAAAATAGTCACTTCCTTCGGCCTGCTGCGCCGCCAGGCCAGCATCGAGCAGGGCACTGATCGCCTGCAGCCGCTCCGTCGAATTCTTGCGCGCCTGCTCCGAGTAGCCGTACTTCGCGCCGAGAGTGACCGCAATTTCGGGTACGGGATCGACCGCCATCATCGGTGCCAGCATCTGCAAGCGCCGGTTGAAACCAAAACCATCGACCCCGACGATCAGTGCGGACAGGCCGATCACGCGTGCGCGCGGGGCCATGTCTTCAGGCAGTAGCGGTCGGGCCGGCGCCAGCTGCTCTGCCAGCATCAAAAGGTCCAGCCAGTGACAGATCGGCGGCCGGTCTTCGTACACTGCAACAGGCGCCGAGGTCTGCCCGGTCCATGCCTTGAGTGCCCTGTTCTCCCCGCCCCCCTGCTGATACACCGGCGTGAAGGGAATCTCCTTGTATGACAGGATGGCCTTGGCCGACTCACCCCAGGGGCCGGGCACGCCAGCGGTAAGGACCAGGCGCAACCCGGGGGCCTCGATAGCCTCCTCAACGGTGATGTATTTCACCCGCCTAATCCTCCAGCTTGAACACGCGGATAGCGTTTTCGCGCAGGAATTTGGGCCATACCTCGTCGCGAAAGGGAACGTCGGGCAGTTCCGCGAAAATCCGGTCCAGAGACAGACCCATCGGGAAATAACCCGCATACATGACCTGGTCGGAGCCGCGCGTATTGGCAAAATGCACGATCTCCTGGGGGTAGTGACGGGGTGCAAAAGCACTGGTCATATAATTGAGGTTGGGGTACTTGAGCATCAGTTTCCAGGCGAGGTCAGTCCAGGGTTCACAGCCGTGACGGGTCACTATCCGCAGCTCCGGGAAAAACCACAGGACCTCATCGAGCAGCTCCACTTTCTGGGGCCCCAGGGGAACGCGGGGGCCCGGCACTCCCATGCAGGGGCAGAACGGGATATCCAGCTCAACCAGCTTGCCATAGATCGGATACCACTTCTTGTCGTTGACCGGCACGGGGGGGCAGATCATGGCCGGTGACCCCGTCACGGCCTTGATGCCGAACTCCTCGTGCATGGCAACGATGGTACGGACTTCCTCCATACCGTTGTTGGGATTAGCCTCATAGGCGCCGAAGAAACGGTCGGGATGCCGTCGTAACGCCTCGGCGTTAAGGTCCCCGAACTTGCCGACGCCGAGCATCGCCCGCTCGATCCCGTGCTTGTCCATCTGCGCCACGGTATAGGCAATATAGTCTTCCTGCTTACCCGTCGCGGGCAGGTCCTTGAACATGTACTGGGCCGGCATACGGAACATCTCATGGCTCTCCCGGTCCATGAGCATGGGCTTTATCCACTCGTAAAACTGGCTGTTGTCTTCTCCGGGAATCGCCAGCATCAGGTCGATCACACCGATATCACGGGGCATTGGCACAGGCTAATCCTCCGTTCGCATGGACATGGCCCGCGCGTGCAGCCGGGCCGCCATAGCTTCCAGCTCGCCCGTGTCACCCGGCACCCGGGAGTGAATGGCGAGATCCTCACCGCTGTTTCGCGGAATCACGTGCATGTGGTAATGGAACACGGTCTGCCCCGCCGCGGCCCCGTTCAGCTGAAAGATTCCAACGCCCTCACACTGCAACTCCTGCTTGACCGCGTGCGCAATCAGTGTCGAGACGTGGCCAACCATGGCGATAGACTCGGGTGTGGCCGCGAAGATGTCCTGGTAGTGGTCCTTGGTGACGATCAGGCAGTGACCGGGTGCCGCCGGAAAGATGTCCAGAAACGTCCGGGTATAGCGCGTCTCATGAACGTGATAACAGGGCGCTTCCCCCTGGAGTATCTGGCAGAATATACAGTCGTCACTCATAGCGGGCCCCGCGATTCATTGCTAACTTTCCACCACGTCGAACGCGATGGGCATACTCTTGATACCGTTGATAAAATTTGAGCGCAACCAGTTGATATCGCCATCCAACCGGGGATTGCGAATACGCCGGACAATCTCCTCGAAGATCACCTTCAGTTCCAGACGGGCAAGATGCGAACCCAGGCAGAAGTGCTGCCCGATACCGAAAGCGCGGTGTTCATTGCGCACGTCTTCGCGCCGGTTGCGAGTGACATCGAAGGCGTCCGGATCTGCAAATACCGACTCATCGGCGCTGGCTGCGCCGTAAAACATCTGAATCTTGTCACCCTTGCTGATCGGCTGACCACCGATCTCCACATCCTCCATCGCGGTGCGCCGGAACGTGATCACGGCGGGGTTGTAGCGCAGGAACTCCTCTACCGCGTCCTCCACCAGGGAGGGATCATCCACCAGCAGCTGATACTGTTCGGGCTGCTCGATCAGCAGGCGCATGCCATGGCTGGTCACGGTGCGGGTCGTCTCGTTGCCGGCGATCATCAGCATCAGGAAAAAATTACAGAACTCCTCCTCGGTGAGGGGCTTTTCATCGACGGTTCCCGAGAGCAATACCTCGACGATATCGCTGCGCGGCGATACCTTGTGCGCCTGGGCGATCTCCATCGCAAGCATGAACATCTCTATCATGGCATTGTGGCCGTCATCCTGGGACGTGGTCAGTTCCGGGTCATCCATGCCCAGCATGATATTGGTCAGCTCAAACAAGCGGGAGCGACGCTCGATCGGCACACCCATCAGTTCACAGATAGCAATCAGCGGCAGCTCGGCAGAAATATCCTCGACGAATTCACAGCGCCCTCCCTGCACAGCCCGATCGACGATATCACGGGCGACCTCGCGAAACCGCTCCTCATAGGAATCCACGGCAGCCGGTGTAAAGGCAGTGCGCACCAGGCGGCGGAAGCGCAGATGCTGGGGCGGGTCCATGTTGATCAGCTGGGTACGCATCAGCTCCAGGGCCTCGTCCTCTGGCTCCATCGGCAGGCAGCTGCGCTCCCGGGATGAAAACAGCTGCGGATTCTTGGATATGTAATCCAGGTCACGCTGACGGGTAATCACCCAGAAGCCGACCCCCTGTTCAGGATCCTCGTGCCAGTACACGGGTTCCTCCCTGCGCAGGTACCGATAGACCTCACGGGGCAGGCCGCCGCGGAAGGTGTCCGGGTCAGTCAGGTCTATATGAGGGCAACCACTCATTGCATTTCTCCTGGAGATACTACCGAAGTGCTACGGACTATTAGGGGTTAGCTTAGTCCAAGGGCATAGGCCCCGCAAAGCCTCTGAACGACAAACCTTGAAACCGGTTCAAGCTATATACATATTACTTTAGTTTTTAATTCTATCTCTATGTTTTTAAACGCTTTATACCTGATATGGAGGCTCGGATTCGGCCTGGTGCCGGCGCTTGCGCAGACGCAATGGCAGGGTCTCGTCGACAGAGCGGTAACGGAAGTGTCCGGCCTCGTCCTCGGTGCGCGCCAATTGACCCCGCTGTACCAGGTAATTCAGGTGGGCAACACATTCCCCGATGGCCAGCCCGATCTGGCTCTCGTCGAGCTCCCGCTGGAACATGACCGGCAGCAGTTCCATTGCTGTCGGCTGCCCTTCCAGGCAGGCCTCTTCCAGGGCGACCAGGTGATCCTCATGGTGTTCGATGAGAAATCTCAGCCTTTCATGCAGCCCATGGAAGGGCGCGTTGTGGGCCGGCAGGACCAGCGTGTCGGCGGGCAGGGTGTCCAGGAAGTGCTCGTGGGATTTGAGCCACTCTTTCAAGGGGTTGCCCTCGGGCTCGGTGCCGGTCACGCTCACGTTAGACGTAATCCTGGGGATGACCTGATCTCCGGATAGCAGAATATTGAGCGCCCCACAGTAGAGGCAGGCGTGCTCCGGGGAGTGACCGCGCCCGACCACCACCCGCCAGCGCCTGCCACCGACCGTCAGAGCCTGCCCGTCTACCAATCGCCGGTAGGCTGTCGGCATGGGAGTGATGTACGCGCCGAAGCCGCCGAAATTGTCCCGGGCGCGGGCCACCTGGGCGGGCGCGTAACCGGCCCGCGTATAGTAGCGCTCTGATGTCCAGGTAAAGTGTTCTTTCTCGGTGCGACTGAATAAAACACCGGAGAGATATTCTGGCTCCGTCATGTAAAACGGTACCCGCCACGTTTCACACAGCCAGCCGGCCATGCCGGTGTGGTCAGGATGAAAGTGGGTGGATACCACCGACTTGACGGGTTTGCCCTGCAGGGCCTCCGATTCGAACAGCGTTTCCCATAGTGACTGGGTGTCGCCAATGGCGATACCGGTATCGACGATCCACCAGCCGTCGTCATCCTCCAGCAGGTAGAGGTTTATATGGTCCAGCGCCATGGGGAGCGGCATGCGCAGCCACAGTACACCCGGCGCAACCTCCCGCACCTCTCCCGGTTCAGGCGCGTCCTCGAACAGGTAACGGACCATAGGGACTTGCGGGCTAGAGCCCTAGATCCTTGATCAGCGCTATCACATCGTCGTGGTGGGTTTTTGTTTTAACCTTGTCCATCACGTGCTTGAGGCGGCCGTCCTTGCCAATGATGAAGGTGGTGCGCAGCACGCCCATAAATTCGCGACCCATGAACTTCTTCAGGCCCCAGGCGCCGTATTTCTCGGTGACCGCGTGATCCTCGTCGGACAGCAAGGTGAAGTTCAGGTCCTGCTTCTCGATGAATTTACCCAGCCTCGCCACCGGGTCGGGACTCACACCGAGCACCACGGTATCGAGTTTGCCCAGTGCCTTGCGGCTGTCACGGATACCGCAGGCCTGCACCGTACAGCCCGGCGTCATCGCCTTGGGATAAAAGTACAACACCACGTTCTGCTTGCCGCGAAAATCCTTGAGGCTCACCTTTTCGCCATCCTGGTTCAGCAGGCTGAACGCCGGGGCCATATTGCCGACTTTGGGGAATGCCATATTGCTTGCTCCTTAACTCTCTTTTCGTTTACGCCAGGATCCCCGCTCGATGGCGGAAACCCGCACCGGGAAGTGTCCCTTTTCCACATCGACGAAGTACTCCCTGAGCGTTTCGTGTACGACCGGGAAGGCGATTTCGTCCCAGGGGATCTCCTCTTCCGTATACAGCGCCGTCTCGAGGCTCTCCGGCCCTACACCGAACACGCCCTCGTCCAGTTCACAGCGGTAGAACATGTAAATCTGGCTGATGTAGGGAACGTCAAAGACCCGATACAGCTCCAGCTTGCTGACCCTGGCACGAGCCTCCTCCCAGGTTTCCCGCGCGGCACCCTGGGGCGTGGTTTCACCGTTTTCCATAAAACCGGCCGGCAGCGTCCAGTAATTCCTGCGCGGCTCGATAGCCCTGCGGCACAACAACACACTACCTTCATAGACCGGCAGGCAGCCGACAATGACCCGCGGGTTGGTATAGTGAATCAGCTCGCAGCTGGTACAGACGAATCGCTCCCGATCATCTCCCTCGGGAATTTTCAGGGCGACTGCGTTACCGCAGCTGGTGCAGAATTTCATTCAGACCACAAACCGGCGCCAGGGTTAGCCCAGCTCCCGGTAGGCTCCTGCGTAAAACAGCAGCGGCTCACCATCCGGGCGCGCCTGCATGTCGTGCACGCGGCCCACGATGATAAGGTGATCGCCGCCCTCGTGACAGGCCTCCAGCTCGCACTCAAAGGTTGCCAGTGCGCCCTGTATGACCGGCGCACCGTGCCTGCCACTGCTGTAATGACCCGGGTCAAGCAGGTGCGCTCCCTTTTTGGCATACAGGTTGGAATGTTCCTGCTGCTCCACTGCCAGCACGTTAATGGCGTAATAGCGCGGCCGTGAAAATGCGTCATAGACTTCAGAATTGTTCTGCAGGTTCCACAGCACAAGGGGGGGATCGAGAGAGACCGACGAAAAGGAATTGGCCGTCAGCGCCAGCGCTTCACCCTGCTCCGTAACGGTCGTGATCAGGCACACCCCGGTGGCGAAACGCCCCAGTGCATTTCTCAGTTCCCGACCTTCTAATTCCATGTCACTACCCCCGGTTAATTATCCGTCTGAAAGAGTGGGAGTTTTCCCCAGCTGAGCGCCGGGCACATCCCCTATACAGGCTATTCGGAACTGCGCCCCCAGCGCTGCGCCCGTTCCGTGTCCTGCGCCCGGTGCTCCACCCAGTGATCACCCTGAGGACCCACTTCCTTCTTCCAGAAGGGCGCGCGGGTCTTGAGATAGTCCATGGTGAACTCGCAGGCACTGAACGCAGCTTCGCGATGCGCGGCAGCGACCCCCACCCAGACTATCTGGTCCCCGGTACGCAGCACGCCTACCCGGTGTACGACACTGGCAGCCAGCACCCCCCAGCGCTCTGCGGCCTGCTGCAGAATTGCGAGAATACTGTTTTCGGTCATCCCCGGATAATGCTCCAGCTCCATCCGCTCAATGGTGCGCTGCTCATTGCTGGCACGCACGTAACCGGTAAAGGTTACCACAGCACCCTCGGCCTGACCGCCCGCCAGCAGCGAACGCTGAAGTTCCGCGGGGTCAAAATCAGCCTCCTGCACCTTTACCGATAGCGACATGGTCACGCTGACCCTACCCCCCTGTGACCGGGGGAAAGAAGGCGACCTCATCCCCGTCGGCCAGGGCGGTATTGCCCGTCACCACCTTCTGGTTGACCGCGCGGATGATGTTCTGCTGTCCCAGCACCTTCTCCCAGTGCTCGCCATGTTCCCGACAGAGGCGCCCTGACAGGGCATCCAGGTCAACCAGGTCGTTACCCCACGGCAGGTCGAGCTGCCTGCAATCAAGCTCTTCCCGGATTCTCGCGAAAAACAGCACCTTGATCATCACCGGGCACCACGCTGCCAGTGGCCCGATTTTCCGCCGGATTTCTCCTGCAGGTGGACGTGGCGGATTTCCATACCTCTATCGACTGCCTTGCACATGTCGTAAATAGTCAGTGCGGCTACTGACACCGCAGTGAGAGCCTCCATCTCCACGCCGGTTTTACCGGATACCTTGCAGCAGCCTTCGATACGCACAGTGCCTGCCGACGCATCCAGCACGAAATCCACGCTGACCGAGTTGAGCATCAGTGTGTGGCAGAGAGGGATCAGGTCGGGTGTTTTCTTGGCCGCCTGGATTCCCGCAACCCGCGCGATCGCCAGCACATCACCCTTCTTGTGCCCGCCCTGTTCCAGCAGTGCCAGCGTTTCCGGGGCCATGACGACTTCGGCCGCGGCAATCGCGACCCGCTCGGTCACGGCCTTGTCGCCGACATCGACCATTCGCGCGGCACCGGTCTCGTCCAGGTGTGTGAGTTTAGCCATGGAACCACTCCAGCATGGTCATTACCAAGCTGCGTGAGTCTATCCAATCACGAGCCTCATTGACAGCCGGTGATCACACAGGTCAGGTATTTTGGCCAGCCGGCACGGTTTGTCCCGTGATCAGGATGACGTAGAGTAGCGACTGCGACAGAAGGAGACCCCGCGATGGCAAAACTTTCACTCGGATTGCAACTGGGCTACTGGGGGGCAATGCCCAACCCCAACCATGTGGCCATGGCACAGGAGGTAGAACGTCTCGGCTTCGACTCCGTATGGACGGCAGAATCCTGGGGTAATGACTGCTTTACGCCGCTGGCATGGATCGGTGCGAACACGTCCACCATCCGCCTGGGCACCTCGGTAGCGCAGCTGTCGGCACGCACCCCCACCGCCTGCGCCATGGCGGCCCTGTCTCTGGACCACCTCTCTGGCGGCCGCATGATCCTGGGCCTGGGCGTCTCCGGGCCCCAGGTGGTGGAGGGATGGTACGGTCAACCCTATTCCAAACCGGTCACCCGGACCCGCGATTACGTGGCCATTATACGCAAGGTACTGGCCCGGGAAGAGCCGGTGACCAGCGACAGTGAGTTCTACCCCCTGCCCTACAACGGCCCGGGTTCCTGGGGCATGGGCAAGCCATTGAAGCCCATAACTCATCCACTGCGGGCAGATGTGCCCATCTTCATTGGCGCCGAGGGCCCCAAAAACGTCACCCAGACCGCACAGATCGCCGACGGCTGGCTGCCCCTTTACTATTCGCCCTACCGCCAGGAGGTCTATGCAGACCAGCTGGTGGACGCCAAACCGGGTTTTGAGATCGCTCCCATCGTCCTGGTGAATATCAACGACGACCTGGAGCAGGCACTCTACCCCGTCAAGGCCATGCTGGGCTTCTATATCGGGGGCATGGGAGCTGCCAAGCGTAATTTCCACAAGGAACTGATGGCGCGCATGGGCTTCCCCGACGAGGCCGAGGCGATCCAGCAACTTTTCCTCGAAGGAAAGCGGGATGAGGCGATCGCCGCCGTGCCGGACCAATTCGCCGATGAGATATCCCTGTCGGGCCCGCGGGACCGGATCCGGGAAAAAGTAAAGGACTGGGAGGACTCTCCCGTTACTTCACTGCTTGTGAGCGGAGAGATCCCCATGTTGCGGGAGCTGGCGGAGCTCGTTCTTTAAACACTGCCCGCGCGGCAGCCATCAACCGGAATGACTGTTGAGGCAATCATAGGCTGCATTAACCAGCCCCCCGGAGCGAGGGTCGCCCGCGGGATCGAACTGCATCGCGTTCATCACGTAGGCGAAGCCCAGGTCCGCGTCCGGGTCTGCAAAGGCCAGCGCGCCCCCGGCCCCCGGGTGCCCGAAACTGCGGGGTCCCGCACCTGGCGCCAGGGCGGGCTGCAGAGCGTATCCCAACCCGAAGCAGGTCTCGTGGAAAATAACGGCATCGGCTCCCCGGGACTGTTCTTCACAGGCCCTGGCCAATTGCTCTGCACCCAGCAGTCGTATCCCATCGACCTCGCCGATCAGCGCCCCATAGAATCTGGCCAGGGAGCGGGCATCGCCCACGCCATTGGATGAGGGCATCTCAGCGGCGAGCACCTCGGGGCGGTTCCACATATCGTTGTAGCCAAAAAGTCCCGAAGGACCGCTCATCACCTTCGCCGTCAGGCTGTCCGCACCCAGCAGTTCTGCGACTGCATTCGAGCCGCCCGGCGGCGGAACCAGCACGGCACAACGCGGCAACGCCGAGGCGGGAAGGCCTACCCAGTAACTCAGGTCCAGCGGCACCGCAAAATGCCGGGCGATATACTCACCGACAGTCTCTCCGGTAATCCGCCGCACCAGCTCCCCGAGAATCCAGCCGAAAGAGCGGGCGTGATAGCCGTGCTGGCTGCCAGGCTCCCAGTTAGTCGCCTGGGCAGCAATCGCCGCCACCACCGGATCCCAGGCCAGCACCTGCTCCAGTGTCAGGTCCCCGTCTACTGCCGCCAGCCCGGCCCGGTGGGACAGGACCTGGCGGGTGGTGATCTGCGCCTTTCCGTTGCAGCCGAACTCCGGCCAGTAATGCGCGACGGGTAGATCGACATCCAGTTGCCCCGCCTCGACCAAGCGATTGATACAGGTTGCCGTGGGTCCCTTGGCCGCCGAGAACACGAGAACGATAGTGTCCCTCTGCCAGGGGCGACCGCTGCCCGCATCGGCCAGCCCGCCCCAAAGATCGGCGACAGGGCGCCCGCGATGATAGACCGCGCAGGCGGCCCCGACCTCACCGTGGGTGCGGAAATTTTCGGCGAAAGCATCCACCAGCGACTCAAGGCCCGGCTCGATCACACCGCAAATCCGTATGTCCTTGACGCTCTGGTCAATGGTTTTCATAGTGACCGGCCTCTTCTGGCAAACCTTCAAGATACCTCAATCCCGGGAGAGAATATTGTCCTGTGTCAACGAGGGGGCGCATACCAGATCGGCGAGGTTGCCGAACTGTGGGTCCTTCAGCGCCGACACCAGGAAACTCGGCGCCTTCGCACCCTCACTTATAATCTGGTCTAAGCTGTTAATTCATCGAAACAGGGATTCATACAATGTACGATTATTCTCTTGAGCATGTTTGCTCTATTAAAGCCACGCTCAAGAATCCGCCTGAAGTTATCGGGCCGACTCCAGATGGACTACGTCTGAATATTTACATTACCGGTGGTGAAGTCAGCGGCCCCCACCTGAACGGCAGGATTCTTCCAGTTGGTGCTGACTGGCTTACTATGCGCAGTGACGGCGTCGGGATACTGGATATTCGTACTACCCTGGAAACTGATAATGGAGCGTTAGTTTACGTTGCATACCAGGGAATGGCTGACGCTGGCGAGAATGGGTATCAAAAATTTATAGAGGGTGACTTACCCCCTCGCGTCCCTATTCGTGGGGCACCACGATTTCAAACGTCTCATCCCGATTACCTGTGGTTAAACAGAATCCAATGTCTGAATGTCGGGGAGGCGGACTTGGAGCAGTGGACCGTCGGGTACGATCTATATACCTTCCGGTAAGATCACGATTGAGCAATTTATCCGCAGGCTTATGATACTTTATTCCTGACCTGCCCAATCATTCCAGAGCCCTCCCCATCACAAGGCGCATTATTGATATAAACTACCCAGGACGCAGCTGAATAATTAGCTTACTGGGACTATTTTCCAGCCTTTACCGATGCTCCCCGTTCGCAGCACAGGCTAATCATGACCGTAATATCTAACAGATCTATCAGCGTACTTCTAAACGAATACGCCGATGTTTTAGCTCAGCAGGATGCAAATCAGTTTCGTATCACAGCCTATCAGCGTGCCGCGACAATGATCGAACGGCTAGACGAGGATGTTGAAGAGATTTACAGGAGAGGGGGCACTGACGCACTTGTGGCCATGCCCAACATAGGAAAAGGCATTGCTGCGGCTATAGCTGAGCTGCTACAGACCGGAAGGTTAACGCGTCTTGAACGCCTGCGAGGCACGCTGGAACCCTCGAAGCTATTTCAGATCTTGCCTGGTATTGGCCCCAAGCTGGCTCAGCGGTTACACGATGAACTAGATATCGATACGCTGGAAGAGTTAGAGATAGCAGCACATGATGGCCGACTGGAGAATGTACAGGGTATTAGCCGGGGGCGGGCCCAGATTATTCGAGCATCTCTCCAGAACTTGTTGACTACGCCTCGCCCGGCATTCCACTCCGACGCATCGGCGGGCCCCGATGTGGGTCTACTCCTTGATATTGATCGTGAATATCGAGATAAAGCGGAACGCGGCGAGTTGCCAAAAATCGCACCGAAGCGCTTCAACCCTGATAAAAAACCGTGGCTACCCATTTTTCACGGCAATGTAGAGCCCTGGCATTTCACAGCTCTCTTTTCTAATACGGCGCGGGCACATGACTTAAAACGCACCCATGACTGGGTCGTAATCTATTTTTACAACGACCATCATGAAGAAGGTCAGCACACGGTAGTGACTGAGACGAAGGGGCCACTCAGGGGCAGACGCGTCGTGCGCGGCCGGGAACGTGAATGCGAGGCATTTTACG
>JAHEEV010000067.1:0-1409 GCA_024640505.1 Halieaceae bacterium
CAGCGGGGTCTCGTCTATTGAATGGTGCCGAAGGCGGGACTTGAACCCGCACGAGCATAGCTCACTACCCCCTCAAGATAGCGTGTCTACCAATTCCACCACTTCGGCGTATCTGTATCAGTCCAGCGCGGGCAGGTCTTCTTCCTCCAGCGCCGGGCTCGACATGGCGGGGATCTCCTCCTCCACCACGGGTACTTCTTCCTCGATCACCTGCTCAACCGCCGGAGCGGTCTCCGGAATAAGCAGATCCAGGTCATCGACGGGACGGGACTTCTGGTTCGCCAGCAGCGCCAGCCCGAAGCTGCTGGCAAAGAACAATACCACCAGCCAGGCTGTCATCTTGGTCAGCACATTACCGCTGCCGTCCGAACCGAACAGGGTCTGGGACGCACCGGCCCCGAATGAAGCACCCATATCCGCACCCTTGCCCTGCTGCAACATGATCAGGCCGATGATAGCCAGGGCTACCAGCAGGTGCACCACCAATATAATCTGTTCCATATATGCTCTGCCCCCGCGGGCACCTCAATCTTGTGAACGCCTGCCTCAGGCAGCGGCGTTGATGATCGCCAGGAAATCCTGTGCGACCAGCGCGGCGCCCCCAACCAGGGCGCCATCGATATCATCCTTGGCGAACAGCTCAGCGGCATTCCCCGGCTTGACACTGCCACCGTAAAGAATGCGGGTCGCATCTGCCTCAATCTCGCCGATGCCCGCCAATTGTCCGCGGATAAATGCGTGCATTTCCTGCGCCTGCTCCGGCGACGCCGTCAAGCCCGTTCCGATAGCCCAGACCGGCTCGTAGGCGACGACCAGCCCCGCCAGGCTGGCATGACCCGACAGGGCGCCCTGTAGCTGAGCCCCAACGACAGCCTCTGCCTCACCGGCCTCGCGCTGTTCGCGGGTTTCACCCACGCAAACGATGGGAGACAGCCCCGCCTCGACCGCTGCCGCCAGCTTGGCGGAAACGAGGTCATCAGACTCGGCGTGATACTGGCGACGTTCGGAATGACCCAGGATCACCCAGTCGCACCCCTGGTCGACCAGCATCGCCGGTGCAACCTCACCCGTAAAGGCCCCCGCTTGCATGTGACTGCAATCCTGTGCCCCGACGGCCACCGAGGTGCCGGCACACAGGGCCAGTGCCTGTGCCAGGTGCACGTACGTGGGACAGACGGCCACCTCGACCTGCGACGGCAGGCTGCCACCAAGCAGCGCCTTGAGCAATTCATCGACACTGCTCCGGGAGCCGTGCATCTTCCAGTTACCTGCAACCAGTGCCTGACGCATCCTACACCCCCGGTCAAAAAAGCGGCGGCAATCTTACCCAAGTATGGAATCGGTTACAAGGCGCCTGATCCTGTAGGAGCCCGCTACCCATAAAGAGGGGCACGCTGTCCGCGGGCGAT
>JAHEEV010000067.1:1509-17697 GCA_024640505.1 Halieaceae bacterium
GGGCGATCAGCCGAGCAGGCTTTCCACCTCCTGGGCCAGTCCGGTGCAGAGTGCTCCCACCTCGTTCGCGTCTTCACCCTCCACCATCACCCGGACCTTGGGTTCCGTCCCGGAGGGCCTCAACAACACCCTGCCTCGCTCCCCGAGCTGCGCTTCAACCCGGGCAACCGCTTTGTGCACCTCGGGATAATCCGCCAGGTCTACCTTGCCACCCACAGGGACATTGATCATGACCTGGGGATACTTGGTCATGCCGCCACGCAGACCGGCCAGGTCGCCGCCAGCGGCCTGCACGGCGATCAGGACCTGCAGGGCAGCGACAATGCCGTCGCCCGTGGTGGTGATATCGGCGCAGATGATATGCCCCGAGGATTCGCCCCCCAGGTGCCAGCCGTTCGCCTCCATCATCTCCTTCACATAGCGGTCCCCCACTTTGGCCCGGGCGAATTGCAGGCCCGCTTCGCGCAGCGCCAGCTCCAGGCCCAGGTTGGACATCTGCGTGCCCACCACGCCCGCATCACTGTGGCCGGTCGCCAGCCGATGCGTCGCGATGATAAAGACCAGCTCGTCGCCGTCCACCAGTTCCCCATCCGCATCCACGAACAGGACCCGGTCGCCGTCGCCATCGAAGGCTATGCCCAGGTCTGCCTGGCGCTCTCGCACCAGTGCGGAGAGCGCTGCCATGTCGGTGGATCCCACACCCTCATTGATGTTGAAGCCATCCGGCTGCACACCCATGGTGATTACCTCGGCCCCCAGCTCGCTGAGAACACTGGGGGCGATGTGGTAAGTCGCGCCGTGGGCGCAGTCCACCGCGATACGCAGCCCCCGCAACTTGAAGTTTTCCGGCACGGTCGACTTGCAGAACTCGATGTAGCGGCCAGCAGCATCCACCACGCGCAACACCTTGCCGATGCGGTGGGACTCCACGGTCGTGAGGTCCTCCTGCAGCTGGTTCTCGATGGCGTGCTCGATCTCGTCGGGCAACTTGGCCCCGTCGGCACCGAAAAACTTTATGCCATTGTCTTCGAAGGGGTTGTGGGAGGCGCTGATCACGATGCCGGCTGCCGCCGCCTGGGTCCGGGTCATGAGGGCGACAGCAGGGGTCGGCATGGGGCCAAGCAATTTGACATCCACGCCGGCGGCGACCAGCCCCGCTTCCAGGGCTGACTCGAACATGTAGCCTGAAACCCGGGTATCCTTGCCGATAATGACGGTACAGCGTCCGTCTCCCGCCATCTCCCGGGCGAACACCCGGCCACTGGCCCAGCCCAGCTTGAGCATGAAATCTGCCGTGATGGGCGCCTGGCCCACCGTGCCCCGGATGCCGTCCGTGCCGAAATACCGTTTACTCATACGTCCCCCAGATTATCGAGTGCGACCCACATAGCCAGGGCATCCGCCGTGGCGGCCACGTCATGCGTTCTGATAATAGCCGCTCCCCGCTCGGCAGCCAGCACCGCCAGGGCCAGGCTGGCCGGCAGGCGGTGGTCTACCTCGCGGCCGATCAACTTTCCTATCAATGATTTCCTGGACAGGCCCACCAGCAGCGGGAAACTCTCCTTTGCCAGTCTCGGCAAACCGCGCAGCAGTTCGAGGTTGTGCCCCACACTCTTGCCGAAACCGAAGCCGGGATCCAGCACCAGCTTCTGCCGGTCGATCCCGGCAGCTTCACAGGCGGCCACCCGCTGGCGAAGATAGCCCGCCACTTCCGCCACCACATCATCATACCCGGGTGCCTCCTGCATGGTACCGGGCTCGCCCTGCATATGCATCAGGCAGACGGGCAGGCCGCTGGCGGCAGCAGCCTGCAGCGCCCCCTCACGGGTCAGCGCCCGGACGTCGTTGATCATCCCGGCACCCAGCCTCGCGGCCTCGCCCATCAGCTCGGGCGAACTGGTATCTACGGAAATAATGGTGTCCAGCTCTGCAGCGATTGCCTCCACCAGGGGCAATACCCGGTCCATCTCCTCCTGCAGGCCAACGGGTGTGGCGCCCGGCCGGGTGGACTCGCCTCCGATGTCGAGAATGACAGCCCCCGCCGCGGTCATCTCACGGGCGCGAGCCAGGGCCGACGCCATATCGAGGCGGCCCTGGCTGAACAGGGCGCCGCCGTCGGAGAAGGAATCCGGAGTGGTATTGATGACGCCCATGACCCGGGGGCGGGACAGGTCCAGCACTCTGCCGGCACAGTCCAGCGACGGCCCGGGGGAGGAGACAGCGACGACCAAGTGGGGTGCCGGTTTTAGTGCTCGCCCGCCGGGCCGCCGATCGGACTGCCGGCGTCCTGTTCGTCACTGGCAGCACCGGCTTCGGAACCACCGCTGCCGGTTTCGTCGCTCCAGTCGCTGGGTTCACGGGGAGGGCGGCCTGCCATGATGTCGTCGATCTGGTCGGAGTCGATGGTCTCGTACTGCATCAACGCCTCGGCCATCATATGCAGCTTATCGAAATTCTCCTCCAGCAGCCGCTTTGACGCGTCATAGCACTCGTCGATGATGCGGCGCACTTCCTTGTCGATCTGGGTGGCGGTCTCGTCGGAAATCCCCTGGTGGGGCTGTGCAGCACTGCGACCCAGGAAGACCTCCTCACTGGTCTCGTCGTACATCAGCGGCCCCATTGTCTCCGACAGACCCCACTGGGTGACCATCTTGCGAGCGATATCGGTGGCTCGCTGGATATCGTTGGAAGCTCCGGTGGTGATGCCGTCCTTGCCCAGGGTCATCTCTTCAGCAATGCGCCCGCCGAAGAGGCTGCAGATCTGGCTGATGATATGGCGCCGGCTGTGGCTGTAGCGATCCTCTTCGGGCAGGAACATGGTCACACCCAGGGCACGTCCCCGGGGGATGATGCTCACCTTGTACACCGGGTCGTGCTCGGGCATCAGGCGGCCCACGATGGCATGCCCCGCTTCGTGATAGGCGGTATTGCGCTTCTCGTCCTCGGACATGACCATCGACTTGCGCTCGGCGCCCATCATGATCTTGTCCTTGGCCAGCTCAAACTGGTGCATACCCACGGTCCGCACATTGGCCCGCGCCGCGAAAAGGGCCGCCTCGTTAACCAGATTGGCGAGGTCGGCACCGGAGAATCCGGGCGTACCCCTGGCAATCTTGGAGGGCTCCACGTCTTCAGACAGAGGCACCTTGCGCATGTGCACCTTGAGGATCTGCTCGCGACCGCGAATGTCGGGCAGGCCGACCACTACCTGGCGGTCGAAACGCCCCGGGCGCAACAGTGCCGGGTCGAGGACATCGGGGCGGTTGGTGGCGGCAATCACAATGACACCGTCGTTGACCTCGAAGCCGTCCATCTCCACCAGCAACTGGTTGAGGGTCTGCTCACGCTCATCGTGCCCGCCGCCGAGGCCGGCGCCACGGTGACGTCCCACGGCATCGATCTCGTCGATGAAAATAATACAGGGAGCCTGCTTCTTCGCCTGGTCAAACATGTCCCGCACCCGCGAGGCACCCACCCCGACGAACATCTCCACGAAATCAGAGCCGGAAATGGAGAAGAAGGGCACCTTGGCCTCCCCCGCAATGGCTTTTGCCAGCAGCGTCTTGCCGGTGCCGGGCTGGCCGACCATCAGGACACCCCGGGGAATACGCCCGCCAAGTTTCTGGAAGCGGCTGGGATCGCGCAGGAACTCCACCAGCTCCTGCACATCTTCCTTGGCCTCATCCACCCCCGCCACGTCGGCGAAGGTGGTCGTAATCTGGTCTTCACCGAGCAACCGGGCCTTGCTCTTGCCAAAGCTCATGGGCCCGCCCCGGCCGCCGCTGCCACCCTGCATCTGACGCATGAAGAACATGAACACGGCGATGATGATCAGAATCGGGAAGCTGGCCACCAACAGCTGGGTCCAGACACTCTGCTGCTCGGGCTTGCGGCCTTCCACTACTACCTTGTGCTCCAGCAGATCATCGATCAGTTTCGGATCCTCCACCATGGGGCGGATGGTCTCGAATCGTGACCCGTCATAGCGCTCGCCATTGATGGTGAGGCCATCAACCACGACCTTCTTCACCTGGTCGCTCTGGATCTCCTGGATGAACTCCGAATAACCCACCTGCTCTGAAGGAGTCTGCATGTTGAAGTTGTTGAACACCGACAGCAGCACTGCGGCTATCACCAACCAAAGCAGTAAATTTCTGACCATATCGTTCAATGCCATCACCTCTCTGCCGGTTCCCGCAGGGTCGCAGGACCATCACCGCCCGGTTCAGCCCGGGAGGGTAAGTGCGTGACAGCTATACTCCTCATCTTTAAAACCATTTCCCGCCGACAGGCGGATGAAGCGAGAGTGCTTTTTCACTCTCATCGTAAATACGCATGAAACTCGAGACTGTACCTCTTTCAATTTACTACACTTGGGGCGATCTCTCCATGTTTCAAGGATCGCCGTGGAATCCGGTTGCCACCAGATACACCTCCCTGGAGCGGGGCCGGGAGGCCTTCGGCTTGCGGGTCAGGACCTTGTCAAAATGCTGCCTGGCTTCATGCAACACATCCTCGAAGCCCTCGCCGTGAAAGACTTTGGCCACAAATGCCCCCCCTGGGGCCAGCACCTTGCAGGCCATATCCAGGGCCAGCTCCACCAGATACATAGACCGCGGCTGGTCCACCGCGTTCAACCCGCTCATGTTGGGCGCCATATCGGATATGACGATATCCACCGGCGCCTCGCCGATAACAGCGAGGATCTGCTCGAATACCCCGTCCTCGGTAAAGTCCCCCAGGACAAATTCCACGCCGGCCAGGTTGTCCATGGGCAGAATATCCGACGCGATTACCCGCCCCCGGTGACCGACCTGCTCCACGGCAACCTGGGACCAGCCTCCCGGCGCGCTGCCCAGGTCCAGCACAGTCATACCCGGGCGGATCAACCGGTCTTTTTCCTGCAATTCCAGTAACTTATAACAAGCCCGCGAACGGTACCCCTCGCGCTGGGCCCGCTGGACGTAAGGGTCGTCCCGGTGCTCCTTCAGCCAGGCTTTGCTGGATGAGCGCTTTTTCGCCATGGATTCCCCGTTCGCGTGGTTTCTTGCGGGGGCGGGCTTGTGTAGACTACGCGCCCCCGCGGAAGCGGCCATTTTACCCCCGGAACCCCCATGAGCAAGAAAGCCGACCAGGACACCCGCCAACTGCGCGCGATCGGGCACAAGCTGAAACCGACCGTGACAGTGGCCGGTAACGGGCTGAGCGCCGGGGTGATGGCGGAAGTGGAACGCGCCCTGAGCGATCATGAACTGGTGAAAATCAAGCTTGCCGTGGGCTCGAAAGAGGCCCGATCCGCAGTGACTGATGAGTTGTGCCGGCAGACAGGGGCCGAACTGGTCCAGAGCATCGGTAACGTCATTCTCGTGCTGCGCCGCAACGCCAAACCCGACCCGAAGCTGTCCAACCTGATCCGCCCCCTCTGAATTGCCCCCGCGGGACGCATTCCGGCCCGCCATAATCTCCCCAGGGGGAGCCTCCGGTTAGCGTCGCTGCTGCAACACGCGTGCGTACGCGCAGGGCCTAATTGACGGCCACCTCCTGGAGGTCGTTCGCCAGCGACTCGCGCACCGCCGGATCGACCTGGAAGCCGTCGACGGGATAAGCCGGGTGGTCGATGCCCGCATGGATGGCCGCCCCGCCCTTGGCGGCGATGATCATGGCGGGTGCCAGCTCATAGCGCATGAAATGCACCGAGGAGGTCTTGTCAGCCGTGGACCGGTCCAGGTCCTCGTCGGCAATCGGGTAGATGCGATCACAGCCCTCCACCTGCAGCCAGACCTTGTCTTCTATACCGATCAGTTCGCCCAGGCGAACCGCGCGTTCGGCGGGATCCTCGTATTCCAGCATGAAAGTGGCCTTCCAGTTGTGGCCGTCGGGTATCAGCGGGTTATAGGCCTCCAGTTCCTCGCGGATGCCATCGGCCTCGAACACCTTCTCGATACGCAGCATCTCCTGGATCTGATACCTGATAGTGAGCTCATCCTCAAAATAGAGACGCGCGTGCTGGCCCAGGGCCAGCTGCCGGGATTTTTTGTGCTCCAGTACCCGGGCGCGAAATGCCGGGCGCTGCTCGGCATATTCTTCCAGGGACCAGAGATCGGAACGTGACAGGGTGGTCATCATGCTAACTCCTCATATAAGCTAAAGTCCGTAGGCTATCCGCAGCAGGGTCATGGGATGGGAGGCCTTGTCCACTTTTTCTGACAGGTTGGCGATATGGGTGGCGGCCATCGGGCAATCGCTGGCGAAATACTGTGGATCGCCAGCATCCACCTTGCGGACCACGGGCCGCGCAATCTTGATCGACTTGTCCCGGGTCTCCTTCTTCACGGCATAGGTCCCGTCGTGCCCGGAGCAGCGCTCCTGGGCATTCACCTCTGTACCCGGCACCAGGTTGAGGATGTCGCGGGTTTTGATGCCGATATTCTGCACCCGCAGGTGACAGGCCACCTGATAGGCGATTTCACCGAGCGCATTGGGAAACTCCGTCTTAAGTTCCCCGCCCCGATGGCGCAACCAGAGGTATTCGAAGGGGTCGAAGAACGCCTTCTGTACCTTGAGCACATCCTCGTCATCCGGATACATCAGCGGCAGCTCCTGCTTATACATCAATACGCAGGAGGGGATGGGGGCGATCAGGTCGTAGCCCTGGTCAACCAGCCTGGCCAGCACCGGGATATTGGCTTCCTTCAATTTATTCACGGTATCCAGGTCGCCCAGTTCCAGCTTGGGCATCCCGCAGCACTTCTCCTTCGGCACCATTTCGATGTGAATGCCGTTGTGCTGGTAGACCTTGACGAAATCCTCCCCGAGTTCCGGGGTCGTGTAATTGCCGTAGCAGGTGGCATAGAGGGCAACCTTGCCGGAGGTGTCGCCCACGGGCCTGGGCTCGATGGCGCGCTCCATCGGCTTTACCCGTTTGTGCATGGTCTTGCTGTGAAACTCGGGGACGGGCGCCTCATGGTGCAGTCCGATCGCCGACTCCATGGCCTTGCGCAGGCCCTTACTCTTGTTGACGGCGTTGGCGGTGATGTCCACCAACGGAATAGAAGCCATGCCAAATACCCTGTCGGTACTGGTGAGGACGCGATCCCGCAGATTCGCTCCCTCCTCCTTGAAACGCACTGCCTTGGCCCGGAGCATCAGGTGGGGGAAATCCACATTCCACTCGTGGGGCGGCACGTAGGGGCACTTGGTCATGTAACAGAGATCGCAGAGATAGCAGTGGTCCACGACCTTGTTGTAGTCCGCCCTGTCGACGCCGTCGACCTCCATGGTCTCCGACTCATCAACCAGGTCGAACAGCGTGGGAAAAGACTCACAGAGACTCACACAACGGCGACAGCCGTGGCAGATGTCATAGACCCGTTCGAGCTCGTTGTAGAGATCTTCCTTATCCCAGAACGTATCGGACTTCCAGTCCAGGGGATGTCGGGTGGGTGCTTCCAGGCTGCCTTCTCTCACTTCAACGTCCTCCCGTGTCTAGTCTCGACACATCTTGATCGCCAGCAGGTCTGTGCAGGGACGAGTGAATTCGCCCCATCAGCGTCGAATAGCTGCGACCACCGCCGGGACCAGGGCCCTACGCGGCCGAATGATTCCGGCCCCAACGGGCCGGGCGACGCCCGCGCAGATGCCGGTTAACGTCGTACGAAAGCGGGGGACCGGCAGGCCCCCCGCAGCATTAAAGGCCTCAGGCGTCGAGGTTATCCAGGGCCTTCTGGAAACGGTTGGCGTGGCTGCGCTCGGCCTTGGCCAGGGTTTCCATCCAGTCCGCGATCTCGTCAAAGCCCTCGTCGCGAGCGGTCTTGGCCATTCCCGGGTACATATCGGTGTACTCATGGGTCTCGCCGGCAATCGCCGCCTTCAGGTTGTCGGAAGTGCCTCCGATGGGCAGGCCGGTGGCCGGGTCTCCTGTCTCCTCGAGGTATTCCAGGTGACCATGAGCATGCCCGGTCTCCCCCTCCGCAGTGGAGCGGAATACCGCGGCTACATCGTTGTAGCCTTCGACATCCGCCTTGGCGGCGAAGTAGAGATAGCGACGGTTGGCCTGGGATTCCCCGGCAAACGCATCTTTCAGGTTCTGTTCGGTCTGGCTGTCTTTCAATGACATGATGTAACTCCCGTGATTTCTACTTCACTGATTATGGGTGGCAAACACCCCTTCTGCCCCTTGTCTCGAAGGGGCCCGACCCTAAGATTAGACACAATCCGGCATTGTGCATAATGGATTTTTCCAAATCTATTGATAGACTCCTGCTATTGCCGCCGGCACAGCCAACGGGTGCTCTCAGGGGGGATTTCCAGAAGGGTCAATGGTTCGCTACACTGGGTCACACCCCTGCAGCGCATGGCTTCCTCACATGGGAGAAATCCTCGAATTCCCTTCACAGCAGGCCCAGGGCCTGGCCTTTCTCGACCGGCAACTGCGATCACTCCTGCAAGCCAAGGGGGCAGACCCGCAGCTTATCGATTTTGCCGCAGGCCAGCTGACCCGGATCTACGCCGAGCTCAGCGAGTCCGAGCAATACAGTTTCAGCGTCGACCTGCCCGAGGGCATCAGCGAGGAATCCCGGGAACGGCTTCACCGGCAGATCACCGATGGCCTGGAGGGTATCCGCAAGGAGAATCACGCCCTGCTGCTGAAACTGGCTGCACAACTGGTGCTGGCCGAGGTGAAACTGTTCCAGCACGAACGCAGCGATCAGGAAAACAACCCCGCCAACTGATAGACCGCCAGTGCGGCGGCGTAGGCAAAAAGAAAATAGCCGATGAACATTTTGGCGACGAGGGAGTTCGATTCACTCTCCCGGGCGAGGATGGCTACCGTTGATACGCACTGCAGGGCAATAGCAAAGAAGACCAGCAGGGCCAGACCGGACCCCACGGCCATGTCACTGGACTGGATGTGCTCCACCAGGGGTACCATGTTCTCGTCGGCGCCTTCGATGCCGAAGATCGTTCCCAGCGTGCCGACAAACACCTCACGGGCAAGGAAGGAGGTCAGAATCGCCACGCCGTAACGCCAGTCCAGGCCCAGTGGTGCAAACAGGGGTTCCACGATATGCCCGAGATACCCCAGCCAGGAACTGCCCAGGTCCGTGCCATAGTTGGGAAAGTAACCCAGGAACCAGACGAACACGGTGACGGCGAAAATGATCCTGCCTGCCTTGGTGACGAAATGGCGGGCGCGGTTCCAGGCATTGCGGAGCAGCGGCTGCAGGCCAGGAAGACGGTAGGGGGGCAGCTCCAGCACAAAGGGCAGGTCGGTGTAGTGGTCCTCGCTGGTGCGCGACACCAGTCCCGTCACCAGCAACCCACACAGCATGCCGAAAAAGTAGATGCCGAACATGGCCAGGCCCTGCCAGCCGACCAGTCCACCCAGGGTAGTGCCGGAGGGGATGAAGGCGGCGATCAGCAGAGTGTAGACCGGGAGGCGCGCCGAACAGGGCATCAGCGGTATGGCCATGTAGGTCAACAATCGCTTGCGGGGTGAGTCGATTGCCCGGGCCGCGTAAATCCCGGGTATGGCGCAGGCCACACCGGAAAGCATGGGTATGAAACTCTTCCCGGTCAGGCCGAACAGCCGCAGGGGTTTGTGGCAGATCAGCGCCGCCCGGGCCATGTAACCCGAGTCCTCCAGCAGACCGATGATAAAGGTCAGCACGAAAATCTGCGGGACGAATACCAGGAAAGCGCCGATACCCCCGAACAGGGCATCCGCGGTGAAGTCCCTGGCCAACTGATTTCCGATCAGGGGCACCACGGCATCTGCCGCCCGCCCCAGCACCCATTCAACGGCATCCATGGCGGGCGCCGCCCAGGTGAATATGGACTGGAACAGCAGGTACATGATCAGAAAAAAAGAGATGCCCCCGGTGAACGAGTGCAGGAAGAACCGATCCAGGCGGGTCTGTGTCCTGACCAGAACATCGCCCTTGGGACCAAAGCGGTGGGCCAGCTGGTGGGCAGTGCCGCGCAGCAGTTCATCCGGGGTATCCACCAGGTGCGCCCGTGGCGGCGCCATCGCCACGCCGCGACTTTTTTCCAGTTCCCGGATGACGGCGTCGACGCCCTTGCCGGAGCGGGCGGAGAGAGGCAGCACGGGCGTGTGCAAGGCCGCCGAAAGCGCCGCCGCATCCAGTGTCAGGCGATGGGAGTCAAGCACATCGATCATGTTGGCCAGCACCATCACCCGCTTGCCGTGGCGCTCGCAATCGCGAATCACCTGTAGCGTGAAATACAGGCTCTTTTCGAGGCGGGTCGAATCGATCAGGCACAGCACATACCTGACGTCAGGGTCTTCCAGGGCTCTCTCGAAATGTTCCACCGCAACGGCTTCCTCGGCGGAGATAGCCTGCAGCGAATAGGTGCCGGGAAAGTCGATCAGCTCGACATCCGGCAATGCCTGCAGCCTGCCGACCCCCACATCCACGGTGATACCGGGGAAATTGGCTACCTTCTGGGCCAGGCCCGTGAGCCGGTTGAACAGCAGGCTTTTCCCGGAATTGGGGCTGCCGATAAGGATGACCTTATCCATCGGGGCTCCACAGCCTGACCCTCACATGGGTGGCCACCTCGTCATCCAGGGAGAAAATGGTGTTGCTGACCCGGTACACCTTGGGTGCGCCGAAAGACGGGGAATGCAGGCAGGTTACCACCTCTCCCGGATGGAAGCCGAATTCCATCAGGCGAACGCGGTACTTCTCCGCCAGGGCTTCGTCGTAATCCAGGATTTGACACCGATCACCGGCCCTGAGAGACCACAGCGTGTCACTCAACAACGGGCCCCGACTCTCACAAGTGCTGAACCTGGTCGATCTCGTACTCGATGTCGCCACCGGGGGCCTTGACCACCACGACATCCCCCTCCTCCTTGCCAATGAGTGCACGGGCGATGGGCGAACTGACCGAAATCAGGTTGCTTTTAACGTCGGCCTCGTCATCGCCAACAATACGGTAGGTCAGGGTCTCGTCCGTCTCCACGTTGATCAGGTCGATCGTGGTGCCGAAAATGACCTTGCCGGTTCTGGGGATTGCGGCGACATCGATAACCTGCGCGTTGGCCAGCTTGCCCTCGATCTCCATGATCCGGCCCTCGTTGAAGCTCTGCTGTTCGCGCGCGGCGTGATACTCGGCATTCTCCTTCAGATCGCCGTGCTCCCTTGCCTCGGCAATGGCCTGGGTGATGCGGGGACGCTCGACCTTTTTCAGGCGTTCGAGCTCTTCGCGCAGGGTGGCCTCACCCTTGACTGTCATTGGTACTTTACTCATGCCCCGATACTCCCGTGCAGGTCCTGCAGCCTGCGCACTTTAGTGTCACCGTTCTGCTGCAACGCCATGCAGATCGCCTGTGCCGCAGCCAGGGTCGTAGTGTAAAACACCCGATGGGCTTCCGCACTCGCGCGTATGGGTGCCGAGTCCTCGATAGCCCGCCGTCCCTCGGTGGTGTTGACGATCAGGTCGGCTTCGTCGTTCTTGATCATGTCGACGATGTGCGGCCGGCCCTCGAGCACCTTATTGACCCGTCGCACCGGCAGTCCTGCCGCCTCGATCGCCGCCGCGGTACCACCGGTGGCCACCAGCTTGAAGCCCATGGCGGACAGGTCCCGTGCGACACCGACAATGCCGGGCTTGTCCGCGTCACGCACACTCAGCAGTGCCGTGCCGCTGGTCGGTGCCGTGCCACCGACGGCCAGCATCGCCTTGGCGAATGCGCTGGCGAAGGTATCCCCGGTACCCATGACCTCGCCGGTGGAGCGCATTTCAGGGCCCAGTATCGGATCGACCCCCGGGAACTTGTTGAAGGGCAGCACCGCTTCCTTCACGCTGAAATAAGGGGGGATCAGTTCGCGGGTAAAGTCCTGGGATGCCAGGGTCTGACCCGCCATGCAGCGGGCAGCCACCTTGGCCAGGGATTTGCCGATACATTTCGAGACAAAAGGCACAGTGCGCGAGGCCCGGGGATTGACCTCGATCACGTAGATCTCGTTGTCCTGCCAGGCGAGCTGTACATTCATCAGGCCCACGACACCCAGCTCCAGCGCCATCTGGGCAACCTGCTCGCGCATCCGGTCCTGCACCGCCGGGTCCAGGTTGTAGGGCGGCAGGGAGCAGGCGGAGTCCCCCGAATGCACCCCGGCCTGTTCGATGTGCTGCATGATGGCGCCGATCACCACCTGTTCGCCGTCGCTGACGGCATCGATATCCACCTCGATCGCCGCCGAGAGGAAACTGTCCAGCAGCACCGGCGCCTCGTTCGAGGCCTGCACCGCATCGCGCATGTAGCGCAGCAGATCCTCCTCCCGGTAGACGATTTCCATCGCCCGGCCACCCAGGACATAGGAAGGACGCACAACCAGCGGGTAGCCGATCTGCGACGCGGCGGCCACCGCCTCTTCCGTACTGCGCACGGTGGTGTTGACGGGCTGCTTCAGGTCCAGCTTGCTGATCATGCGCTGGAACCGCTCGCGGTCCTCGGCCCGGTCGATGGCATCGGGTGTCGTTCCGATGATAGGCACGCCATGAGCCTCCAGGTCCCGCGCCAGCTTCAGGGGCGTCTGGCCACCGAACTGTACGATCACGCCCTTGGGCTGCTCCAGGTGCACGATTTCGAGCACGTCCTCGAGCGTCACCGGCTCGAAGTAGAGCCGGTCGGAGGTGTCGTAGTCGGTGGACACGGTCTCCGGGTTGCAGTTGACCATGATCGCTTCGTAACCATCCTCGCGCATGGCGAGCGCCGCGTGTACGCAACAGTAGTCGAATTCGATGCCCTGGCCGATCCGGTTGGGCCCTCCCCCCAGCACCAGGATCTTGTCACGATCGCTGGGTGCCGCCTCGCACTCCTGTTCGTAGGTGGAGTACATGTAAGCGGTGGCGGAGGCGAACTCCGCGGCACAGGTATCCACGCGCTTGTAGACCGGCCGGATCCCGAGGGAATGACGGTGGTCGCGCACCTCTTTTTCGGTGCAGGCCAGCAGCACGGCGAGGCGCGCGTCGGAAAAGCCCTTGCGCTTGAGGCGGTACATGGCCTCGGCGTCGATATCCACCAGGTGCACGGTTTTCAGGCTGTCCTCGGTTTCCACGATGTCCTTGATCTGGACCAGAAACCAGGGATCGACACCGGAATAGCGGTAGACCTCATCCACCGGCATGCCCGCGCGGAACGCATCCGCGATATACCAGATGCGGTCGCCTCCCGGGTTGGTGAGTTCGGCGATCAGTTCGTCCCGCAGGTCCGGGTTATCCACATCGATCATGTGTTCGAAGCCGGCGGAGCCCACCTCGAGGCCACGCAGGGCCTTCTGCACCGATTCCTGGAAGGTGCGACCGATGGCCATCACTTCTCCCACCGACTTCATCTGGGTGGTCAGGCGCGAATCCGCCGTGACGAATTTCTCGAAGGCGAATCGCGGGATCTTGGTGACCACGTAATCGATGGACGGCTCGAAAGAGGCCGGAGTGGCGCCGCCGGTGATATCGTTCTGCAGTTCGTCGAGGGTGTAGCCCACCGCGAGCTTGGCGGCCACCTTGGCAATGGGAAATCCGGTCGCCTTGGACGCCAGCGCGGACGAGCGGGAAACCCGGGGGTTCATCTCGATGATCACCAGCCGGCCGGTTTCCGGGTCCAGGCCGAACTGCACGTTGGAGCCGCCGGTCTCCACGCCGATCTCGCGCAATACCGCCAGGGAGGCATTGCGCATGATCTGGTATTCCTTGTCAGTCAGCGTCTGGGCGGGAGCCACCGTGATGGAATCGCCAGTGTGCACACCCATGGCATCGAAGTTCTCGATGGAGCATACGATGATGCAGTTGTCGTTCCGGTCGCGAACGACCTCCATCTCGTACTCTTTCCAGCCGATCAGGGACTCGTCGATCAGCAGTTCGTTGGTAGGCGACAGGTCCAGCCCTCGCAGGCAGATCTCCTCGAATTCGTCCCGGTTGTAGGCGATCCCACCGCCGGAGCCTCCCATGGTAAAGGAGGGCCGGATGATGCAGGGGAAGCCGATCGAGTCCAGTACCTGGAAGGCTTCCTCCAGGCTGTGGGCGGTGGACGCGCGCGGGGTCTCCAGGCCGATGCGCTTCATGGCCTGGTCGAAGAGCTGGCGATCCTCGGCCATGTCGATGGCCTCCTTGGTGGCGCCGATCATCTCCACACCGTATTTTTCCAGTATGCCTTCGCGGGCCAGGTCCAGGGCGCAGTTGAGGGCAGTCTGCCCCCCCATGGTGGGCAGCAGGGCGTCGGGCTGCTCCTGCTCGATGATACGCGCCACCGTCTGCCACTCGATGGGCTCGATGTAGGTAGCATCCGCCATGCTCGGATCGGTCATGATCGTGGCCGGGTTGGAGTTCACCAGGATCACCCGGAAACCCTCTTCGCGCAGGGCTTTGCAGGCCTGGGCGCCGGAGTAGTCGAATTCGCAGGCCTGGCCGATCACGATGGGACCGGCGCCGAGTATCAGGACACTTTGGATATCAGTTCGCTTGGGCATGGCGGTCAGCTTGTTCCGGCGGCGGTCGATCGGGCTTGTATCAGCTCGATAAAATGGTCAAACAGGGGGGCGGCGTCATGAGGCCCCGGACTCGCTTCCGGGTGCCCCTGGAAGCTGAAGGCGGCCTTGTCGGTGCGGTGGATGCCCTGCAGCGAGCCGTCGAACAGGGACTTGTGAGTGACCCGCAGATTTCCCGGCAGGCTGTTCTCATCCACCGCAAAACCGTGGTTCTGGCTGGTGATCAGCACCGACCCGTCATCCAGGTTCTGTACCGGGTGGTTGGCGCCGTGATGGCCGAACTTCATCTTGACCGTCGTCGCCCCCGAGGCAAGGCCCAGCAACTGGTGCCCCAGGCAGATGCCGAACACCGGAATATCGGTGTCGAGAACCTCACGGATGGCCGCTATGGCATAAGCGCAGGGCTCGGGGTCGCCGGGGCCGTTGGACAGGAATATTCCGTCCGGATCCAGCGCCAGCACCTCGGCAGCCGATGTCCGTGCAGGCACCACGGTCAGGCGGCAGCCCCGATCCACCAGCATACGCAGGATGTTGCGCTTGACCCCGAAGTCATACGCCACCACATGGTAAGGCAGTTCAGACAGGGGGCGTTCACTGTGCCCGATGCCCAACTGCCAGCTTCCCTGTGTCCAGTGGTAGCGTTCGGAAACAGTGACCTCTTGCGCCAGGTCCATACCCTTGAGGCCGGCGAAGGCCCGGGCCTGCTCCAGGGCCTGTTGCTCGTCGAGCTGCCCTCCGGCCATGAGACAGCCGTTCTGGGCACCTTTTTCCCGCAGGATGCGGGTCAGGCGACGGGTATCGATATCGGCGATAGCCACGATGTTGCGACTTTTCAGGTAGTCGCTCAGATTCTGCTCGTTGCGGAAATTACTGGCCAACATAGGAAGATCGCGGATCACCAGGCCGGCTGCCCAGATCGCGCCGGACTCCTCGTCCTCGGGATTGGTGCCCGTATTGCCGATGTGGGGGTAGGTCAGGGTGACAATCTGGCGTGCGTAGGAGGGATCGGTGAGTATCTCCTGGTACCCGCTCATGGCGGTATTGAAAACGACTTCACCTGCCGAACTGCCCTCGGCGCCTATCGCCAGACCCTTGAAAATACTGCCATCTTCAAGGGCGAGTATGGCCGGAGTGGACAAACATGCCTCCATTCGTCAGCGAAATACAGGGGCCGCGCGCACCCCCCGGCCGGACACTCGCAAACAGGCGAGATGGGAAACCTCATCTCGCCTTTTCACATGAATTCAGCTCTGGTTATTCACAGGACACAGGTTGCCCGGTGCGCTGGCCGGGCCTGTGAAATCTGGCGGAGGATTTTAGGGTATCGACCTTCCGCTGTCCATAGCAGCGGCGAGCGCTCCGGCGGGGAGAATAGACCTGCCCGGGAAGCCATTATGGCCTATCATGTGACCCTCTTTGGACCGACGGAGACTCCCGGATGGCCTACAGCAGTGGCAAAATCGCCCTGATCACCGGCGCCGGCTCCGGTATTGGCCGCGCCCTCGCGCTGCAGCTCAATGCCGAGGGCTGCCAACTCTACCTCAGCGATGTCAGGCAAGAGACGCTTGCCGAGACGCTCTCCCTGCTGACACGTCCTGAGGTGGCTGCCGAGAGCCGCCTGGTGGATGTGGCCGACCGGGAGGCCGTGCACGCCTGGGCCGGGCACATCGCCGGG
>JAHEEV010000068.1 GCA_024640505.1 Halieaceae bacterium
GGCTCTTTGTCTAGAATTGCCCTCCTTCCCGGGATGGCCTCGCGACTATCCCGTTGTGATCAAGGCTGGCGTAGCTCAGTAGGTAGAGCAGCTGATTTGTAATCAGCCGGTCGGGGGTTCGATTCCTCTCGCCAGCTCCATTTTTCGCAACACACTCGATACCAAATGCGGCGAGGACCCGATGGGCGTACTGGTTGCTGTCACTTCCCTGCTGTTGTCTACAGCGCTGCTGTTGCTGGGCCACGGCATGCAGCTCACCCTGCTGCCCCTGCGAGCGGGCATCAATGGGATGCCCGAATCCCTGATCGGGTACAGTGCCTCCTGTTATTTCTTCGGATTCGTCATCGGGTGCCTGGCGGTACCGCGGTTGATCTCCCGCGTGGGTCACATACGCTGCTTTGCGGTGCTGGCTGCCATCATGGTCAGCGCGATCCTGTGCCTGGAGATGCTGGACCTGTGGCAGGCGTGGATGGTGTTGCGCTTCACCACTGGAGTGGCGGTCTGTGGCCTCTATGCCGTCATCGAAAGCTGGCTGACCAGTCAGTCGACGCCCGAATCCCGCGGACGGATCCTGGCCGTCTACACCTTCATCACCCTGGCGGCCATGACGGCGGGCCAGTTCCTGATCAATGTAGGGTCGATAGATGGGTCGGTCCCGTTCACCCTGGCGGCCATTTTCATGGCGCTCGCCATCGTGCCGGTGGGCCTCACCCGCCGGATGGCGCCTGCGCCGGTGCAAGCCACGCAGAGCGGTTTCCGTCTCCTGTTCCAGCGCTCTCACTCCGCTTTTTTCGGGGCCATGTTGTCTGGGTTGGTCGTTGGCAGTTTCTGGTCATTAGGGGCTGTCTTTGCCGGTCGGTTGGGGCAGGGCCAGATGCAGGTCACCTGGTTTATGAGCGCGGCCATCGCCGGCGGCGCCATCTTTCAGTATCCCGTAGGCTGGCTGTCGGACCGCCTGGATCGCCGTCATATACTCATCACGTTGGCCATAGGCGGAGCCCTCAGCTCCGTCGCTGTCGCGCTGAGTGCCGGCCAGCCCTGGCACCTTTTCGCCGTGCTGCTGTTCGGTGCCATGGTGATGCCCCTCTATGCCATTTCCCTGGCCACTGCGGCAGACGTGTCCTCCAGTGATGAATTCGTGGCTATCGGGACCTCCGTGTTGCTGCTGCACTCTATCGGCGCGGTGATCGCCCCGCTGGCGCTGGGTAAGATCATGACGCTGTTTGGGGCCACGGCGCTGTTCTGGGCCACGGCGGTGCTGTGTGCGCTGTTCTCCGCTGTGTTGTATGGCTTTACGCGCAAGCCCAGGGCGATATCTGTGGAGGAGCAGATTCCTTTCAATGCCGCCGCCGCGGAAGTTGCACCGATGAGCTTCGAGCTCGACCCGCGGGGCCCCGAGGTCGACGCTACGGCCTCTGTGCCGGCTGGAAGTGAGCCTGAGAAGGAGTAGCACCGGTCGCGGACGGACCTGGCGCTGGTATTGCCCGGCAGCGGGTACTAACATGGGCGTGACTATCTAGCGGGTGGCTGCTCTATGGTATCCGAATTGTTGAACAGTCGGCCGGAAATCCTGGCGATCCTGATTGCCGTGGCGGGTTTCCTGGTTGCTGGAACATTGGCCCGGTTGACTGAGCGCCTGCTCATCAACCTGGAGGGCTATTTGCGGCGCCGTGCGCCGTCCAGGCTGGAGCGCACTGACCTGCGTGTGCTGCGACAGGTGGTGCGTGCCATAGTCTACTACGGCACCCTGGTGATCTTCCTGCTGGCCGCGTTGCACACCCTGAGTATCTCGGTTGTCAGGGAGTGGCTCTCACTGCTACTCCAGTACGTTCCACAGCTTATTCTGGGCGGCCTCATTATCCTTTCGGGGTACCTGATCGGCATTGTCGTCCGCAGTCTGGTGGCCGGGTTGATGGGCGTGAATTCCGACCATCTGGTTCCGCGCTTCTCTCAACTGCTCGTCATAGTTGCTGCCGTTTTGACCGGGCTCGCACAGACGGCTATCGATATATCCTTCATTTCCAATGTCATGGTGATCCTGCTGGCGTTTTTTTTCGGTGGCATCTCCCTTGCATTTGCGCTTGGCAGCCGCCAACTGGTGGAAAATCTGCTCGCCCGTCGTTCGCTCGATCGCTATCGGATTGGTGACATGGTCCGGGTCAATGGCACCCAGGGCAGAATCATAGAGATACTCAGCACGGCGGTTCTGCTTGAAACGGGAGAGGGTGTGCTGACGATACCCTCCAGTCGCTTTGTCGATAGCGATGTACTGCGGGTCAACGAGGATGGTGGGCATGATGGCACAAGCAGCGTTGGATGATCCGCTGCTGCGGCAGTTTGCCTCCGACAGGCCGGATGAGATGGCGGCCCTGCTCGCCGGCAGTGACCTCGGTGAGCTCTCCGACCTGATCGAGGCTCTCCCGGTGGATCGCGCCGCCTGCCTTGCGGCCCGGTTGCCCAGCTGGCAGCTTACCGGTCTGCTGGGGAACCTGCGGCCTGAACTGATCGCGCGTCTGCTGCAGGCAGCACGGTCGGATGAAGCGGTGGCCCTGGTGTCGCATCTGCACGAGTCCCGCTATGCCGTGTTACTGGAAGCGGTTTCTCCGGAAGAGCGCTGGTCGCTCAACGAATTACTCGAATTTCCCTCGCACAGCGTGGCCTCCCTGGTGACCACGGGCTTCATCCGCGTTGTGGCGGAAACGCCCTGTGGTGTCTTCAGTGAGCAGTTGTCGGCAAATACGGATACGCGCCCCCGTCCGGTGCTGGTTGTGGACAAGCAGGGCAGGTACCGGGGCATACTCAGCCTGCGGGCTGCCTATGCCCGCAAGAATCGCATGCGACCTGTGGGGGAGGTCGCCATTCCTGTGGAACCCCTGAATGGCATTACCGATGCCGCAACGGCACTGTCGGCAAGGCAATGGCTCAAGTATCCGGAGCTGCCGGTCGTCGATGCCCGGCACCGGATCCTGGGAGTGGTCAGCCGTGCTTCACTGGAGCGGGTGGTGGGGGATATCGAGCCCCTGGAGTTCAACATGGAGCGCGTACTCTCAGAGCTGGCGACCGGTTACCTCAATACCTGTGCCAGTGTGCTCGAATCACTCCTGGGAAGATCGAAATGAGTCTCCCGGCTACCTTGCGCGAATACTATGTGCGGGAATTCCCGGGGGACGCAGCCCGGGTGATCGAGCGGCAGGCGGAGTTGCCCGAGGGTCTGGAGGAACTCTCTGTTGAGAGTATTACAAGATTGCTGGAGCATGTGGACCCCGGGCACCTGCAGTCCCTGTTCCTCTCCCTGGATACCCAGCGCCGTGCTCGGGTACTGCAGATCGCGAGTATCAGGACGGCAATGCTGATTCTGCGCAGTCTTTCCGAGGATGAGCTGGAGGCCACCCTGGAGAGCCTGCCGCGGCGGGTCAGGGCCGAATATATTGAACTTCTGGAGTTTCCCGAGCGTACTGCGGGCCGCTACATGGACCGTTTGCTGGCGCGTTATCGCAGTGACCAGACCGTGGGTGAGGCTCTCGCAGAGCTGCGCCAGTCGAGGGCGCAGCGGGTGCGGTCGCTCTATGTAGTTTCAGACGATGATGTGCTCGCAGGACGTGTAGACCTGCAGGATATGGCCCTGGCCGACCCGGGAACGCTGATGTCAGATCTGCTGAACAGCGTGCAGGAGGTGGCTCACCTGACATCCAGCGAGGAGGATCTGGTCGAGCTGTTCGACCGCACACGGGTTGATTCCATTCCCGTGGTGGATCACGACAACCGACTGCTGGGTATTATCCGTTATGCCAATCTGTTCCAGGCTGCCGAGGAAGCCGCCACCGCTGGCATCCAGCGGATGGTGGGCGCCAGTGCCGACGAACGGGCGCTCTCCACACCCCTGTTCGCCGTGAAGCGAAGGCTGGTGTGGCTGCATATCAACCTGCTCACCGCCTTTCTCGCCGCCGCGGTGGTGGGCCTGTTCGAGTCGACGATAGCGAAGTTTACTGCGCTGGCGATCCTGCTCCCGGTCGTTGCAGGTCAGTCAGGTAACGCGGGTTCCCAGGCACTGGCGGTGACGATGCGCGGGCTCGCGCTGAAGGAGGTCAGCACGCTGCAATGGCGTGCGGTGTTCAACAAGGAATTACAGATCGGTTTGATCAACGGTGTTGCGCTGGCGATCACCTGTGGGCTGGGCGTGTGGGCCTGGAGCCAGTCCTGGGGACTGGCGCTCGTCATTGCCATCGCGATGCTCACGGCCATGGTAATGGCCGGTATCTCCGGCGCCCTGGTGCCCATGGTGCTGTCGCGCCTGGGTCAGGATCCGGCGACAGCGTCCTCCATCATCCTGACCACGGTCACCGATGTGACCGGATTTCTGGCATTTCTCGGTACTGCCACTGTGCTGGCCGGCTTGTTATAGCGCTGCTCTGATGCCAATGGAAACCCTGCAAGTGCTGATGGCGGGCGTGACGGCCATCATTCTGTTTATCTTTGGATTGGAGAATTTTTCCGCGGAGATCGAGCGGATTTCCGGCCAGCGCTTCAGGCGGTTTCTGTCGCGTGCCACCCGGATCCCCGTTTTCGGCGTTGCCATCGGCGCTCTGGTGACGGCCATCATCCAGTCAAGCTCCGCGACTTCTGTGATCACGATAAGTCTTGTGAATGCCGGCGTCCTTTCTTTCAGGAATAGCGTGGGTATTATCTTCGGGTCCAATGTCGGCACGACCGTTACCGCTCAGCTGGTCGCTTTCAAGTTGACGGCGTTTGCTCCCCTGTTGATTATCATTGGCTTCGCGCTCTCTCTGGTCAGGTCGCGGGCATCGATTTTCGGTAAGTCCATTTTCTATTTCGGCTTCGTATTCTTCAGTCTTAATCTCATATCGACATCGCTGCAGCCACTGCAGAATAATCCCGACCTGGTCAACTACCTGGCGCAGCCACAGAACCCGCTCCTTGCAGTCCTGGTTGGCTGCCTGTTCACTGCTCTGGTCCAGTCGAGTTCGGTTACCACGGGCCTGGCTATCATCTTCGTCCAGCAGGGACTGTTGAACCTGGAAAACGCGGTACCGATTATCATGGGGGCCAATATTGGCACCACCGCCACCGCGCTGATCGCCATGTTCAACATGGACCTGGCCGCAAAAAAAACAGCCCTCAGTCATTTCCTCTTCAATGTTGGCGGGGTGCTCGTATTCTTTCCGGTTTTTCTGCTGCTTGGCGACCGTATCGACGATCTCGAGGGCAGCCCGGCCATTGTCCTGGCCAACATCCACCTGGTCTTCAATCTTGGCACCAGTCTGCTCTTCCTCATTTTCCTCAATCCCTTCACGCGGCTGGTGGAGGCCCTGATGGGCGAGGGCAAGATGGATTTCGAGCGGCTGGCAATTCCCTCCTTCGGCGCGGGCAGCGGCTTTGAGCAGGTCAGGGGTGAGCTCGAGCGAAACCAGGTGGAACTGCTGGCGTTCCTGCAGGAAAACTACAATCTGGTCACGCTGAGCATCGAATCAAACTACCGTAGCATTCAGGAGGCGGCTGCAAAGCGGATCGAGTACATCGAGTTCATCGAGCGCGAGTACGTCAGTTACTTTTCCCGGGTAGTTGCAAACATCAAGGACGAAAGCGAGTCACGTCAATTGCTCGCACTGGTCACACAGTACGATTACCTCTTCCAGATCCACGATTCAATCGATGATCTGTTCAACACCCGGCAGGTGATGGCGAAACACTACATCGAGTTGAAAAGTGACGTACTGTTGATGGTGCGGGAATTGTCCAGCCATACTCTGGCTATCTTCGACGACATCCACCGGGCACTGGTGGAAGGTCGCACGCCTGACATAGCCGCCAGCGCCGCCGGGCTGCAGGCCCTGCTGACTGACGTGAGCCGGGACCTGCTGCCGCTGCTGGCAGACCCCGATCGACGCGACGCGGGAGCGCTGTCGAATTTCGTGACTTATTCGCGCCGATTGAATGACAAGCTGGTCAATTTTGCCAGCCTCAGCGCCACTCCCGGGGAGAGTGCCGAGTCGGTGGAAAAAACCACAGTCTAGACCCTTGCGCCGAGGTAGACGACGGTGCCGATGTAAATGAGCAGGATCAACGCGCTCTCCATGCCGATATTGGCAATGCCTCTGCGCTGCCGGTACATCAGGCCCATCAGCAGAACAGCGTTCATGAGCATGGCAGCCCCCAGCCATACTGTTTCGGTGACATCGATGTCGGCGTAGATCGGTCCCTCGCGGTAAAAAAAGTCGGACACCGCCACGAACAGGGTGTCGAACGCGTTTCCCCCGACGATATCGCCGACCGCCAGGGTGAGAGCGCCCAGCCTTATCGCGGTTATCGCGACCACCAGTTCAGGCAGGGACGTGGTCACGGCGATGAATATGCCCCCCATGATGCCCGCAGAGAGGCCCGTTTTCTGAACGATGACGATACCGGCGCTGGCGATTATCCAGCCGGAAAAACCCACCAGCACGGCACACAGTGCAAATCCGGCTATCAGGTGTTTCTTACTCCGGGTATTCCCCTCTTCGGTTCGGTGCTTCGATTCGCGCACCGTACCGTGTGCCATCCGCGGCAGCCACATCGGATTGGCATGGGTATCAATCAGCAGCTTGAGGATGAACAGGTAGGCCACCACAAGGGCGATTGAGGCAGGGTGTACCCCGAACAGGCTGCTGTCGGGAAGTATGAACGCGATGAGCAGTATGCAGAGCAGAATCATGAGCTGCACCGACATCATCATGTTTTCGACGGAGGCCGCGGCGAATTCGAGATTGGCCTTGCGGTACAGCATGTCTGCCAGGACCAGAAACAGGGTCTGTGCAGCGATACCGCCCAGCGAGTTGCTGACCGCCAGGCTGGCCTCTCCCTGCCAGGCCGCGGAGGCGGATGCGATGATACCGGACAGGGAGGTGGTGGCGCCGATGAACACAGCTCCCATGAAGGCTTCACCGAGACCGGTGGCCGCCGCGAGTTCCCGTGCGAGGTAGGTCATGCGTATGCCGAAAAAGCCAATGATGCATGCCGCCAGGAGAAACAGGCCAACGCTGACCCAGAGGCCCTGGTCTAGCAGCAGGGAAATCACGGCAGTTGCAGGTCCTGTAAATGCCTGTTCATGGTTTCACGTATCACCGAGCTGTCGGGCAGGGATCGCGCCTCGGCCAGCAGTCGTCGCGCGTAGCCGGTATCGATGTTGCGTATCAGCCACTTGATCTGTGGCAGGCGAGCGGCACTCATGCTGAGGCGCCGGATGCCCATGCCCACCAGCAGAATGACCGCCGCCGGGTCGGAGGACATTTCCCCACACAGGCTGAGGGGTAGCTTCAGGGCCTCAGCCAGTTCTACGACACGGCTTATCTCGTGCAGTACGGCGGGATGCAAATGGTCGTAAACGGACGAGACCCGTGGGTTGTTGCGATCGACGGCCAGTAGATACTGGCTGAGATCGTTGGACCCGATGGAAACGAAGTCAAGATACTCCCGCCACAGGGGGAGTTGGGAAATGGCGGCAGGCACCTCGACCATGACGCCGACATACGGCTGAGTCACTTCAAAACCCTCTGTCTGTAGCTGGGCGAGGGCATCTTCGAGGACGGCGCGAAAGCGGACCAGTTCACTGGTAGCAGTAACCATCGGTAGCAGAATATGGAGGTTGTCGAAGCCAATCGCCGCGCGCAGCATTGCGCGCACCTGGGTGATCAGCAGGGCGGTATTGTCCAGGCAGATGCGTATACCCCGCCATCCCAGGGCGGGATTCTCCTCTCTTATCGGGAAGTAAGGCAGCGGTTTGTCACCGCCGATATCCAGAATGCGCATGTGGACCGGCTTGCCGCGATACGCCTGCATCACCTGGCTGTAGATGCGTACCTGGTCCTCCTCCGAGGGAAAGGTGTCACTGATCATGAATGGAATCTCGGTGCGATAGAGTCCCAGCCCCTCCGCGCCATTGGCCAATCCGGGTGAAATGTCCGCCAGCAGGCCACTGTTGGCGAAGAGTTCGATCCTGTGACCATCCGTGGTGACGGCCGGTTCGTCGCGCAATTTGCGCAAGCGGCCCTTGAGGCGCTTCTCGGCAGCCGACAGGTTCCGGTACTCGACTTCGATCGCGTTGTTAGGGTGGAGAATAAGCTGCCCCGTATTGCCATCCACGATCATGGGGTCCCCGTTGGCTATTCCCCTGAGCTCACCCAGCCCCATGATGGCAGGGATCCCCAGGGCATTGGATAACACGGCCGTATGCGACAAGGCCGAACCCTTGAAACTTGCGATGCCGGCAAGTCGGTGGCGAGGTACGTTGGCTATGTCCGATACAGTGACCTGGTTTCCTACCAGAATGACCCGGCCGCTGGCCTGTGGCAGAACTTCACTCTGGTGTGTGCCCAGCCAGGCACCGTAAAGGCGGTTGCCGAGATGCTGTATATCCTCGCTGCGGGCACGAAGATAGGGGTCCTCCATAGCCAGGAACAACTCCGAGTAGTGATGTATGACCGCTTTCAGGGCTGAAGGCAGGTCGTGCCCGCCCCGGATCCCCTGCTCCACCCCGGACAGTAGCGCGGGGTCGCCTAACAGCATCTGATAGGCATCGAAAATCGCTGCGACCTCATGCGACAGGGCTGAGCCGAGGGCAGCCTGTTCGCGTCTGACGTCCTCCTGGACATCCTGTACCAGCCGTCGCCAACTCTCCAGGGCAGCTTCGCAGTCCTTGCAGGGGGCGTCCACCACGGAGAACAGGCTGGCGTCCCGGCACAGGTGTGCTTCTCCGATACCAATACCGGGTGCGCTGCGTATGCCCTTGAGCGCGCGGGTGACCACCATGCCGGTCAACTGCCAGTCGGACCAGTTGGCGACCACCATGGCCAGCTGTGCGCCCAGCGTGACCAGAAACGCCTCCTCTTCGGCGGTCAGTTGCCGCTGGACCCGGCTCTGCACGGTGAGCACACCGATCACGGCTCCGCCTCGCACCAGGGGCACGCCGCAGAAGCTGCGAAACTGTTCCTCTTCGCTCCCAGGCAGGTAGTAAAAAGCGGGATGGGATGCCGGGTCGATGATATTCAGCGGGTGCCGTTTGGCCGCCACCCAGCCTACCAGGCCGGCACCCCCGGGTAGGCGGGCCTTGCCCACTGCCGGTTCCCCCAGGCCGTGGCTGGCCACCAGTGCCATATCGCCCTGTTCATCCACCAGGTACAGACTGCAGACATCCATCGCCATATAATGATGTATGGCGTCGACGACAAGTTTGACTTGTGCTGCGGGGTTTTCCGCTTCGGCCGCTGCCTGAACGATGCGAGTCAGTTCAAGGATTACCGTCATATCGCGATCCTGTCTCCTCGCCTGGAACCTTACCGATGGACGCCGGGATTGAGGCTGTAGTATGTTGCCGATCTTATCCGAGAGCAGTGGGCTTTGCCATAACAGGCGCAGCCGGCTGGTCGCTCGTTAGATGGGCAGGATTCACTTATGCAAAATATGACAGTCGTTATACCCGCGCTCCATGAGCCGTGGGATATTGTCGACCGAAAATTGCTCAGGTTGGCTGACGCCTGGCGCGCCAGGCTCAATGTCATCGTGCACGCAGAGAGCCCCGCCCTGAAGCGACGCTATTTCTTTGGCACGAATGCGCCTTTCGATACCCGGGAGCGCTTCGAACAATCCGTGAAAGCGTGGTGCGACGAGCTGTGCCTGCGGCTGGATGAAGCCGGTATCGAGTATGAGCAGACCGTGGAATGGGGTAGGCACCTGGAGAGATCCCTGAGCACCGTCACCAACGGAACGGGTGATTCGTGGCTGATACTCATCAACGCGCAGTCCCATATGACGCAGCAGTACCGGGCCATCGTCCGGCACTCCCGGGTGCCGACCCTTGTCCTTTACGGTAAGCCCTGGGGTGCGCGCCTCTCTCTCGTTGCGGCTGTTGATCCGGTTCATGAACATGACATGCCAAGGGTGAAAGACGTCAGGATAGTGGAGTGGGCAAAATTCCTGGCCGGCAAGCTTGCGGGTACCGTGATGATCGTGCACAGTTGTTTCGTGCCGGCCTATCTGGCCAGTTACAGGGTCAAGATTGAGTCCCATCACCGGGAAAATATACGCGATTTTATCGAGGAGAACAGCTTCGAGCGCCTGGCCCACAGTGTGATCGCCGGTGACCCGGCAGTGACGCTCAGAAAGTACATCCGCAAAAACCACACGGATGTGCTCGCCATGGGGAGTGTTGCCCGTGGTTTTCTCGACCGGGACGTGATTGGCAGCACTACCGAGAATATACTGGCTGACGCGCCCTGTGATCTGCTGCTGGTCAGCGACCAGCATTGAACCTGGTCTCATTTAATGCCCAGACATGTACAACCAGCGCCGGGGATTGAATTACCGTCGACGGCGCGCTGGTTCCAAATAAGGAATGAACTATGAAACTCGCCGTTTTATCCTGTGCCCCCAATGCCTACAGTACGCGACGTCTGAAGGAGGCGGCGCTGCAGCGTGATCATCAGGTCAAGGTTCTCAATACGCTGAAGTTCGCCATCGATCTGGAAGAGGGAGCGCCTGACCTGTATTACCGCCAGAAACACCTGAGTTCCTATGACGCGGTGCTGCCGCGGGTCGGCGCTTCGATCACTTATTACGGCACTGCCGTAGTGCGCCAGTTTCAGGAGATGGATGTATTCTGTGCCAATACCTCACACGGTATTCTCAATTCACGGGACAAATTGCGCAGCCTGCAGATACTCAGCCGTCATCATGTGGGTATTCCGCGTACCACCTTCGTGCGGGACAAGAAGGATGTACTGCCCGCGATCGAAAGGGTGGGGGGCGCCCCGGTCATCATCAAACTGATCGAGGGAACCCAGGGTATCGGGGTGCTGCTCGCGGAATCTGTGAAGGCGGCGGAATCGATCATCGAGCTGCTGCAAAGCCAGAAACAGAATGTGTTGATCCAGAAGTTCGTGGCGGAGAGCAAGGGGCGCGATATCCGGGCTTTCGTGGTGGGTGATCGGGTGGTTGCCGCCATGCGGCGAGTGGCCCAGGGCCAGGAATTCCGCAGTAATGTCCATCGCGGGGGTATTGCCGAGCCGGTGGAGCTGGACGAACGCTATGCCGAAACCGCCGTTCGCTGCACCCAGATCATGGGTCTGCGGGTGGCCGGCGTAGATATGCTGGAGGGCAAGGATGGGCCGCAGGTGATGGAGGTCAACTCATCTCCCGGACTGGAGGGGATCGAGACCTGTACCGGCCTGGATATCGCCGGCGCCGTGATCGACTATATCGCCGCCCAGGTGGATTTTCCCGAAATCGACGTGCGGCAGCGCCTGACGGTCAGCAAGGGGTATGGTGTCAGTGAAATCTATGTCCCGGAAGGGTCCAATTTTGTCGACCAGACTATCGCCGGGACCAAGCTTTCCGAGAGTGATATCAATGTGCTCACATTGTATCGCGGTGCGAAGGTCATACCCAATCCACGCCAGGATCGTGTGCTGGAGGCGGGGGACAAGCTCCTCTGTTTCGGCAAGCTGGAGGCGATGCGCGGTATGATTCCCGCACGCACCCGTCGCCGTCGCCGCCCCGTTGTACAGGAACTGGAGGTGGAGGCGTCCACGGACTGATCCGGGGCTCGCTCCCGCTACTGCTATGACGCCGGGAGATCAGGCGATCGGGGCATTGCTGACGTCGGCCGGATCATCGGGTACCGAATCGGGGTGGTGATCCTGCTGGAACTGTTCCACGTGTTTTTCCACTGCAGACACCTTGTGTCCGTAGTGTGCAATATGGAAGGTTGCATCGCCCTCGTAGACCAGCGGCAGGTTGGTGCGGCCGATGACGACACCGGCACCGGGTGCCTCGATGGCAGTTTCCGTCGTACCCAGTGGGTCAGCCACCAGGGCGATGGTCTGGCCCTTGATGACTTTGGCACCCAACGGCACCAGCGTGCGCAGGATGCCACTCTCGGGCGCCCGAACCCAGGTGGTCTGGTCGCTGATGATCGGGGTGGTAGGCGGTTTCCGGCTTCGGCTTTTGCGCAGCATGCCGATGCAGCGCATGACGTTGATGACACCCTTCACGCCTGCGCGGATATACATTTCCTCAAAACGCAATGCCTCTCCCGCCTCGTAGAGTATGACCGGAATGCCTATGTCACCGGCGCACTCGCGCAATGAGCCGTCGCGTATCTTGGCGTCGATGGCCAGCGGCACGCCGAAGGCTTCCGTCATCTGCCGGGTTTGTTCATCGTCTAGGTCAGCCCGTATCTGCGGAAAGTTGCTGCGGTGGCGGGAACCGGTGTGCAGATCGATCCCATGGGTGGATTTGCTGACGAGCTCCTCGACGAAGCGGTGCGCGACGCGTCCGGTGAGAGAGCCCTTGGCCGAACCGGGAAAAGAGCGGTTGAGGTCGCGACCATCCGGCAGGTAACGGGTGTGGTTCAGAAATCCGTAGACGTTGACGATGGGAATGGCCAGCAGTGTGCCGCGCATGTTTTTGAGCGAATTGTGGGACAGCAGCCGGCGCACGATCTCGACCCCGTTGATTTCGTCGCCGTGGATGGCCGCGCTGATGAACAGTGTGGGTCCTGGTAGTTTGCCGTTTACGACCTGCACCGAGATGGACAGGTCGTCGTGGGTGTACATGGGGGCCACGGGGATATCGATGACGCGCCTTTCGCCCGGTGCAATGGCAATGCCGCCGATGGTGATCGGCTTTGCTCGCTTCTCTGTCATTGAATTTTCCGCTTATTTCGGCGACGGCTGATGTCGCTTCGATTTGGGTTTACGGGGTCTGTTGCCGCTGAGGTAGGAGCGACCGGGGTCTACCACAAATTGCCCTCGCATGGCCGTGCGCCCCAGCAGTACCCGGAACTTCATCGTATCCCGGTCAGTGAGGGTCACCTCCGCTTCGACCCGCTGGTCGCCGATCGCAATGACCGTCCGTATGACGTAGCGAAGCTCCTCGTGGCCGCCGGAATCTCTTACAAATCGCTTCTCCAGCAGGGGCGCCTCACAGCTGACGACTTTCTCTATGTCGCGTTGGACCGGGTGGATATCAAAACGTACCCAGGGCTCTCCATCCCGTTCGAAGGGCTCGACGAGGAATGCGTGCAGGCAACTGGTGCGAGCGCCAGTGTCCACCTTGGCCTTGATCTGCGGAATGCCCAGGTCCGGAAAACCCACCCACTCTCGCCAGCCAAGCGTTATGCGTTCTTTCATTGTTCTGTCTTTGGATGAAGCGGCGGGCATTATGGTGCAATTCACGGTTTGTGTCATTGTGTATAATCTATACTGTAACTGAAAAATTGAGCTGGTATTTCAATCCAATGGGAAACGGTCGATTCATGATTGCCCTACTGCTGGTACTGGCATTTGCCGGGCAGTCGCTGGTGGTTGTGTCTGCGCCCTGTTCCCTGATAGCGGGAGGGTTCCCCGCGTCTTCCGCAGAAACTGCCGATCCAGCCCATGCCGGCCACCATATGGCCGCTGATCCCGCGCCCGACGCCGACGCCACAACTGACTGCTGTGACGGCGGTTACTGTTCTATCAGCGGCTGCTCCAGCCTCATGGCGCTCGCGGATGTGTTTATCCCGGCCTCGATCACGGGCCCTCGCCTCGCGGGCGATGTATCGCCTTCTTCCCCCCCGACCAGCCCTCCGGGCTCTCTTTTTCGACCCCCCATTTCCGGCTGACACAGGACAGGTACGCCCGGAATTTGTCTGATTCCGGGCGCGAGCCGGTGCCGGGGCGTATTTGCCCTGTGCCGGTTTAACCCGCTGACAGCGACGGAAATGAGGTCAACGTGAACTATCCATTGGAAATCGGCTTGCGGCCCTGGCGCCGCATGCAAATTATTGCCCGGAGGGCCGGCGCAAGCCTGCTGCTGGTCACATCGATACCCGCAAGCGCGGGACTTTCTCTTGAACAGGCGGTCGCACTTGCCCGGAACAACGACCCCTGGTTGCAGGGCAGTGAACTGCGCCAGCAGGCGGTCGAAGCCCTGAGCGTCTCGGAGGGCAGTCTTCCGGATCCCATGGTGGACCTGGGGTTCGCCAACCTGCCCACAGACACTTTTGACTTCGACCAGGAGCCCATGACCCAGTTCAGGGTGGGCCTGTCGCAGGTGATTCCCCGCGGAGACAGCCGCGAACTGCGGCGCAGACAACTGGAACTGATGGGTACGGAATATCCGCATCAGCGGGAGGAGAGGCGGGCGCAGGTGGCGGTGCAGGTGGCACACCTGTGGCTGGAAGTCTTCCGGGCCAGGGAGTCCGTGCGCCTCATCGAAGAGGATCGGACGCTATTTGAACATCTCGTGGATGTTGCCCAGTCCAGTTATTCCGCGGCCCTGGGACGGACGCGCCAGCAGGACCTGGTGCGGGCGCAGCTCGAGTTGACACGACTGGAAGACCGGCTGACGGTGCTGCGTGAACGGCAGGACACGGCCCGCTCGAAACTGGGTGCATGGCTCTATGTGGTGGAAGGTGCAGCCTTCACCACGTCCGGCGGATGGCGGGAGATCGAGCTGGCGGAGCAGTTGCCGGAACTTGAGGTGTCAGATCCGCGGCTCACCCGTTCGGAGAGCACATTTTCGCCCCGGGAGCTTGCCGGGTACCTGCAGAATCATCCCGCCATACTCGCCCTGGACAGCCGTATAGCCGCCGGCGAGACCGGCATTGCACTGGCGGAGCAGAAGTATCACCCCCAGTGGCGCCTGAACGCCAGCTATGGCTACCGGGACGATGATCCCATGGGTAACGACCGGGCAGATTTCTTCTCCGTCGGGGTGGCGTTCGACCTGCCCTGGTTCACGTCGAAGCGCCAGGACCCGCAGGTGCAGTCCGCTGCGGCCAGTGCCGAGGCGTTGCGCACCGAGCGGTCCCTGGCACTGCGGGAGATGATCGCCGCGTTTGACGCCCAGCGCGCGCGACTGGTTCGCCTCGAGGAGCGCCGCACTCTGTATCGCGATCGTCTGCTGGAGGAGATGCATGAACAGGCCGAGGCGTCGCTGGCGGCCTACACCCATGATGACGGCGATTTTTCCGAGGTGGTCAGGGCTCGCATTGCGGTGCTCAACGCACGCATCGATGCCCTGGACATAGAAATAGAGCGGTTGAAATCCATCAGTCAGTTGAACTATTTCCTGGTTGCCGTCGGCGCCTGACAGGAGAGCACACGTTATGAATCAATCGATGAAAACGGTCGCGGCGCTGGTTCTGGGCCTGCTGGCCGGCGGTGCGCTCACCGCGGCCTGGATGCAGTCGGGTGGTAAAACCGCCGGATCGACGGAAAGTGGCAGTGCGGAGCGCAAACCCCTTTACTGGGTAGCCCCGATGGACCCGGAGTACCGGCGCGATGGCCCCGGGAAATCCCCCATGGGCATGGATCTTATCCCGGTCTACGAGGAAAGAAGTGGTGACACGGGGCCTGGTACGGTCGAAATCGCTCCCGAGGTGGTCAACAATCTGGGGGTAAGAACTGCGGAAGCCGGTTACCGCTCCCTGCAGGCGGATATCCGCACTGTCGGGTACGTGCAATACGACGAGGATCGGCTGATCCATATCCACCCCCGGGTGGAAGGCTGGATCGAGAAGCTCTATGTGAAGGCGGCCGGTGATCCGGTTGCCGCGGGGCAACCGCTGTATGACCTCTATTCGCCCCAGCTGGTCAATGCCCAGGAAGAGCTGGTTCTGGCCCTGAGACGGGACAACCGCCAACTCGTGCAGGCGGCAGAGGATCGCTTGCTGGCGCTGCAACTGTCGGCGGACTTCATTGCCGCGCTCAAGCGAGGGCGGGAAGTGCGACAGACGGTCACCTTCCGGGCACCGCAGGACGGTGTGGTGGACAACCTGAACATCCGCGAGGGTTATTTTGTCGGCCCCCAGAAGACGTTGATGTCCATTGGCGCTCTGGACGATGTGTGGGTGGAGGCCGAGGTGTTCGAGCGCCAGGCCGCGGCGCTGCAGGTCGGGCTCCCGGTGACCATGACCCTGGAGTACCTGCCCGGACGGAAGTGGCAGGGTATCGTGGACTATGTCTACCCCTCCCTGGATGAGAAAACCCGTACGTTGCGGGTGCGCCTGCGCTTTGCCAACGAAGACCGGGTGCTGCGCCCCAATATGTTCGCCCAGGTCATTATCCAGACCACCGCGGACGGGGAGGTGCTGGCCGTACCGCGGGAAGCCGTGATCCGCACCGGCAGCCAGGACCGGGTGGTACTGGCGCTCGGCGACGGCCGTTTCAAAGCCGTCGCAGTGGAACTGGGGCGCATGGGTCCGGAGCAGGTTGAGATCCTGGCGGGACTGGACGCGGGTGAGGAGGTGGTGGTATCCGCGCAATTCCTGCTGGACTCGGAATCCGGGAAGACGTCGGATTTTCGACGAATGACGCCGATGAATGCGGGTGGCCACAAGGGCCATGAGGGCCACCAGACTCAAGAGGCTCACCGGGACCATCACCAGCACGGGGGAGTGTGACATGATCGCAGCCGTCATCCGGTGGTCTGTTGCCAACCGCTTTTTCGTATTGCTGGCCACGGCCATCCTGGTAGCTGCCGGGGTGTTCTCCGTGCGCAATACGCCCATTGACGCCATTCCCGACCTCTCCGATGTACAGGTCATTATCAAAACGAGCTTCCCGGGCCAGGCGCCCCAGGTAGTGGAGGACCAGGTGACCTACCCGCTGACCACCGCCATGCTGTCGGTGCCTGGCGCGGTAACCGTGCGGGGCTATTCCTTTTTCGGGGATTCCTATGTCTATGTGATCTTCGACGAGGATACCGACCTCTACTGGGCCCGTAGCCGGGTGCTGGAGTACCTGAGCCAGGTGGCGCCATCGCTGCCTCCCGCAGCCCGGCCACAGCTGGGCCCGGATGCCACGGGGGTGGGCTGGGTCTACCTGTATGCACTGGTGGATCGCACCGGTCGCCACGACGTCAGCCAGCTGCGCAGCCTGCAGGACTGGTTTCTGAAGTTTGAATTGCAGGCCGTGCCGGGGGTGTCGGAGGTTTCAACCGTCGGCGGTATGGTGAAGCAGTACCAGGTCACGGTGCACCCGGACAGGCTGCGTGCGTTTGATATCCCCCTGTCGATGATCCGCAATGCCATTCTCCAGGCCAACCAGGAGGTGGGTGCATCGGTGATCGAAATGGCCGAGGCGGAGTACATGGTGCGGGCCTCGGGCTATATCGCCAGTGAGGAGGATCTGGGCAACGTGCCGTTGGGCGTGAATCGCAACGGCACACCCCTGCTGCTCAAGGATGTGGCGGATATCGGGATCGGGCCGCAGATGCGCCGCGGCATCGCCGAACTGGACGGCGAGGGAGAGACCGTCGGTGGCATTATCGTGATGCGTTACGGCGAAAACGCCCAGCGCACGATCGACGGAGTGAAACGGCGACTGGCTCAGCTCCAGGCCAGCCTGCCCGAGGGGGTGGAGGTGGTTACTGTCTACGACCGCTCGGGCCTGATTGAGCGCGCTGTGGACAACCTGTGGCGCAAGGTGGCCGAGGAACTGCTGCTGGTCGCCCTCGTCTGCATGGTGTTCCTGTTCCATATACGCTCCTCGCTCGTTGCGGTGGTGAGCCTCCCGGTGGGTATCCTGGTGGCCTTCATCGTCATGTACGCCCAGGGCCTCAACGCCAATATCATGTCCCTGGGCGGCATTGCCATTGCCATCGGGGCGATGATCGACGGTG
>JAHEEV010000194.1 GCA_024640505.1 Halieaceae bacterium
ATGCGTTACCCCAGTAGGCGGCGCGGTAGATCGCCAGGGCGTCGTCGTAAGCCACGTCCCGCGGGTTGTTGACCAGCAGCCGCTGCTGCAGCATGGCATCCTCCGCCAGCATTTCCAGGTCTCCCTCGGAAACGCCTGCCTGCGCCAGGGTGGCCGGCAGGGAAACGTCATCGATCAGGGTGCGCAGCGCCTCAATCAGGGCGTCGGTCTTACCTTCCGCACTGCCCGGCACGGTTTCCCCGATCACCAGTTCCGCCAGCTCGGCGTACAACGCACTGGCTTCGGACGCATTGAACTCCAGCACCGAGGGCAATACCAGGGAGTTACTGAGTCCGTGGGGAATGTGATAGTGGCCACCGAGCGGGTAGGCCAGGGCATGCACTGCGGCAACCGGCGCATTGGCGAAGGCCTGTCCCGCCAGGCAGGCACCGAGCAGCATGTTTTCCCGGGCTTCGCGGTTCTGTCCATCGAGCACAGCGGTGCGGATATTACGTGATAGCAGGACCAGGGCCTGTCGCGCCAGGTTGTCGGAGATCGGATTCTTCTGGTGCCTGGACGTATAGGCCTCGATGGCATGGACCATGGCGTCGACCCCGGTCATGGCGGTAACCGCCGGAGGCAGGCCAAGGGTGAGGTCTGCGTCGAGTACGGCCGCATCGGGCAGCAGTACCGGGGAGGAGACACCTGCCTTGGTGGTCTCGCCCGTGGTGATGACTGCCACGGGCGTCACTTCGGAGCCGGTACCCGCCGTCGTGGGCACCAGCACCAGCGGGAGGCGTTCGCCTTTCACCATGCCGACCCCGTAGAGTTCCGCCAGGGGCTGGTGCCCGCCCAACAGAACCGCCACCACCTTGGCCACGTCCATGGAGCTGCCGCCCCCGACGGCGATGACACCGTCCACCCCGGTCTCCCGACCCAGTTCCGCCGCAGCCAGCACGGTGGCCTCGGGCGGGTCCTCCCGCACCTGGTCGAACATCACCGGGCTGAAACCCTCATCCTCCAGCGCGGCTAGAACCGGTGCGATCAGGCCGATAGCCACCAGGCCCGGGTCGGTGACCAGCAGGGGTTTATCCATACCCAGTCGACGGCACGGCTCCGACAGCTGCAGCGCGCTGCCGGCGCCGCTGATAATCTGCCTGACCGTGTTGAATTCGAATCCCTGCATAGCGCTCTCCTACAGGGTTATGATCACTTTGCCACGCGCGCGGCGCTCGATCATGCAATTATAGGCCTCTTCGTACTGCTCGATGGGATAGACGTCGGTCACCACCGGGCTCAGTTTGCCGCTGCTGAAGAGCTCCCACAGCTCCTCGATATTCTGCACATGCCGGGCCGGTTCCTCGCCGGTAAAACGACCCCAGAAGACGCCGACGATGGAGCAGCCCTTGAGCAGCGTCAGGTTGAGGGGGATTTTGGGAATCGGACCACTGGCGAAGCCGATCACCAGGTAGCGGCCGTTCCAGGCCATGCTGCGCACGGCGGGTTCGGCGTAGTCGCCCCCTACCGGGTCGTAGACCACATCGACCCCCTTCCCGTCGGTCAGCTCCTTGATGGCATCCTTGAGGGAGACCTCGCTGTAGTTGATCACCTCATCGGCGCCCAGCTGTTTACACAACGCCAGCTTCTCGTCGGAGCTGGCTGCGGCAATCACCTTCGCACCCATCAGCTTGCCCAGCTCGATGGCCGTGGTGCCCACGCCCCCGGCGGCGCCCAGTACCAGGAGGGTTTCGCCCGGCTGGAGATTGGCGCGCTGCTTCAACGCGTAATAGGACGTGAAATAGGTGATGCTGATACCGGCTGCCTGCTCAAAGCTCAGGACCGGGGGCATGGGAAATACGGCATTCTCGTTGACGGCAATTTTCGCACAGAAGGCACCGGCGCCCGTGGAGGAGATGACCTTGTCCCCCACCTTGAAGCGGTTGACCTTGCTGCCCACAGCGGCCACCACCCCGGAGCACTCGCCGCCGGGAATGAAGGGCAGGTCCGGCTGAAACTGGTACTTGCCCTGGATGATCAGTACGTCGGGGAAATTCAGCCCGGCCGCTTTGACATCCACCAGTACGTCATTGTCACCCAACTGCGGCTCGGGCCAGTCATCGACCAGGTCGAGCTTGTCCGGCATCCCGTGTTCCCTGCAAACCAGTGCTTTCATGTATTGCCTCGCTTTAAAAACAGATGCGTAACCATAACAAAAACGGCGCCCGCGGGCGCCGTTCAGTTTCCCCGCTGTCTATACAACCTCGAACAGGCCGGCGGCACCCATGCCGCCCCCGACGCACATGGTGATCACCACGTACTTCACACCGCGCCGTCTGCCCTCGATCAGGGCGTGACCGATCATGCGCGAGCCGCTCATGCCATAGGGGTGGCCTATCGAGATCGCGCCGCCATTGACGTTGAGCTTGTCGTTGTCGATGCCCAGCTGGTCGCGGCAGTAGATCACCTGCACCGCAAAGGCCTCGTTCAGCTCCCACAGGCCGATGTCATCCACGCTCAGTCCGTGCTGCTGCAGCAGCCTGGGCACCGCAAAGACCGGTCCGATACCCATCTCGTCGGGCTCGCAGCCTGCCACCGCGATACCGCGGTAGATTCCCAGGGGTTCCAGTCCTTCCTGCTCGGCCACCCTGGCATCCATGACCACCTGGGCGGAAGAGCCATCAGAGAGCTGGGAGGCGTTACCCGCCGTAATGGTGCCGCCCTCGATCACCGTTTTCAGACCGGCCAGCCCCTCGGCAGTGGTGGCCCGCAAACCCTCGTCCGCGGACACCGTAGCCTCCACTTCCGATGCCTCACCGGTCTCCTTGTCCCACACAGTGCGCTTACAGGTCACGTCCACCAGCTCATCCGCATACCTGCCCGCCTCGTAGGCAGCGGCCGTGCGCTGCTGGGACTGCAGGCCATATTCGTCCATCGCCTCCCGGGAGACCTTGTAGCGATCCGCAACAACCTCGGCGGTCTGCAGCATAGGCATATGAATGTTCGGGTGCATGGCCATCAGTTCCTCGTCGACCATTCGGTGGAGGTTCATATGCTCGTTCTGCACCAGGGAAATGGACTCCAGGCCTCCACCGACAACGCAGGTCATGCCGTCGTCGATAATCTGCTTGGCGGCGGTCGCCACGGCCATCAGGCCCGAGGAACACTGCCGGTCGATGGTCATGCCGGAAACCGTGACCGGCAGACCCGCCCGCAGGGCGATCTGGCGCGCCACGTTGCTGCCGGTAGCGCCCTGCTGCAGCGCACTGCCCATGATGACATCGTCCACCCGAGCGGGGTCGATGCCGGCGCGCTTTACCGCCTCGGCGACGGAGGCGGCGCCCAGGGAAGCCCCGCCAAGGTTATTGAAACCACCGCGATAAGCCTTGCCAATCGGGGTGCGGGCAGTTGATACGATTACAGCTTCTCTCATGTTCTCTCTCCAGGGAGGCCAGGCACCGGCAAGACCGGCCCGGCGTGATGATTAGTCCAGCTTGATACCCAGTCCTTCCACGGCCTTGCCCACCATCTTGAAAGACTGCTCAAAGCCGGCCTGCAGGGCCTTTTCGCCCGCGGTGGACGAGATCTCATCCCAGTGGGCGGCAATGCCCTCCGGGGTCTGCTCTTCCGGCGACAGCCACACGCTGTCACTTTCCACGATGCGGGTCACGGCGAAAGAGCCGGCGCCGGCGCACAGGATGGTCCGGTTGGGGGAATCCTCACCGACCAGATACAGCACGGCGGGGGTCACGGTTTCCGGGGTCAGCAGTTCAAAGGCCTTCTCGTCGATAAGGCCCTCGGTCATGCGGGTTCCCGCTGTAGGCGCCAGGGCATTTACCCGGATGTTGTACTTGGCACCCTCCTGTACCAGTGTGTTCATCAGGCCGATCACCCCCATTTTGGCCGAGCCGTAGTTGCTCTGGCCGAAGTTGCCGTAGAGGCCGCTGGAGGAGGTGGTCACCACAATCCGGCCGTACTCCTGCTCGCGCATGATGTCCCAGCACGCCTTGGTGCAGTTCACCGTTCCCATCAGGTGCACATCGAGCACCAGCTGGAAGTCTTCCAGGGAGCCCTTGGCAAAGCTCTTGTCGCGCAGGATGCCGGCGTTGTTGACCAGGATATCCACCCGCCCCCACTGGTCCATGGCCTGCTTGACCATGGCCTCGACCTCGGCGTACTTCGCCACATTGGCGCCGTTGGCGATGGCTTCGCCGCCCAGGGCCTCAATTTCCGCGACGACGGACCTGGCCGCCTCGCTGGAGCCCCCGGTCCCGTCCTTGGCACCGCCGAGGTCGTTGATCACGACTTTAGCGCCGCGCTTGGCCAGCTCGATGGCGTGACTGCGGCCCAGACCCTGGCCCGCGCCGGTGACAATGGCAACCTTGCCGTCATAGCGTATGGTCATTGCTTTGATTCCTCTGTGGATAATAAATTTAAAACCGGGGCGCCGAAATCACACACTCACCCCGCAGGGGACTGCCAATCGTCCAGCGACAGTAACTGCAGGTCCGTGCAGAGCCTGATTCATTCGGCCGACACACTACTGCAGGTCCAACAGATCAAAGCCTGCAGCGGTATACCGGAGCCGTCGTTGATGCCGCCCGGATACCGGCCCGCTAGCCGGTGACAACCATGGACAGCCACTCGGCAACCAGCGCGGGCGTTTCCTCGCCCTCGATCTCCACGGAGATGCCCTGCTTGATCAGGAAACGGTTGTCGTCCTTCTGGTCCACGCTGATCACCTCTGCATGAACCCGCACTCGCTTACCCGCGCGGACTGGCGCCAGGAAGCGCACCTTGTCGAACCCGTAGTTGATGCCCATCACGACGTTTTCCGGCACGATGCCGACCCCTTCCATCATCTTCACCAGCATGGACAGGGTCAGGAAACCGTGGGCGATGGTGCCGCCGAAGGGCGTCTGGGC
>JAHEEV010000069.1 GCA_024640505.1 Halieaceae bacterium
GACCGCGATCGCTCGCAGAGCGGGCTCCTACGGTGAATGGGGGTCTGTAGGAGCGGTCTCCGACCGCGATCGCTCGCGGAGCGAGCTCCTACGCTGAATGGGCCTGTAGGAGCGGTCTCCGACCGCGATCGCTCGCGGAGCGGGCTCCTACGATGAATGGGCCTGTAGGAGCGGTCTCCGACCGCGATCGCTCGCGGAGCGGGCTCCTACGCTGAATGGGCCTGTAGGAGCGGTCTCCGACCGCGATCGCTCGCGGAGCGAGCTCCTACGATGAATGGGAATCTGTAGGAGCGGTCTCCGACCGCGATCGCTCGCAGAGCGGGCTCCTACGGTGAATGGGGGTCTGTAGGAGCGGTCTCCGACCGCGATCGCTCGCGGAGCGAGCTCCTACGCTGAATGGGTCTGTAGGAGCGGTCTCAGACCGCGATCGCTCGCGGACAGCGTGCCCCTCTTTATGGGTAGCGGGCTCCTACGTTAAGTAGCTTGAATGGGAGAAATGCGTGGCTGATTTCATCGTCAATATCGACGAAACCAATGCGGCGGCAATGTTGATCGACGAGTCGCATCAACGCCCGGTGGTGGTGGATTTCTGGGCCGACTGGTGCGAGCCCTGCAAGGTGCTCATGCCCCTGCTTGAGCGCATTGCGATGGAATACCAGGGCGCCTTTCTGCTGGCCAAGGTCAATGCCGACGAACAGCAGATGATTTCCCAGCAGTTCGGTGTGCGCAGCCTGCCGACCGTGATGGTCATCCAGAATGGCCAGCCAGTCGACGGGTTTGTCGGCGCGCAGCCCGAAACCGCTGTGCGCCAGATGTTGGAGAAATACCTGCCCAAACCCTGGGACGGTCTGCTGAGGCTGGCGCAGGAAAGCATGGAACGGGGCGATTTCGCGGCTGCCCTGACGCCTCTGCGCCAGGCCTGGGAAGAGTCCGGACACCTGCACGAGATAACCATTCCTTACGCCCATGCCCTGATCGAGTGCATGCGGCTGGACGAAGCGGAAAAGCTGCTCGACGGCATCCGCCTGGCGGACCAGGACGCCGCCTACGAGCAATTGCGGGCGCAGCTGGATATCAAGCGCGAGGCAGCCAAATCCCCGGAGATCGATGCACTGGAGCAGAAGCTGGCGGCAAATCCGGACGACCTCGACATCATGTCGCAACTTGCCGTCCAGTATATCGATGCGGGCCAGTTCAAGGATGGTATGGAGTACCTCATCACCATTCTTCGCCAGGACCGTGAGCACGGCGACGGTGTCACCAAGCGCTTGCTGCTGGACAGTATAGCCACTCTCGGCAAGGGTGATCCGCTGGCTGCGGAGTACCAGCGCAAGCTTTACAGCCTGCTCTACTGATTTTGTCTGACCATTGACCCGCGACAAGGCTGAAAATCTGTCTGCCGAGGAGGCGCCCACGCTCTCCTTGTGCATGATCGTAAAAAACGAGGCCCATTTCCTTGCTCGCTGCCTTGGCGCTGTGAAAGACCATGTCGACGAGATCATTATCGTCGATACGGGTTCCACGGATGAAACCAGGGCGATAGCCGCACAATTTACCGACAGGATTTACGATTTCGAGTGGCGTGACGACTTTGCTGCCGCGCGGAACTACGCGCTTGAACAGGCGTCCGGAGACTGGATTCTCGTGCTGGATGCCGATGAGTGGATGGAAGAAGCGGATGCAAGGAGCCTGAGGCGGATAATAGCCAACACCAGTTATGACGCCTTTTTCCTTACACAATACAATTACTCAAACAACCCACTCGAGAACGGGTGGATACCGGTCGAGGAACAGACGCCCTACAGCATGGGGCATGCAGGGTATCGCAAAAACCTGATCGCCCGCCTGTTTCGCAATCGGGAAAAGATTCGCTACAGTGGGCGCATACATGAAGTGATCGATCGCTCTCTGGAAGATTTCAGGCATACGGTTCTGGAAATACCCTTGCACCATCATTGCGATGCCGATCCTTCAAAGCCACAGGATGCCCGCCAGCTCAACTACCTTCGCATGATGGAAAAGGAACTGGAGACAGAGCCCGATGATGGGCGTCTCCACAAGGCCGCGGCCTCGGTGTGCATGTACCAGAAGCAGGATTATCGCAAAGCGATCGAACACTTCAATCGCGCGGTTGCACTCGATTACAGGCAGAACGAATGCCTGGAGGGTATCGCCGAGGCGCACTACAGGCTCGCCGAATATGCACAGGCATACAGGATTTATCAGCAGTTGTTTCAATCCGGCCACCGCACTTTCACCCTGTGCAATAACCTGGCGAACCTGCTGGCTAAAATGGGTGAGTTTGGCAGTGCTGCGCAGGTACTGAGGCTGGCCTTGTCCATGGGCAAGGTGGGTGAGGATGTGGCGGCGCGTCTGAAGCACAATATCCAATATCTGGAGGATAAAGCACGCCAGTAGCGCCCGGGCGGTTGCCGGGACGTGGCTGCAGCCGTCAGCCGACCGCGGGATGCCTGTTTTTGCTGTCCTCGCGAATCAATATTTCTGTCATGGCCAGTCCTTGTTTTGTGACCGGGGAGTCGCTATCGTACATGCCCCGAAAATGAAAAACATACCCAAAGGTCAAATTCAGCTAGGGAGGTAGCGTTGTGGATACAGCATTTGCTTCGGAGGATCTCGCTTTTCGCGACGAGGTGCGCACGTTCTTCGCGCAGGCATACGATGAGGAACTGGACAGCCGCCTGTCCACTCCGGACCCCAAAGTCTACAAGCAGGCCATCGTGGAGTGGCAGAAACGGCTCCATGAACAGGGTTGGATTGCCCCCGGGTGGCCGGCGGAATATGGCGGTACCGGCTGGGATGCCACCAAGAGCTATATTTTTGAGACAGAGCGCGCAGCTGCCGGTATCCGGGATGTCGTGCCCTTCGGCCTGAAAATGGTGGGGCCGGTTATCTATACCTTCGGTACGGATGAACAGAAACAGCATTTCCTGCCCCGTATCCTCTCGAGCGACGACTGGTGGTGCCAGGGCTATTCCGAGCCTGGTTCCGGGTCCGACCTGGCCTCCCTCAAGACCAAAGCGGAGCGAGACGGGGATGATTACGTGGTCAACGGCGCCAAGATCTGGACCACGTACGCCCAGCATGCCGACTGGATCTTCTGTCTGGTCCGCACCAGTTCGGAAGGCAAGAAGCAGGAGGGCATCAGCTTCCTGCTCATCGACATGAAGACGCCGGGCATCAAGGTGAATCCCATTGTCTCCATCGACAACCACCACAGTCTCAATGAGGTGGAGTTCAACAACGTCCGGGTGCCGGTAGCCAACCGGATTGGTGAGGAAAACAAGGGCTGGACCTATGCCAAGGCCTTGCTGGCCCACGAGCGTACCGCGATTGCCGAAGTGGCTGATTCCAAACGCAAGCTGGAGCAGGTCAGGGAGTTTGCCCGGGCCGAGGTGAACGGTGGCAAGTCCCTGCTTGCCGATCCCCTGTTCCAGAAGCGCCTGTCAGATGTCGAAATAGAACTGATGGCGCTGGAGTTTACCGAGCTGCGGGTACTGGCATCGGTTGCCACCGGGGGAGCACCCGGTGCCGAATCATCACTGCTGAAGATCAGGGGCACGGAGATTCAGCAGGCGGTCCAGGAACTGCGGATGGAAGTCGCGGCCTATTATCAGGGGGCCATGCCCAGCGAGTTGACCGCGGAAGCGCTGGGTCATGCGTTCGGGCGCGAAGCCCGTCAGGCCTATATGTACGGACGCGCGTCCACCATCTACGGCGGCTCCAATGAGGTCCAGAAAAACGTGATTGCCAAGGCCGTGCTCGGCCTTTAAGCCGGCGACACCAGGGAGAATTGAACAATGAACTTTGATTTCAGTGAAGAACAGGTGATGCTGCGCGACAGTGTGGCACGCTTTGTCCAGGATGATTACGATTTCGACACCCGGCGCAGTATCGCCGCATCCGAGGCGGGCATGAGCCGCGAATTCTGGCAGACGTTTGCCGAACTGGGCTGGCTTTCCATTCCTTTCGCGGAAGAGCACGGCGGTTTTGGCGGTGACGCGGTGGATGTCATGGTCGTGATGGAACAGTTGGGTCGCGGACTGGTGCTCGAACCCTACCTGGAGACGGTGCTGCTGTTCGGGGGGCTGCTGCAGCAGGGCGGCAGCGACGCCCAGCAGTCCGACTATATTCCCGCCATTATCGACGGCAGCTGCCTGGGGGCCTTCGCCTACCTGGAGCGCCAGAGCCGCTATGAGCTGGCGGATGTTGCCACGACCGCCAGTGCCGACGGGGACGGGTATCGCCTGAATGGTGAGAAGGTCGTGGTATTCAACGGCGGCAACGCGGATCACTTTATCGTATCTGCCCGCACCAGCGGGGAGCAGTGTGCGGAGCAGGGCGTCAGCCTGTTTCTGGTGGCGGCGGATGCGCCCGGGTTGGACAAGCTGGCATACTCTTTGATGGACGGGCGACGGGTCGTCAACCTGGTACTGAACGATGTCAAAGTCCCCGCAGGTAACCTGGTGGGCGAACTCGATGGCGGCTATCCGCTGATCGAGTCCGTGGTGATGCAGGCCGTCCTGGCGCTGGGCGCTGAAGCGGTCGGCATCATGGGGGAGCTCAATGCCAAGACGGTGGAGTACACCCGGACCCGTGAGCAGTTCGGCGTACCGATCGGCAGTTTCCAGGCGTTGCAGCATCGCATGGTCGATACCTTCATCGCCTACGAGCAAACCAGGTCGCTCCTGTACCGGGCGGTCTGCGCACTCACAGACGCGGAAGAAGATGCTGCAACCGCCGTTCATGCCCTCAAGGTGATGATGGACAGGGCGGGCAAGCATATTTTCGGCGAGGCGATACAGTTGCACGGCGGAATGGGAATTACCGACGAGCTGGACATCGGCCACTACGCGAAGCGCCTGATGATGATCAACACGACTTTTGGCAATGGCGACTATCATCAGGCAAAATTCAACGCCCTTCGCTATAACTGATTTGTCCCTGCCATCCCCGATGGCAGCAACAGGAGAACGACTATGAAACTGGGTTTCTTGCTGGGTTATGCCGGAAAACGTATACACATCCCCATCGACCTGATCAGGAAGGCGGAGGCCCTGGGTTACGACTCCGTCTGGACTGCAGAGGCCTACGGCAACGACGCGGTAACAGCCGCTACCTGGATCCTGGCGCAGACCGAGAAGATACGGGTGGGTACCGCCATCATGCAGATGCCCGCGCGTACCCCCGCCATGTGCGCCATGACCGCGATGTCACTGCACCAGTTGTCGGGAGGGCGCTTCATCGCTGGTCTGGGGGCCTCCGGCCCACAGGTGGTGGAGGGGTGGCATGGCGTTCCCTATGGCAAACCAGTTACCCGTACGCGCGAATATATCAAGATTATGCGGGCCATCATGGGGCGTGAAGGTCCGGTCGAATTCGATGGCCAGGTCTACCAGCTCCCCAATACGGGAGACGGCACGACAGGGCTCGGCAAACCCCTCAAGTCGATTCTGGATGCCGCGCCCGACGTGCCGATCTATACGGCTTCCATCACGCCCGCCGGCCTGCGCTGCGCCGGGGAGGTGGCCGACGGGGTGTTTCCTGTGTGGATGGACCCCAACAAATACGAGGTGATAGGCGAGCACCTGCAGGCCGGGTTTGACAAGGCGGGCGGTGGCAAGAGCCTGAAAGATTTCGACGTTGCGCCGTTTGTGATGGTGTCGCCCAATGACGATCTCGATGCGGCTTTCGATGCGATGCGGCCGTGGCTCGCGCTCTATATTGGCGGCATGGGTGCCAAAGGCAAGAACTTCTATACCGACTACGCCACCCGTCTCGGGTACGGTGATCTGGCCGAGCGCATACAGGATCTCTACCTGTCCGGCGACAAAGGGAAGGCGGAGTCCCTGGTCCCGAACGAGCTGCTGGATGAGGTCGCCCTGGTGGGTTCCCATGACCGCATCCGGGAGCGCCTGGGGCCCTGGAAAGAGGCCGGCAAGCGCGGCGAGGTGGGCAGTATGCTGCTGAGTGCGCAGGACCCGGTCATTCTCGAGCTCATCGCCGAGGAAATGCTGTAATGCAATTAGCGGGCAAGGTGGCCGTGGTCACCGGCGGTGCCAACGGTATAGGTAAGGCGCTCTGTGAGCGCTTTCACCAGGAGGGTGCCCGCAAGGTCGTGGTCGTAGACCTGGAGGAGAAGAACGCCAGGGTCGTTGCCGACAGCCTTGAAGGTGACGCTTTCGGGTTGGATGTCCGGGATGAGCGTCAGATCCAGGCCATGGTTGCCGACGTCGAAGACCGTCACGGCCAGATTGACCTTTTTTGCAGTAACGCCGGGATCATCGCCCTGGATGGTGAACCCTGGTGGGCGACTTCCGCCCCCAACGAAACCTGGCAGGCCATGTGGGAAATCCACGTGATGTCCCACGTCTTTGCGGCCAGGGCCTGTCTGCCGGCCATGCTGGATCGCGGGGAGGGCTACTTCCTCAACACGGCCTCCGCGGCAGGTCTGTTGAACCAGATCGGCGATGCCGCTTATTCTACAACCAAACATGCGGCGATTGGCTTTGCCGAGTCACTGGCCATTACCCACGGCGACGATGGCATCAAGGTCTCCGTATTGTGCCCACAGGCTGTGGCCACCCGCATGATCGGTGGTGGCGATGGTGGAACCGCCGGGGTGGACGGCGTACTCTCTCCTGAGCAGGTGGCGGATGAAGTTGTAAACGGCCTCGATTCCGAACAGTTTCTGATACTGCCGCACAAGGAAGTGATCGAGTACCGCCGGCGCAAAGCCGAAGACTATGATCGCTGGCTGGGTGGAATGCGCAAGTTGCGCCGACATACAGGTGTGCCACAAGCCTGACAGGTCGAGAAGTGAGGTAGGACGTCATTATGGAAAGGCGAAAGCGGTTCGCGCGCGCGATACTCAACGGTTTCGAGTCCTACTTCGCTGATTTCCAGAACATCACCCTGGCGGCCAAGTCGCGATTCGAAAATGCCGACTGGCACGGGATGCAGCAGGTTTCTACCGAGCGTATCGACCTATACAAGGCCAAGGTCAATAACGTTTACCAGTACGTCGAACTGATCGCGGGTGAACAGCTGCACGACTTCGAGTTCTGGCGGGAGGCCCGCGGGGTTTATGAGCGCCTGATCGAGGGACATAACAACTTCGAGATTGCCGAGACATTTTTCAATTCCGTCTACTGCGCCGTCTTCAAACATCGCAAGATTCGCAATGAGTACGCTTTCGTCTTTTCCACGCTGGGCGATATGCCGCCCGCCGACGTCAGCAAGGTGTACCGGACCTACCGACTGCAGGATTCCATGGCATCCCTGTTGCGGAACCTGCTGGAGGACTACACCTTCAGCATTCCCTATGAAGATCTCGATCGGGATATCACTCACATCATCGAAGTGATCGACAGTTACCTCATGCCTCGCTTTGACCTGTCCGGCAGCGATGTCGAATACCAGGTGCTAGAGCACCATTTCTACCGTAACAAGGGTGCCTACATCGTCGGTCGCATTGTCGCCGGGGGTGAGTCCATGCCGTTCATCCTGCCGATACTGCACAACGAGGCGGGAGCGGTCTACGTGGATACGGTCCTCTTCGGTTCTGACATGGTGAGTGTGCTGTTCAGTTTCACCCGGTCATACTTCTTCGTGGATGCCACTATTCCCTCCCAGTACGTCCTGTTCCTGCAACAGCTGATGCCTGCCAAACCCATCTCCGAGATATACAGCGCGATGGGGTACAACAAGCACGGCAAAACCTATTTTCACCGCTGTGCTTACCGGCATATGGAAAGCACCACCGATCAGTTCAATATCGCCCCGGGTATCAAGGGTATGGTGATGTGCGTGTTTACGCTGCCTTCCTATGATTTCGTCTTCAAAATCATCAAGGACAAGTTCACCCCGCCCAAGGATATGACCCGGCAGCAGGTGGTAGATAAGTACAATCTGGTGAAACGGTGGGACCGGGTGGGCCGCATGGCCGACACCCAGGAATTCACCAACCTGGCTTTTGCGCGGGAGCGTTTTTCCGATGAACTCATGGAGGAGTTGCACACGGTCGCGCCCTCGGTGATCGAGGAGCATGGCAAGGCCCTGGTGATCAAGCACGTGTACGTGGAACGACGCATGACGCCTCTCAACCTGTATCTTCAGGGTGCGACCGAAGAGCAGCTGATGGACGTGATGGACGAATACGGCAATGCGATCAAGCAGCTGGCGGCCGCTAACATTTTCCCGGGGGATATGCTGCTGAAGAATTTCGGTGTCACTCGCCACGGTCGCGTGGTCTTCTATGATTACGATGAAATCGTGCCGCTGCTGGATTGTAACTTCCGCAAGATCCCCGAGCCCCGTACTGAAGCCGAGGAGATGGCCAGCAAACCCTGGTACACGGTGGGGCCGAACGATATTTTCCCCGAGGAGTTCCGTCTCTTTTTCTCGGGCAACCAGCGCGCGCGCAAGGTTTTTGACCGGCTGCACGGAGACCTGTACGAGGTTTCATTCTGGCAGGGGCAGCAGGAGAAAATTCGCAGCGGCTATGTTGAGGATTTTTTCCCCTACCGGCGAAAGTTCCGCTTTCCCCGTGAACCGGTTGCCTTGCGGGAAGTTGGCTGATGGCTGAGATCTACCTGATTCGGCACGGACAGGCCTCCTTCGGTAGCGAAGACTACGACAGGCTCTCGCCGCTGGGTACGCGGCAGGCCGAAGTGCTGGGTGAATACCTCCGGGAACACGGCATCCAGTTTGATGCCGTGTACAGCGGAGACCTCTTGCGTCAGCGGGAAACAGCCCGCCTGGCTCTGGCCAGCCAGCCTGGGGAAGTCCCTCACCACGTCGATGCCCGCTTCAATGAAATCCAGAACGATGAGCAGTTGAAGTATCTGGTGCCCGAGGTCGTGAAAACCAATCCGGCTGTCCAGGCACTGATGGATCGGGGATTGTCGTCCAGCAAGGACTACCAGAAGGTCATCGATGCGGTCTTTAATTACTGGGTATCGCCCGCGTGCGACGATCCCAGGATCCAGAGCTGGAGCGAGTACTCCGGCGCAGTCAGGCAGGGGCTGAGCGAGGTCATGGCGACCCAGGGGGGCGGAAAGACGCTGGGAATCTTCACGTCGGGAGGCACCATCGCCACGATCGTCTCCCAGGTGCTGGGACTGTCCGGCGAGCATGCCTACAAGTTTTACGAGCCGGTCTTCAACTGCTCGGTGAGCCAATTGTTTTACAGCGGTGAGCGGGTCTCACTGTCCTATTTCAACGACCGGTCGTTCCTCCAGGTGCTCGGTGCGCGCAATGGTGAGAACCTCGTGAGCTACCGCTAGCGTAGAGAAGCGTAAGTCTAGTATGGATATCTACCTGGTCAGGCACGGCGAGGCGGCATCTTCCTGGAGCGAGTCCAGTGACCCCGGCCTCAGTCAACTGGGCGTCAGGCAGGCGCAGGATGTGGCCACCGAATTGCAGTTTCAGCTGGGCAGGGAAACGCAGTTGATCAGCAGTCCCCTGGCCCGGGCCAGGGAGACGGCAGAGCCACTGGCAGCCTCATTGTCCCTCCCCATTACCGTCAGGGAAGCATTTCGCGAGATCCCGGCACCCGTACCCCTGCCCGAGCGCCAGTCCTGGTTACGGCAATTCATGCAACAGACCTGGGAGGGGCAGCCGGCACCGTTGTGTGGCTGGCGTGACAGCGCGTTGCAGCAACTTCTCGAGTTACGCCAAACCACGGTCGTTTTCACGCACTTTCTGGTGATAAACGCCGTGGTTGGCAGGGTACAGGGCCGCGCGGAAACACTCTGCTTCTGGCCCGATAACGCTTCGATCACACATCTGCGTCTTCGGGCGGGCTCTCTCGAGTTGGTGACATTGGGCCGGGAAATGAAAACCGTGGTGAATTAGTACGCTATCGCAATGAGGTCGACAGGACACTAGTCACCGATCGGGCGGATCAGGGACTCCTGTGCGGTGGATGCAACCAGGGCACCCTCGCGCGTGTAGAAGCTGCCTCGACTGAACCCCCGCCCTCCAGCTGCACTTGGACTGTCCATCGAGTAGAGCAGGTAGTCATCGGTCCGGAAGGGGCGGTGAAACCACAGTGCGTGGTCCAGGCTGGCCGACTGCAGGTTCTTGCTCATGCCGGTATAGGGGTGGGGCATGAGAGCCGTTCCCAGCAGAGCGAAATCTGACATGTAGGCGAGAAGAGTCTGGTGTATGCCATGATCGTCACCCGGATCGCCCAGCACCTTGAACCAGATATGCTGTTCGGGCTCTGTGGGCTGCGGGTTCAGGTAATCCCGGCGTTGCACCGGCCGGCGTTCGATCGGTAACAACTGCGGTGCATGAAACTGCAGCTTGTCGGGGTGCTTTTTATTCATCCTGGCCCAGAATTCATGATCCGGCTCGAGTTCCTCCGGCGGCGTGACCTGCGGTCGTTCGAATTGATGCGACAGCCCGGTTTCTGCGACCTGGAATGACACGGCGGTACTGAATATTGCCACGCCGTCCTGTTTCGCCACCACGCGTCGCGTAGTGAAACTTCTGCCCTCCCTGATCGGGTCTACCTCATAGACGACCTGTTTGGCCGGGTTCCCGGGGCGCAGGAAATAGGCGTGCAGGGAATGGGCTATCCGCTCGGGGGCTACTGTACGCACGGCCGCGTTGAGAGATTGTGCAAGCACCTGCCCACCGAATATACGGGGTGGACGCTTGGGACTCCTGCCGATGAACAGGTATTTGTCGATGCGTTCCACCTCGAGATACTTGAGCAGCTTTTTGATGTCGGTTGGCATGGGTGGCTCCGGGCCTGGGGTGAATGAGCGCTAATGCAGTCAGTCGCGCTGCAGCAGGCCGTTGAAGAATATATCAAAGTAGTCGATCGCGGCGTCATCGACGCCGTCTACCGGGCGCCACAGGCTGATATCCATGGACGCGTTGACCGCCCCGGCTATCATTTCCTGGGCGATAACAGGGCTGACGTCACGCACACTGCCATCCTTTATCCCCTCGCGCACGAAATCGCCAAAGCGTTCGTTACAGGCGTCGGTACGGCTGAGAATTTCGCGCCGCCGCGGCATGGGCAGGGCTGTGATCGTGTTGTAGCGTATGAGGGGACCTTCGTCCGAGTTCTGTATGTAAAAAATGCGCCTGCAGGCCTGCTCAATCTTCTCCAGTCCGCTGCCACCGGATTCTGCGGCCTCCCCATACACCCGCTCGACCATGTCCAGTGAGCGGCTATAGCAGTTGTACAGCAGGTCTTCCTTGTTCTTGATGTGATAATAGAAAGCGCCTTTGGAAACGTTCAGGCGATCGGCAATTTCATCCAGAGACGTGCCACTGAACCCCTGCTTGTTGAAAAACCAGGTTCCTGTCCGGTAGAACGCCTCCTGCTTCAGCCGGTTCTGTTGTTCGCGGTTGAAGCCCTGAAGCGAGCCGGCTTCCTGTTGATCTCTCACCAGTGGCCGGGGCAGATAGGTGCCCGGACCGGCGTACAGCCCGCGGGCGACGATGTCCAGAGCTTCGCGGGCGGTGCTGTGAACCTGCTCCGTGGGGATGTTGTGCAGCCAGGAAAATGCCCATTCGACAGAGCCGAGAATCGCGCGCGTGGCGGACGTGGCCTCGAACTGTCGCAGTGAGCCATCAGCGATACCGGACCTCAGATAGGCCCTGAGGCGCTTGAACAGGGCAATGTAGAGGGACTCGACTTCTTCCCGGTGCGCCCCTTTCAGCGAAGCAATCTCCAGCAGGGCCGCAACATGGGGCCCTCGCCCTTCCTGTGCCGCCAGCCAGTCATCAAAAGTTTGCAGGAAAAATGCCGAAGCCCGATCAACGGGCGCATCATACCGCTGCTCGATGGCGTCGAGGCTGGCCTGGTGATGATCCAGTGCCGCCATGTAGCACAGGTAGATCAGCTCTTCCTTGGTTTTCACGTAGTAGTAGAGGCTGGTCTTGGTCAGCCCCAGGCTGTCGGCGATATCGCGCAGGGTGGTGGCACGAGAGCCCTTGTAGTTAAACAGCTTGGCCGCCTGCGAGAGGATCGCCAGGCGTTTGGCGTCATGCTGCGCCGTGCGGTTGAAAGGCGAAGGGGCGTTATGCTGGCCTGAGGGCCTGTCTTTTTCCATGCTGTTACTGGATTCCCGCGGATAAAACGGAAATCCAGGTTATGTCCTACTGGCTAGTCTAAGATTCAAACTTTAAGTATTTTTTTTGTCGCTGTCTACAGTTTTGCTAGGACCAAAGTCAGGAGCCAGGCTGTCCAGCCAGTGGAGTGATCGATAGCGATAGGTGACCAGCAGTGCCTTGATGCCATAGTCGGACAACATCACCGCAAAGATCCAGTACACAGAAAATTCCAGGTAGGAGAACAGCCAGGCAGGAAGCAGGCGCCCGAACAGGATGCCGCAGAAGGTTGCAAACAGGGGAAAGCGGGTGTCGCCGGCCCCCCTGAGTGCACTGCCCAGTGTCATTTCACAGGCCATTAATGGCTGTGAGGCGGCAATCATGTAAATAAAAATGGTGGTGTACTGAATAACCTGGGGATCATCGATCATGAATTCAGCCAGGTCGCGGGCAAACAGGGCCAGCAGCACCGACAGGCACACCATGGCCCCCGCCGCCATGCGCAGGCCTCGCCAGCCTGATTTCACGGCCATTTCCCGGTTGCCAGCACCCAACTGCTGCCCCACCACGGTGGCCGCGGCGATGCCAAACCCGAAGCCCACCACGATGGAAAATGAAACGAGGCTGATGCCAATACCATAGGCGGCGTAGGCGGAGGTACCGTATTTCGCGAGGATTGCGAAGAAAAGCAGGAATGATAGCTGGATGATGCCCTGCTCGATCATCGAGGGGGCGCCGATACTCAGGATCTGTCGCGCGGTGACCCAGTCAACTGTGCGGCGTTTCAGGGGTTTCAGGTTGAAGTTGCCGCGCCACCAGAACAACACGAAGCACAGGGTGACGAGAAGACCGGCCGAGCCGCCCCCCAGCGCAACACCGGCAACGCCAAGGCGAGGCAGTGGCCCGATGCCAAAGGCGAGCAGGTAGCCAAAAAGAATATTGAACCCAGAGCTGAAAACCAGGAACAGCAACGGTGTGATCACGTCACCGGTGGCCCGCAGGGCGGTCGACAGCATAATGTTGACCGCTGTGGAGACCGTGAACAGGCCCAGCCAGAAGATAAAACTGGCTGCGGCACGGGTGGTTGCTTCGTCCAGTCCGAACAGTCCGGCAATGCTTTCCGGTATCAGCATGACCGGGACCGTGAGTGCCGCGCCAAGGCCGATGGCAATCGCCAGCGAAGTCCAACTGGTGAGTTCTGCCCGCGGGATATCCCTGGCACCCCAGCTGCGGGCGACCAGTGCCGTTGTGGCGACCGATATGCCCATCATGATGGCCTGTATCAGGAAGAAGACCCTGTGGCCCGTGGTGACCGCCGCCACGGCGCTGGTCCCCAGTCCGGCAACTATCTTGATGTGCATAAAGCCTACTGTGGTGAACAGCAGGTTGGAAATGATGGTCGGCCACGCCAGCTGCCATACGTGCCGGCTGGAGGATGCTGGTTTGTCTGTGCTTGGTTCTTTCAACAGTGGCTCCCGATAGGGGAGCTAATTCTAGCAGCTATCCCCGAGGGGTAAGCGGCTTGGCCAGTTGCTGGCACTCCCGATGGCGGAAACAGTCGGCAATGTGATCATTTACCATACCGGTAGCCTGCATATGTGCATACATAATCGTAGATCCGACAAAGGTGAAGCCGCGCCGCTTCATATCCTTGCTGATTTTGTCGGATATCGGGCTGGTGGCGGGCAGGTCTTCGAGACGGCGCCAGTGGTTCTGGATCGGGCGGCCGTCGACGAATCCCCAGATGTAATCGGAAAAGCTGCCGAATTCCTCCTGGACCTGCAGGTAAGCACGGGCGTTGGTGCGAGCGCCGAAGACCTTCAGCCGGTTGCGAATGATGCCGGGGTCCTGCAGTAACTTCTCCAGCCTGCGATCGCTGTAGCGCGCGACTTTTCCGGGCTGGAAACCGTCGAACAACCTGCGGTAGCCGTCCCGTTTGCGCAATACGGTTATCCAGGCAAGTCCGGCCTGGGCGCCCTCCAGCAGGAGGAACTCGAAGAGCGTCTGGTCATCCTTGACGGGTACACCCCACTCCTCGTCGTGATAGCTCATATAGAGCGGGTCATTCCCGCACCAGCCACATCGGTTGATCATGTAATACCCCTCCGGACCACTGGCCGGTATGGTAGCGCGCCTCGGGTCACCCTGGCGAGACTGCGACTGGCGGGGACTATGCCTCTATGCGAAACTCACTATTCTGATCGGTATGGAAAAGACGATGACAGATAAAATTTTATATGAGCGCAGTGGCCACATAGCCCGCATCGTGCTCAATAATCCAGATAGACACAATGCACTGGGACAGGAGGAGTTGACCGGTATCCAGGCCGCCCTTGATGAGGTGTCTGCCGATGACCAGGTCAGGGTACTGGTGCTGACAGGTGTCGGGGAGAAGACTTTTTGCGCCGGCGCCTCCCTGCAGCAACTGGAGGCCGGCCACATTCGCGAGGATTGCTTTCAAAAAACAACCGAGCAACTGCATAAGCTTTCCGTTCCCACAATTTGTGCGCTCAATGGCAGCGTCTTTGGTGCGGGCGTGGAACTGGCCCTGAGCTGTGACTTCCGGCTGGGCGTCGAAGGCAGTCGTATGCGGGTTCCCGCAGCGGCGATAGGAATCTGCTACCCGCTGAGCGGTATAAACCGGCTGGTGGAGCACCTGGGGGTTAATCTGGCGAGGCGGATCCTGGTGGCATCAGAAGCATTTGAGGCCCGGGCCATGCTGGAGATCGGCTTTCTCGACCACCTCCTGTTACCTTCGCAGTTGGAAGAAGAGACGCATAAGCTGGCCCTGCATATTTCAGAGCTCGCGCCGCTTGCGGTGCAGTCCATGAAGGAAATCCTGTTGCAGGCCGCCTCAGGCGAGATCGATGCCGAAAGAATAGGTGCTTTGACATCGCTTTGTGCCAACTCCTCCGATCTCCAGGAGGGTCTGGCAGCCCAGAGGGAAAAACGCCCGCCGCGATTCAGTGGCCGGTAATCTCATTGGCTCAGGGAGCCAGCGGGCCATGGCAGTTCATACTGCGGTCGATTGCGAACCAGGGGTAGCCCAGATTCTCCAGCCATTGCATTGCCGACGACTCGGTTTTCAGGCGTGCGACGCTGGCGGCACTGCACGCCGTCAGGCAAGTATCTGCCAGTACTGCGACACCCAGTAACCCGGGTATTGGCTGGCCATCAATCGGGCTCAACGCCCTGCCATAGCGCTCACCCTGCTGCAGGACACTGCGTTCGAAATCCCCGCGGATAGACAGCCCCTTGTCATTGAGCTTTATCCGCGCGATGGCGGTACGCGATCCGCGTGGGTGCCGGACCCCGACGAGCCAGTTGGCTCCGTCAGGCCTTTTGCCGATGGTAGCCATGTCCTGGTCCATCTCGATGAGAGCGTGACCGATATTGTGCCTGAGCATGATTTTGCGCAAGGAATCGACCACGTAGGGACGGATGCAGCTGTTGAGATCAATCAGCATGCCTTTTTCTGCCAGGTGCGCTCCGTCCGCCGTGATTTCCAGGCGTGACCAGCCCACGAGTTTCAGCATGCCCTGAAGTTGATCTTTCGATGCCAGCAGATGACCTTTGTCATCGTAGCAGTCTTCCAAAATGCGCGTGGACGGGTCAAAGAGATGTTTGCTTTCCCGCCACAGGGCCGATACATAGTTAAACAGACTGAGCGACTCTGCATCGAGCGGTGTGTAGGATCCCGTGCCGGCACACTGGTTTATGCTGCTGACAATACTCTCCGGCTGGAATGAACTGAACTTTTTCTCCAGGCGCGCCAGTTCGTCGGTTGCCAACGCGAGCAATTCTTCTCCCTGTCCCTTACTGTTATCGACAGTGATATGGCACGAACTGCCGAGAACGTTAATCCGGGTCTCTGAGGTATTTACTATCAATATGGCCGCTCATTCAGCTGTAACCGATAAAATCCCGGTTCAACTGAAAGCAAAGGCGAACGTCATCCCGGGTTCTCCGACAGAATGTAACATCGAGCACCGGTATGTTTCCAGCACGAGCTGTTGGGGAAGTTATCCGATCAGCGGAGTATCTGAGACCGGGACCTTGAGCGATATGACTGTTCCGTGACTGGTGTCCAGGTGCAATTGGCCACCTATCCTGTCGGCAATAGATTTGACGATGACCAACCCCGTTGTTTCCGGGTTGTTGATATCGATTATTCCGGGAATACCAATGCCGCTATCCATTACCGTGAGCTGGTAGCTTGCTGGCGAACTGTGAGTCGCCTCCGTTAGATTGAAGTCGAGCTGCAGATAGTTTGCTGTGGACGACAGGTCGAATGCATGCTGGAAACTGTTCTTCAATAACTCGTGCATTACCACTGCTATCGGTGACGCGATTTCGACAGGCACGAGATCTGAAGAGACACGATTAATCGTGGTGATCGTCTCCGGTCTTACGGAAGAGCAACGGATAAAACGTGAAATAAGCATGTCCGCGAATTTGTGCAGGTCAGCGCAGAGTGTGTTGGCATAGAAATGCAGGCACTCTTCCAGCATTGACAGCGATTCTACGCGTTCAATAGTCTCTGAAGGTTCGCTCTTTTCAGGCTCCGCGAATACACGACTTTCCTGAATTGATATGTAGTCGCTGATCAGTCCGAGAGTCGTGGTATTGTGGCGATACATCGATCGTATAAGTTCGTCTTGCGACTCGAGCTGTTCCTGTAGATCGTCGTCTGCACGTTCTTCTGTGGCGTGCATCTGAACTGCCATTGCTTGCGCTCTGCGCTTAATCGAAAAACTGTCGTATGCTCGCTTGAAAAGCCATAAAGTTACCGAAAGCAACAACGCGTACACGCAGAAAGCCCACCAGCTAAACCATGGCGCAGGCAAAACGGTGACGTTCAGGGAAATACCATCACGATTCCATATCCCCGCAGAATTGGCGCCCTGAACTCGAAAAACGTAGTTTCCGGCCGGAAGATTCGTGTACGTAGCAGTATTTCTATTACCGTTTTCTATCCATTCCGGATCAAAATTTTCGAGCTTGTATCGATACTGGTTTTTTTCGGGGTCCAGGAAATCTATTACGCTGAATGCGAAAGTAACAAAGTAGT